>JBGPIT010000040.1:0-21534 GCA_041485125.1 Binatia bacterium | reverse complement strand
TCGGCTACACCTACGACACCTTCGTGGCCTCCGGGAACCAGCGCCAGAGCCTCGGCCTCGGCGTACAGCTACCGCTGCCGGTGCTGGACCAGGGCCAGGCCGATCGCGAGGCCGCGGAGTCGGCGATGCTGCGCGCCCGCCGCGCCCGCGAGGCGTGGATCGCGTCGGGACGCCTGATGCTCGAGTCGGCGGTCCGCCAGCGGGCGATCGTCGGCGAGCGCATCGCGCGGATCGCGGAGGCGCTCGCGCGCGCCGACCAGCTTCGCACCTCGATGCAAGGCGCCGTCGAGCAGGGCGGCATGTCGCAGGTCGACGTGCTGCTCGCGCGCCGGCGCTATCAAGAGCTGCTCCTCGAGGGCGTCGACCTCGAGAGCGATGCGTACGAGACGGCGCTCAAGATCCGTCAGATCGCCGCGGTGTTTCCGCGGCCGGAGACGAGCCCGCAGGAGCCCAACAGATGAGCGACGACGACGCGGCACTCCCGCGCGAGCCGCAGCGACCCGAGCCGCGACGGCGCTTGATGGGGCGGCTCTGCATTCTCTCGCTGGCAAGCCTCGGTGTCGCCGTGGTCGCGCCGGCGCATCACGCCGAGACGCCGGACGCGGGCGGCAGCACGGCGCCCTTCAGCGTCGAGGGCGAGCACGTCGACGTGCGCCCCGGCTCACCGACGTGGAGCTACCTCGAGCTCGCGCACGCCGAGGTCGCGGCGCCGATCCCCTCGATGCCGATGTCGGCGCGGGTGGCCTTCGACGAGACCCGCGCGCAACCAATCGTCGCGCCGCTCGCCGGTCACGTCGATGACGTCAAGGCGCGGCTCGGCGAGCACGTCAGCAAGGACGAGCGCGTGATCGCGATCCGCTCGCCCGATCTCGTGGATCTATCGAAGGAGATCGAGGTCGAACGCGCGATGGAGAGGGCCAAGGCGAAGGCGACCGAGCGGCTGCGCGCGCTGGTCGCCTTGAATGCCGAGCCCAGCAAGAAGCTCGTCGACGCCGAGCAAGAGTACGAGCAGGCGCGCCTTGCGCGCGAGCGCGCCGAGCTCAAGCTGCGGAGCCTCTCGGTCTCGACCGACGACGCCAGCCTCTACTGGTTGACGGCGCCGCGCGACGGCGTCGTCGTGCAGCGCGACGTCGTGCGCGGGCTGCAGGTCGGCCCCGACCGCGCCGAGCCGCTCATGGTCGTCGCCGAGCTCGACGAGGTGGTCGTCACCGCCGACGTACCCGAAGGCGACGTCACCGACTTGACGCTCGGGCAGGCGGCACAGGTGATCCCCGCCGCCGGCAGCGAGACCGCGATCGCGGGACGCATCGAGTACATCGGCGAGGTCGTCGATCCGGAGCGGCGCATGGTCGAGGTGCGCGTGCGCGTGCCGAATCCCGAGAAGCGGCTGCGGCCGAACGCGTACGTGCAGGTGGCGTTCGCGCCCGAGGGCGAGGCGCGCGTGGTGGTCCCGTCGGAGGCGGTGGTCACCGACGACCAGCATTCGTTCATCTTCGTGCCGCACGCGGACGGCTCCGGCACACTCGAGCGGCGCGAGGTGACCCTCGGCCGCCAGCGCGGCGGGCGGGTCGAGATCGTCCGCGGCTGCGCGCCGGGCGAGACCTACGTCTCGAAGGGCGCCATCTTGCTGCTCAACGCGGTCGATCTCGCGAATCAGTAGCACCCGATGTTCGACCGCATCGTCCACTTCTCGCTCGGCAACCGCGGCGCCGTGCTGTTTGCCGCCGTGGTCGTGATCGTCGCCGGCGTCTATTCGTTCCGCGCGCTCACGATCGAGGCCTTTCCCGATCCGACCGACACGCAAGTCAGCGTCATCACGCTCTACCCCGGCCAGCCGACCGAGGAGGTCGAGCGCCAGATCGGGGTGCCGATCGAGCGCGCGCTGAACGGCACCCCGGGCCTGGCGCGCCTGCGGAACCTCTCGCTCTTCGGGCTCTCGAACGTGACGCTCACCTTCGCGGACGGCGTCGATCCGCTCTTCGCACGCACGCAAGTCCTCGAGCGGCTGCGTGACGTCGACCTTCCCGAGGGCGTGACGCCGGCGCTCGGACCGCTCGCGACCCCGATCGGCGAGATCTACCGCTACACGCTCACCGGCGCGGGCGGCGATCCGATGGAGCTGCGGACGTTGCAGGATTGGGTGGTGCGGCCGCGCCTGTTGCGCGTGCAGGACGTCGCCGACGTGGTGAGCTACGGCGGCCTGGTGCGCGAGATCCACGTCGAGCCGTCGCCGGCGAAGCTCGCCGCCTACGGCCTCGAGCTGCGCGACCTCGAGAGCGCCCTCGGCAAGGCGTCGCGGAACGCGAGCGGGGGCGTCCTCGAGCGCGGCGCCGAGCAGCTCGTCATCCGCAGCCAAGGTCTCTTCACGACGCTCGACGACGTCGCGGCGACCCCGGTCGCCACGCATGGCGGGACGCCGATCCTGATTCGCGACGTCGCGACCGTCACCGACGGCTGGGCGCCGCGTCAGGGCGTGGTCAGCCGGCAGGACGCGCTCGACACGGTCGAGGGCATCGTCCTCATGCGACGGGCCGCCAACCCGAGCGTCGTGCTCGCGCACGTGCGCGCGGCAGTCGACGAGCTGAACGCGCGGCTCCTGCCGGGCGACGTCAAGGTGTCGCCCTTCTACGACCGCACCGACCTCGTCGAGACCACGCTCCACACCGTCGGACGCAACCTCGTCGAGGGCGGGGTCCTGGTCACGCTGGTGCTCTTCGCGTTCCTCGTCGACCTGCGCGCCGCGCTCATCGTCGCGACCATCATTCCGCTCTCACTGCTCTCCGCGTTCATCTATCTCAAAGCGCGCGGCATGAGCGCGAACCTGCTCAGCATGGGCGCGGTCGACTTCGGGATCATCGTCGACGGCGCGGTGGTGATGATCGAGAGCATCGTCCACCGCCTCTCCGAGCACGGCACGCCGAGCGACGCGGCCGGGCTCGGCGCGCGCATCGAGCGGGCGGTGATCGCGGTCGTCCGCCCGACCATGTTCGCGCTGCTCATCATCATCGCCGCCTACCTGCCGATCTTCCTCCTCGAGCGCGTCGAGGGTCGGATCTTCGCGCCGATGGCGAACACCGTCGTCGCGGCGCTGGTCGGTGCGCTTTTCTTCTCGCTGACCTTGGTGCCGGTGCTCGCCACGGTCGCCTACCGCAAGCCGATCCGCCACCGCGTGTCGCCCCTCCTCACCGGCGCGCAAGCCGTCTACGACCCGGTGCTGCGCTGGGCGCTCAGCCACGGCCCCTTCGTCGTCGCCGCGAGCATCGCGGCGCTGCTCGCGGCGGTCCTCAGCCTCTCGCATCTCGGCTCGGAGTTCCTGCCGGAGCTGAACGAGGGCGCGCTCTACGTCACCTTCACGCTGCCCTCGAACATCAGCTTGACGGAGGCGCGGCGCCTGGTTCCGCGCATCACCGAGATCCTGAACCGCCATCCCGCCGTCGACTCGCAGATGTCGCAGCTCGGGCGGCCCGAGGACGGCACCGATCCGACCTTGCCGAACAACCTCGAGTTCTTCGTCCGCCTGAAGCCGCCATCGGACTGGCCGCCCGACGCGCCGGAGATCTTCGACGTCATGGCGCGCCTCGACACCGCGCTCGCGGAGATCCCCGGCATCGAGGTCAACTTCTCCCAGCCGATCCGCGACAACGTGAACGAGAACATCTCGGGACAGTTCGGCCAGATCGCGCTCAAGATCTACGGCGACGACCTGGTGATGCTGCAAACGCTCGCCGAGCGCATCAAGGCGACGATCGCCGGCATCCCCGGCGTCGCCGACCTCGGCATCGTGAAGAGCAGCGAGATCCCGCAGCTGCAGATCACCCCCGACCGGGCGGCGCTCGGCCGCTACGGTCTCGACATGGAGGACTTCCAGCACATCGTGCAGGCGGCGCTCGGCGGCGTACCGGTCGGCGTGTTCTGGAGCGGCGAGCGCCGCTTCGACGTAGTGGTGCGCTATCCGACGAACGCGCGCGACGAGGCGGAGAAGATCCGCAAGCTGCAGGTGCCCGTGCAGGGTGGGATCACCGTGCCGCTCGAGACGCTCGCGGGGGTCTCGGTCGGTCTCGGCCGCGCCGCGATCAGCCGCGAGAACGGCCGCCGCTACATCGGCGTCCGCATGAACGTCCGCGGCCGCGACATGGGGTCGTTCGTCGACGAGGCCCGCGCCCGCGTCACGCAAACGGTCGCGCTGCCACCCGGCGTCAGCCTGGAATGGGGCGGCGAGTTCGAGAGCAAGGAGCGCGCGATGCAGCGGCTGCAGCTGGTGGTGCCGATCGCGCTCTTGATCACGCTCGTGCTCTTGTTCAACGCCTTCGGCAGCCTGCCGCCGGCAGTCATCGTGCTGGTGAACGTGCCGTTCGCGCTGGTCGGCGGCGTCGCGGCGCTGGCGTGGGCGGGGATGGCGCTCTCGGTCTCCGCCGCAGTCGGCTTCATCGCCCTCATCGGGCAGGCGTCGCTCAACGGCGTGCTGGTGCTCTCCGCCATTCTCGAGCGCCGCCAAGAAGGACGGCCGCTCGCTCAGGCCATCCGTGACGGCTGTCACGACCGCCTGCGCGCGGTCCTGATGACGGCCGCGCTCGCGGCGCTCGGCCTCGTTCCCGCCGCGATGAGCCGCGCGATCGGCAGCGAGGTGCAGCGTCCGATCGCCGTCGTCATCGTCGGCGGCACGCTCAGCGCCTGCGCCCTCACGCTCGTCGTGCTGCCGGTGATCTACGGCATGTACGCGCGCGCGATCGAGCGCTACCCGCTGCATCGGATGGTCGCCGGCCGCCTCCGCCGCGCAGCGTGAGCGGCCACCGCCGTCGCGTACGATCAACGCTCGACGCGACGGCAAGGATGACGAAACGTCGATCACTGCGCGAGCGGCCGTCAGCTTCACAGCACGCAGCTCGGCCGATATAGCTGCGTTCGTCTCGATGCTGGCCGCGCGGTTGGCAAACATGCGTGCGCTCGTCCGGTGTGCGGCGGGCGCGATCGTCGCCGCTGCGCTCCATGCCGGCAGCGCGCGCCAGGAGGGACTGACCTTGGAGGCGGCGCTGGCGCGCGCACGCGAGGGGAGCCCACAGCTGCGGGCGGCGTCCATCGGCGGGCGCCTTACCTCCACCTGGCTGAACCTCTTCGTCGTGCCGCTCTGGTACGACCGCCGGTGACCGCGCCCGACGTACACGAGCAGCGCTCGCGGGTGCTGCGCTGGATCGGCCTCGGCGCGCTCGTCCTGCTCGTCGCCGAGTTGGTCCTGCTGCCTGCCCTCGTCGGCATCGACGCGACGGTGTGGCACGCGATCCTCGTCGGCCGCCGGTGCGGCCTCGACCGTTCCGTCGACCGCGTGGTCGAGCTGGTGACGCGCGCCGCGATCGTGCTCCTCGCGGCGGCCGCGGTCGTGAGCGTTCGCCGGCGCGGCCTGCGGGCGACCTGGCCACCGCTCGCCGTCTGCGCGGTCGGCCTCCTCGCCGGCAAGGTCTTGAAGAACGCCTTCGCGCGCGAGCGCCCGAGCATGCTGCCCGACGTCGCGATCGGCCACAGCTTTCCGAGCGGCCACGTCATGAACACCACGCTCGCGGCGCTCGCGGTCGTCATCTTGGCGGCGGAATTTCGTCATCCGCGGCGTTGGCGCGTCGCCGCGGTTCTGCTGCTCGTTCTGATCGTCGCGGGGCGCGTGCTGATCGCGCATCATTGGTTCCTCGATGCGGTCGGCGGCATCCTCGCCGCGATCGCGCTGACGGGCCTCGGCCTCGAGCCCTTCCGCCGCCGGCCGCTTCTCGCCCCCGCGCTTCTCGCGCTCGTGCTCGGCGGCGTCCTCGCCGTCGTTCTCAACGTCCGCGCGCTCGCAGTCCGCCTGCCGTCTCCGCTCATGCCCCGCGAGTCGCACGTGATCGAGGTCGAGCCGATGGCGCAGCTCGGCACGCCCGCGCTCGATGGGACGTGGGAGGCGCCGTTCGACCGCGACGACCGTCAAGCAGCGTGGCTGTTCGGGACGGGAACGGTCCATGTCGTCGTGCCGCCGCCTGCGGCCCAAGGCACCGACGACCGCCGTCCGCTCCGCCCCGGCGCTGCGGCGGTGGTCGCGATCGCGGGTCGGCCCGACATCAGAGAGCGTCGCTGTCTCTCGCTGCGGGTGGCCGTGAACGATCGCCTGCTGGACGAGTTCGTACCGTACGTCGGCTGGCGCGAGTATCGTCTCGCCGTGCCGCCGGAGACGCTGCGCGGAGGCGCGAACGAGGTCCGGATCGACGTCGTCGACGGCAGCGGAGCGCCGTGGCGGTTCGGCGTCGCGTACGTCCGCGTCGACCTCGACTGAGCAGCGACCGCACACTCGCGACCGCCCCCGTGGCCTCCGGCGTGGCGCTGCGCTAGCACGACCACATGGCATTTCAGAGCATCAACCCGGCGACGGAAGCGCTCATCGCCGAATACCCCGAGCACGGTCCCGACGAGATCGCGCAGCGTCTCGCCGCCGCGCGGGCGGCGTTCCAATCCTGGCGCGAGATCGGGCTCGGCGAGCGCACGGCGGCGCTCACGCGCGTCGCCGCCGTCCTCGAGCGCAATCAGGACACGTACGCGCGGCTGATCACCGCCGAGATGGGGAAGCCGCTCGGCGACGCCCGCAGCGAGATCGCGAAGTGCGCGACCGTGTGTCGGTTCTATGCCGAGCGCGCCGCGGTCCTGCTCGCTCCCGAGCCCGCGCCGACCGAGGCCGCAGACAGCTACGTCGCGTTCGATCCGCTCGGTCCGGTGCTGGCGATCATGCCGTGGAATTTCCCCTTCTGGCAGGTGTTCCGCTTCGCCGCGCCGGCGCTCGCCGCCGGCAACGTCGGCGTCCTGAAGCACGCCACGAACGTCTGCGGCACCGCGCTCGCGATCGAAAGCGCGTTCCGCGACGCCGGCGTGCCGGCGGGCGTGTTCCAGACGTTGCTGATCTCGTCGGCGGCGGTCGAGTCGGTGATCGCCGACGACCGGATCGTCGCGGTGACGCTCACCGGCAGCGAACGTGCCGGTGCGGCCGTCGCAGCCGCGGCCGGGCGGGTGGTGAAGAAGTCCGTGCTCGAGCTCGGCGGCAGCGATCCGTTTCTGGTCCTCGCCGACGCGGACCTGCCGCGCGCCGCGAAGCAGGCGGCAGCCGCGCGCACCGTCAACTCCGGACAGAGCTGCATCGCCGCCAAGCGCTTCATCGTCGAAGACGCCGTCGCGGATCGCTTCGTGCCGCTCTTCGTCGCGGCCATGGAGGCGCTGCCGGTCGGTGATCCGCTCGACCCGCGCACGCGCGTCGGTCCGCTCGCGCGTCGCGATCTGCGCGACGAGGTGGCGCGCCAAGTCGAGCGCACCGTCGCCGCCGGCGCCGAGCTCGCGTGCGGCGGTCGGGTGCCGGACGGGCCCGGCTTCTTCTATCCGCCGACGGTGCTCGACCGGGTGGAGCCGGGCATGCCTGCCTTCGACGAGGAGGTCTTCGGTCCGATCGCGGCGGTGGTACGCGTGCGTGACGAAGGCGAGGCGCTGGTAATGGCGAACCGTTCACGCTACGGCCTTGGCGCGAGCATCTGGACTGGCGACGTCTTGCGCGCCAAGCGTCTCTCCCGGCGGCTCGACGCCGGGATGGTGTTCATCAACGATATCGTCCGGTCGGACCCACGATTACCGTTCGGTGGGGTGAAACGCTCCGGTTTCGGCCGGGAGCTTTCCCACTACGGACTCCGTGAATTCGTGAACATACGTACCATCGTGGTCGGCGCGCCCACCGACACGGCCCCGTCCTCCATCATTGAATAATTTCCCCCCGCATTATCTCTCTTGTCAGCCAGTTGCCTCATCTTGCTACAATCTGATAAGAGCGATCCTCATCTATGAGGAACATCCAAAGGTTACGTCATACTTCGTGATCCGGGGGGTCTATATGGCGAGACGACGAAAAGCGGCGAGCAGTGGACGAGGGACCGGAACACTGGCGGAGCTCCGCAAGCAGGCAGAGTCGGTTATGAAACGGCTGCGGCGCGCGGGACAACGACAAATCTCCGCGATCGAGACGCAAATCCACAGGCTCAACAAACAGCGGCAGCAGTTGATGGAGGAGCTCACCGGCGGCGGCAGCTCGGGTGGCGGCGGCGGTGGCCGCCGCGGCCGACCAAGCGCTGCCAGCGCGCCCGGCGGCCGGCGCGGGCGCCGCTCTCGCGTCGATTGGGACAAGGTGTTTTCGCAGCTGCCGCGCGGATCGTTCAAGGCGAGCGACGTGCGCAAGATCGTCTCCGGAGTCGCGCCGGGTACGCTGTCGCAGCGCCTCACCGGCTGGGTGCACGAAAAGAAGCTCAAGCGGACCGGCTCGCGCCGGGGCACCCGCTACACCAAGGCCGCATGATCGCGGCGCCACCGCACGGGCGCGCAGGCCCGTGCGGTGGCGCCTGCGGACTCCGCGGACCGTCGGGCGCATGCATCACAGAAGCGGCGGCCCGCGTCTTTTTCACCCGCCTTTCGCCTTCGTCCTAGGCGTAATAGCGAGGTTTCCGCACCTCGGTTGACAGCGTGATCGCGCCTGTCTAAGGTCTCGCGTACTCGAGCTGCTGATCAGTCGCCTTTCAAACCCTTTCGAGGCCCGGACAATGCGTATGATGCTCCCAACGTTGCGCGACAGGCGCAGCGTCGATCGTCTTCTCCGTACCTTCTTCACCACTCATGATGCCGCCGCCTTCCGCCGCGCGATCGCGTTGATTTGCAGGTTCTATGGCATCCGCGCGCCGGTAGTGGAGTGGTTCGAGTATCTCGACTGGGGCAAGGGTGCGGGCCGCACGTATGAAAACGGCAAGATCCATCTGTTGCACCCCGAAAGCTGGAAGCGCGGCCGCAAGTACAACTCGATGAAGCAGTGGATCCATACCGTGCATCACGAAATGGGCCACTATCTCTTCTGGACCGACGCGGAGCGCAAAGCCGACTTGTTCGCCGCCAACATGATGGACGGCGTGCCGAGCGAGGACGCCGAGCGCGTCCGCAAGCCGGCGCTGCGCGTCCGCATGACCGGCACCCGCCGCAGCGTCGGCCGCCGGCGCGCGCAAGCCTGATCGCCAACCTGCACGCTGCCTGCGCCGCTGGTGCCGGCGTGATCGGCGCCTGATCGTGTGCCGCCGGCGCGATCGCCGACCGGCACGGGGGACGTTCAGAGCAGGTTCTCGCCGCCGTCGACGCCGATCACGTTGCCGGTGATCCACTGGGCGTCGTCGCTCGCGAGCATCGCGACCACCTTCGCGACGTCCTCGGTCGTGGTCATGCGTCCGCTCGGGTTGCGCGACGCCGCCTGGTCGAGCATCCACTCGCTGCCCGGAATCTTGCGGAGCGCCGGCGTGTCCGTGACGCCCGCACGGATGGCGTTCACCGTGATGGCGCTCGGACCGAGCTCGACCGCCAGCTGGCGGACGTGCGCCTCGAGCGCCGTCTTCGCCGCCGAGACCGCGCCGTAGCCCGGCCAGACACGCACGTCGCCGGCACTGGTCATCGCGAGCACGCGGCTGCCCCGCACCAGCAAGCCGCGCGCGAGCGCATCTTGCACCCAGTAGACGAGGCTGTGTGCCATCACGTCGAGCGTCATGTTGAGCTGCGCGGCCGTGGCGGTGCGTGCCGGGTCGGGCCCGATGTAGGGATTCAGGCTGCCGAAGGCGAGCGAGTGCAGCAGCACACGCACGGCGCCGCCGCCGTCGTCGCGCACGCGCGCCGCCAAGGCATCGAGGACCTGACGGCGCTTCTCCTGGTCGGCGGCGTTGACGTTGCAGTACATCGCCTCGCGGCCGGCCGCCCGGATGAACCCGGTGATCTCCTCGACGTGCGGCAGCGCCGCCCGACGGTCGAGATGCACGCCGCAGACGTCGAAGCCGCGGCTCGCGAGCTCACGCGCGGTGGCCTCGCCGAATCCGCTCGAGGCACCGAGGATCAATGCCCATTGCCGCTCGGCCGCCATCGCGGCGGGACCATAGTCGACGGCCCATGGCGCGGCAACCCGCTGGTTTCCTTGCCTTCCCTGATGTCGAACGCTAATCCTGCCCGACATGTCGCAACAGCGTCGCGAGGGTGCGCCGGCGGTCGCGGACCGCTGGTGGGTCGACACCGGCAAGAGCACCGAGCGGTCGCGACCGACGCCCGCCGGCGAGCGCCCGCCGATCGGCACCCGCTTCTTCGACATCGGCTACGCGTTCGACCAGGAGCAGGCGCGGACGCGCCTCACCGACATCAATCTCAAGTTCCTCGAGGAAGCCAAGCCCGAGCCCGGCGAGTGGAAGATGATTCGCATGGTGCCGCAGGAGTCGGTGCCGCCCGCCGAGCTGGAACGGCTCAAGCGTCGGCTCCCTCTTCCACCTCGCGCGCGCGGCGTGATAGTGGACTCCGGCCGTTCGGTACGGTTCATCATCACAGGCGACCCCATCGGAGAGTGCGTCCTCGAGTTCACGCTCGGGGAGGAGTCCTCGTTCGATTGTTGGGTGCGTGGCGATTGGGTGCGTGAGGAGCTCTTCGGCAGTCTCGACGACGCCCTGCGGAAAGCGAAGCCCTATTTGCGGCGGTACTTGGAGTCGCAAACCGATCTCTGGTGAAGCGGGGACGCTCGTCCTCGACGCAACGCGCGGTCCATAGGAGGGAGTGTTTATGGCGGAGCACGGTGAAGGACACGAAGCGGAAGAGGTCAAAGAAGTCGTTTGGACCTATACCGGCTGGGTGGTCATCATACTGGTCGCGGTCGGCGCTGGCCTCTTTCTCGGCTGGACGCTGTGGGGAAACGCGTCGACGCTGCAGAAGGACCTGAACGCGCAGACGGAGGCGGTGAATACGCTCAAGAACGAGCGCGAGACGCTGAAGAGTCAGCTCGCGCTGATCACGCGCGACAAGCAAGAGTGTGACAAACGTCTGAGCACCGCGATGGCTCGTCCGGCGCCGGGCGGAGCGCCCGCGGCGCCCTGACCCGTCGGCGCGTAGTCGCGATCAGCTCGACGGAGCGCTGCGCCGGCGGCGGCGCAGCGCGACTCGCTCGCCGCTGATCGCGCCGGGCGCGACTAGGTGTCGCCGCCCTCTTTCTTCTCGGCTTGCTCGGCAAGCTGGCGCTTCCAATCCAGCATGCGAGCCTTCGCACCTTCCGCCTCCGCCTCGGGGATCATTCCCTTTCGCTGGTAGAACATCGAGAGGCTGGTGTGCGCGAGCGTGTCGTCGGGGGTGAGCTCGACGGCGCGCTTGCCGTGCGCGATCGCCTCGTCGAAGTTTCCCTGATCGGCGTAGGCCATCGCCAGGCCGAGAATCGCGTCGGTGAATGACGGATCGAGCGCGATCGCCTCACGGTACGCCGCGATCGCGTCATCGAGCTGGCCGTCGGCGACGAAATCGACGGCACGATCATAGAGCTCGTCTTTGGTCGGCATGACCAACGAAGCGTAACGGATCGCCCCCGGAGCGACAAGCGCGCATGCGTCGACGGTCTCATCGCGTCGGCGCCGCGCCGTCGTGTGCGCCGGCCTTCGCGTTGACACCTCGGAATGTGCCTCTTATGGTCGGCTGGGGCTGCGGGGCGATGGCGGCGACGGACGCGCGCGGCACGGCGACGCTGCCGGCCGGGCTCGAGAAGACGAGCCGATCGCCCGAGTACCAATACTCCCGCACGACGACCTCGCGACCGTTCATGAACCGAATCGTCGTCTCGGCGACGGCGGGACGCGCAGACCCGAGAACGACCATGATCGAAGCGAGTCCCGACATCGAAGCGAGCAGCGCGGATCGCGCTCTGGCCGACGCTGTCATTGCCTTCATCGCCGCATCCTCCGCCACGGAGTTTGACCGGCTCGCGCTCGCAATTCATCGCTACCAGTATCGCCGTAACGCGCCGTATCACCGATTCGTCGATCGCGGTGGCCGATCGACGCCGCGCTCCTGGCGCGACATCCCGGCGGTGCCCGCCGACGCGTTCCGCGAGTCGACGCTCGCCTGTGGTCCGGCGGTGCGGGTGTACGAGAGCAGCGGCACGACTCGAGGACCGGCGCGCCGCGCCCGTCACCACGTGACCGAGCTCGCCGTGTACGAGGCCGCCGCACTCGCGGGCTTTCATCGTGCGGTGCTGCCGCCCGCGACACGGCGGCGGTTCATCGTCGCCGCGCCGGAACGCGACGCGTATCCCGCGTCGTCGCTCGGCGAGATGGTGTCGTGGATCCGCCATGAGCACGACGCCGGCGGTCCGCCGTCATTCCTGACGCCGGCCGGCCTCGACGGTTCCGGTCTCGCGCGCGCGCTCGATCGGATCGACGGGTCGGAGCCTATCCTGCTGCTCGGCGTCACCGCGGCCCTGCTGCGGCTCCTCGACGCCGTGGCGGGACGTCGCTGGCGGCTCCCCGTCGGCAGCCTCGTCGTCGATACCGGTGGATGCAAAGGGCACGACGAGGAGCTGGCGCGCGCGGAGATCCTGCGGCGGTACCGCGAGGGCTTCGGCATCGACGACGATCAGATCGTGAACGAGTACGGCATGACGGAGCTCGGCTCGCAGCTCTACGCGCGTGGCTCGCGGCCGTTCCAGGCGCCGCCGTGGCTGCGAGTGTTGGTCTGTGATCCGCTCACCAGCGCGGAGTGCTCGCCCGGCGACGTCGGCGTGCTGCGTTACCTCGATCTCGTGAACGTCGGCTCGGTCGTGGCGATCCAAACCGAGGACCTCGGACGCGTCGTCGAGGGCGGCATCGAGCTCCTCGGCCGCGTGCCGCACGCCGAAGCCCGCGGCTGCTCGCTGCTCGCGAGCGTTTGATTCCCATGGTGTACGCCTCGTCAGCGGCGATCGGCCCCGCGCAGCGCCCCGGAGAGGTCGACGCCCTCGCTGATCGCCTGGTCGCGGCGCGCGAGCCCCTCCGTCGCATGCCGCTCGCCGCGCGCATCGAGGCGATCGACCGCGCCTCGGCCGGCTGGCTCATGCCGGACTCGCCCTGGCGCCGAGAGGCAGTCGCGACCTTGCCCGCGAGCACCGGCTATCCGGCGCGCACGATCACGACTGCGCTCGACAACCTGGCGCGCGCGCTCGCGGCGTCGGAGCTGCACGCGGTCGCGCGCGCGGAGCAGGCGGCGCTGGCGGCTCCGGCGCCCCAGCTCGCGCTGCACGTCCTCGCCGGCAACGTACCGGGCGCCGGAGTCTTCGGGATCGTCGCCGCGCTCCTCGCCGGCGTCCCGAGCCTGGTGAAGACGACGCGCCGCGAGCCGCTGCTGCCGCCGCTGTTCGCGCGCTCGCTCGACGCGGAAGACGAGCGCCTCGGTGCGGCGCTCGCGGTCGTCGATTCGGATGACGGCGACCACGCCGGCACCGCGCGCGCGATCGAGCGCGCCGACGTCGTGCTCGCCTACGGCCGCGCGGAGTCGCTGGACGCGATCGCGGCGCATCGGCCGAGGCGCCTCCTCCGCTTCGGCCCGCGCCTCAGCATCGCCGTGATCACGCGCGACGCCGTCGGGCGGCGCGCCGCCGCCGACCTCGCGTGGGAGACCGCGCTCTTCGATCAGCAAGGATGCCTGTCGCCGCAGCTCGTCGTCCTCGAGGAGACGTCGCGCAGCGCGACGGCACGCTTCATCGACGCGCTCGCGGACGAGCTCGCGCGCCTGGCGGTCGACATGCCGCGCGCGCCGCTCGCGATCGCCGAGGCCGCCGTGGTGGCGCGCTATCTCGAGCGGCAGCGCTGGCGCATCCAGGAGGGCGCAGACATGGCGATGGTCGGCGACGTCGACGGCCGGTTCAGCGTCGTCTGCGACCGCACCGGATCACCGCTCGCGAGCCCGCTGAACCGCCACCTGATCGTGGTGCCGGCGCCGGCGCTCGCCGACGCGCGGACCGTGCTCGCCCGTTTCGACGGTGTCGTCGAGGCCGTCGGCTTCAGCGGTCCGTCGCGGCGCACGCGCGACGTCGCCGCGTTCGCGGCCGCCTGCTCGGCCTCGCGTCTCTGCCCGCTCGAGCGCATGCAGGCCCCGCCGTTCGCGTGGCGGCAAAGCGGCCACGCGCGTCTCGCGTGCTTCGTCGCGTCGCCGTGAGCAGCGCCGGACGCGGGAAGCGATCAGGCACCACGCTCGCCGACGCGTTCCGCCGTCACGTCGCGCAGACCTCGAACGCGCCGCTCGCGCTCGACATCGTCGCCGCCCGCGGCAGCTGGATCGAGGATCGGACCGGGCGGCGCTATCTCGATCTCATCGCCGGCATGGGCGTCGCGAATCTCGGCCACGCCCACCCCGCCGTGCTGCGAGCCTGCGCCGCGCAGCTCCGGCGCTACCTGCACGTGATGGTCTACGGCGAGTACGTTCTCGAGCCGCAGGTGCGACTGGCGGCGCGCCTCGCCGAGCTCGCCGGGCCGCCGTTCGAGACCGCGTTCTTCACCAGCAGCGGCGCCGAGGCGATCGAGGGTGCCCTCAAGCTCGCGCGCAAGCACAGCGGCCGCCGCGGCCTGGTCGGCTTCGAGCTCGGCTACCACGGCGACACGATGGGCGCGCTCTCCGTCGGCGGCAACGCGCGCTATCGCGACCCGTTCGTTCCACTCGTCCCGGGCGCGCGCGTGCTGCCGTGGAACGACCAGGGCGCGCTCGCCCGCATCGACGACCGGGTTGCCGCCGTCGTCATCGAGCCCGTCCAAGCCGAAGGCGGCGTCCGCGTTCCCGATGTCGGGTTCGTGCGCGCGCTGCGCGAGCGGTGCTCGAAGGTCGGCGCATTGCTCGTCTTCGACGAGGTCGTCACGGGGCTCGGACGGACCGGCACGCTCTTCGCGTTCGAGCACTTCGGCGTCCGTCCCGACGTCCTGGTGCTGGCGAAAGCCGTCGGCGGCGGCCTGCCGCTCGGCGCCTTTCTCGCCTCCCGCCGCCTCATGGCCACGCTCTCGCGCGATCCCCCGCTCGCGCACGTCACCACCTTCGGCGGCCACCCCCTCTCCTGCGCCGCCGGCCTGGCCGCGCTCGAGGTGACGATCGCCCGTGATCTCCCGCGCCGCGCCCAACGCCGCGGCACCGCCCTCCGCCGCGGCCTCGAACGCCTGCGGCAGCGTCACCCGGTGATTCGCGCGGTACGCGGCATCGGCCTTTTGCTGGCGATCGAGCTCCGCACGGCCGCCGCGACGCGCCGCTTCGCAGCCGCCTGCCTGCGCCGTGGCCTCGTCCTCAACTGGACGCTCAACCGTGACACCGTCATCCGCCTCGCCCCACCGCTGACGATCACGAGCAAAGAGATCGCCTACGCGCTAGCGGTCATGGACGAAGCGTTGGCGGAGGCGACGACACGGTGAATGCCCAATCGATCGCCGTGAGCAACGGCGTTCGGGATCCGCGCCAAGCGCTCCGCGGACCTCTGGAATTCAGGCGGCGATCTTCTGCATCAGATACGCTTCGATGAAGCGGTCGAGCTCCCCGTCCAGAACGGCGTCGGTGTTGCCGGACTCGTGCCCGGTCCGGTGGTCCTTCACCATGCGATACGGGTGCAGCACGTACGAGCGGATCTGACTGCCGAACCCGATCTCCTTCTTGGTCTTGGTGTAGACCTCCATCTTCTCTTTCTGCTTCACGAGCTCGAGCTCGTAGAGCCGCGCGCGCAGGACCTTCATCGCAACCGCTTTGTTCTTGTGCTGTGAGCGCTCGTTCTGACACGCGACCACGATGCCGGTCGGGAGGTGCGTGAGACGAACCGCCGAGTCGGTCTTGTTGACGTGCTGGCCGCCGGCGCCGCTCGAGCGGTAGGTATCGACGCGCAGATCGGCCTCGTTGATGTCGATCTCGATGTCGTCCTCGATGTCGGGATAGACGAAGACCGAGGCGAACGACGTCTGCCGGCGCGCGTTGGCGTCGAAGGGCGAGATCCGCACCAAGCGGTGCACGCCCGCCTCGGCGTGCAGATAGCCGTAGGCGTAGGACCCCTCGATCGTGAGGGTGACGCTCTTGATGCCGGCGCCCTCCCCCTCCTGACGCTCGAGCACCTCGACCTTGAAGCCTTTGCGCTCGCACCAGCGGAGATACATGCGGAGCAGCATCTCCGCCCAGTCCTGCGCCTCGGTACCGCCCGCGCCGGGATGGATCTCGAGGATGGCGTTGCCGGCGTCGTGCTCGCCGCCGAGCATCTGGCGCATCTCGAGCGCGGCGATCGCGGTCTCGGAGGCCTCGATCTTGGCGGTCGCTTCGCGGATCGCGTCGGCGTCGCCGTCGGCGGCGAGCTCGAGGAAGATCGCCGCCTCGTCGAGCTCGATGTGCTCGCGCTGCCAGCCGTCTATCGTCTCGCGCAGCTGCGAGCGCTCGCGCTGCACCTTCTGCGCGCGCTCGTTGTCGTTCCAGAACTCGGGACGCGCCGACTGCTCGTCGAGCGTCGCGATCTTCGCTTGCGTGCCGGCGATGTCAAAGATGCCCCCGGAGCGTCTCGAGTCGGCGCTCGAGCGCACTCAAGCGGCCCTGCAGCTCGTTCGTGACTGCGGTCGTCTCGGCTGTCATCGCGCTTGCCTCCGATCCATCGCCGGCTTCACCGGCCGCGTCATGCCGACCAGCATACTCGCCGCCAGCAGGATCATGCAGAGATATACGAACAGGTCGCCGGCTCGGGTGTACAGGGTGCGGTCGCCGGTCCATTCGACGGTGTCGACACGCCATTCGGTGTCGAAGAGACCCGTGCGCCAGCGGACGCGACCAGCACCGTCCACCATAGCAGAAAAGCCGGTATTCGCTACGCGCACGATCGGCGTCCGGTTCTCGATCGCGCGCACCGCGACCATCGCCAGATGCTGATAGGGCGCCGAGGTGCGGCCGAACCAGGCGTCGTTGGTGATGTTGACGAGGAAGTCGGCGCCGCCCGCGACGAACCGCCGCGTCAGGCCCGGGAAGATGCCCTCGTAGCAGATGAGCGCTCCGAATCGCGCCCGACCGGCGCGGAAGACGACCGGATCGGTGCCGGCCTGAAAATCGCCGACGCCTTCGACGATCTTGTGGACGAAGAAAAAGACGCTCGCGAGCGGGATGTACTCGCCGAACGGGACGAGCTTCATCTTGTCGTAGCGCCCGGCGATCTCGCCGTCGGGCCCGACCAGGTAGACGCGGTTGTGGAGGATCAACTCGTCGGACCGCACTGGCGCGTCGGGAGGGGCCGCGGGAGCGGTGACGGGGGCCGGCGGGGCAAAGTCATAGGCCGGGCTGCCGACCAAGACCCAGACGTGAAGGCGGCGCGCGATGTCGAGGACGCGATCACGCAAGGGCGTGTCGTCTTGAAAAAAGAACGGGGCTGCGGTCTCCGGCCAGACCACGAGCTCGGCACCGGCCGCGACGGCCTGCCGCGTCAGCTCGTCGTAGCGGTCGATCGTCGCGTCCTGGTAGGTCGGCTCCCACTTCTCGTCCTGGGCGACGTTGCCTTGGATGAAGCCGACGCGGAGGCTGCCCACGGACGGCGTGCTCTCGAGACGATGGACGCGCCAGAACCCCCAGCTCACCAGCATCATCAGCAACGTCGTGAGCGCCAAGAGCGCGCGGGTCCCGGGCACGCCGCCGTCCCGCCAGCGGCGGAACGCGCTGTACACGACGACGTTCACCAGCACGACCAGCGCCGACACACCGTAGATCCCGGTGAACTCGATGAACTGGATCAGGTACGTCGTGCGGTGCTGCGAGTAGCCGAGGCTCACCCACGGAAAGCCGCCGAGCAGATAGTTGCGCACCCATTCGAGCACGACCCAGAGCGCTGGCGCCATCCACCAGAGCTCGATGCCGCGCCGTCGTGCCGCCTCGCAGCCGGCCGCGAAGACCGCGAACCAGAGCCCGAGGAAGCCGCAGAGGAGGAGCACCGGTCCGACGCTGACGAGCGGCGACAGATTCGTGTACGTGCCGATCGTGAGGACGAGCCAGTAGAGGGTCGCGACGAAGAAGACGAGGCCGCCGATCCACGCGGTCCGGAACGCCGCGCCCACACCACGCCCGAGCGCCACCCAGAGGAGCGGTACGAGCGCGATCCAGGCGAGCGGGTTCCAGTCGACGACGGGAAACGCCGAGGCCAGCAGCGCGCCGCTCAGGGCCGCCACACCACGCCGCCGCCACGCCAGCGCTCGCGGCGTCGGCGCCTGGCGCGGATCGCCGTTGCCGCGAAATTCGCCCGCCGGCACCCGAAACCGCTCCGCCGCCCCGAGGCTCATCGCTGCGCCCGCCCGGCTCGTCGCGGCGAGACGAGCGCCGCCTCGACCTCACGCGCCTTCTTGAACATCCGCCGCGCCTCCGCCGGCGAGATTTCGTGGTCGTAGCCGATCAAGTGCAGCACGCCGTGGACGAGCAACTCGTCGAGCGTTCGCTCCACGGACTGCCGTCGCGCACGTGCTTGCTCCGCCGCGGTGTCGATCGAGATCACCACGTCGCCGAGAAGCGACGCCGGAGGAAAGTCCCCGGAATCGCGACCCGCATCGTGCCGAGGAGGCTGTGGCTTCGCCGTCGACTCGTCGTCGAGCGCGAACGCGAGCACGTCGGTCGGCCGATCGCGGCCGCGATACTGCCGGTTCAGGGCGTGCATCTCGTCGTCGCCGACCAGCGACACGCTGAGCTCGCGACCGTCGAGGCCGAGGATCCTCACGACCTGCCGGGCGCGGCCGCGCACGTGTGCTTGCCACGCGCGGCCGCGGGGCGTGCGGCACGACACGACGACGGCCACTCGGGTGGTCATTGCGGCGCGCGGCCGCGCCGCAATGAGGGGCAGCGTTCGGCCGCGCAGTCCGCATGGTCGTCGAGCCGCAGCAACGCCGACGTCAGGAGTTGCTCCGGCCGGGCCCGTTCTCCGCCCGGTCGTAAGCGGCGATGATCTCCTGGACTAGGCGGTGGCGGACGACGTCGCGCTCGGTGAAGTGCACGAAGCGGATGTCCGTCACGTCGCGCAGGATCTGCTGCGCGTCTTTGAGACCCGACATCCTTCCCGGCGGCAGATCCGTCTGCGTGACGTCACCGGTAATCACCGCCTTCGACCCGTAGCCGAGCCGGGTGAGGAACATCTTCATCTGCTCGGGCGTGGTGTTCTGCGCCTCGTCGAGGATGACGAACGAATCGTTCAAGGTGTTGTGGGTGAGCAGGAAATCGTCGGTCACGTAGAGTGAGTCGGTCGCCGCAACCCGGATGCACAACACGTCCTGCGCACCAACGGGCTCGATACTGTCGACGTGTCGCATCGGTCGTCCGCCGCCACCAGCTTCGACGTACTGCTCCCATTTGCGCGGCAGCCGGAACGGCATGACGTGCGCCGGCAGACGAATGTCGATCACGTGGGCGTCGTGCCGGTAGCCGATCTCGTGGCCACGCGCTCGCCCGGGCTTGCGCCCGGCCGCGGGACGCGTGCGGGAATACGCGACACCACCCAGCGAGCGCACTAGAAAGACGACGTCGTCACGGAGCTGTGGCGAGGTGGTCGCGTACTGCACGCGGCACGTACGTCCTCGCTGCAGGACCGGACCACCGTCGGTGTCGAGGAGTCCCTGCAGCAGCGCCATGCGCGTGCTCGGCGAATTGTACAGGTACTCGCCGGGCACGAACTTCGTGTGGGACCGCGCGCCGCAGAGTCCGAGGTCGCGGAGGGTCAGGGTGACGGGATTCGGGATGCGAAGACCGCCGCGGCCACCCGCGACGTGCCGGAGGCTGTAGTCGATCGCGCCGCGGGCGACGAGCTCGATGCCATCGAGCTCTCGCTCGAGCGCAAGTCTGAGCGCCGCGTCCGCCGTGCAAAAGCTCGGTGTGGTCTTGCCGGTGATGCAGCCGTCACCCAGCAGCAGGCCCAGCGCGTACGGATCCATTGGCACTGCTTGTGGCTGGAACTGCACGGGCCGCGACAGCAGGGGCAACTCGAAACGGTGTTGGTGCGCCGAGCGAAGGCGGTCGATCATCTCGCGCGTCTCGAGTACGTGCGGCGGCTTGTGGCGCCTGCGATCCGCGGGTGTCGACACGGCCCACAGGTGCTCGCCGCAGCATAGCGTCGATGCTCCGTCCTGCGCCGTCAGGCGGAAGACCTCTCTCCTTCCCTGCGGGTACACACCCAATACCTTGGTCGGACGACCGTCGGAGCCGATCACGGCGTCGCCGATGTTCAAACTCCCGATGGGGCGCCAGCCGCGCGGTGTGAGGATCCGGCTGAAATACGGCTGCGCGCGTCCTCGCATGAATGCCAGCGGCGCAACCTCGATGGTGCCGCGCTCGAGCATCTTCCGGGCGCGATCGAAGTCGACCATGTCGTGCAGCGCATCGTAGAGCGGGCGCAGATAGGGGTTCACCTTTTCCGCGAGGTCGCCGGGCAGAAAGCCGAGCTTCTCCCCGGCCTCGACGGCGGGCCGGGTGAGGATGATGCGCGCGAAGCCCTGCTTCATCAACTCGGCGATGCCCATCGCCATGGCCAAATAGGTCTTGCCGGTCCCGGCTGGGCCGATCGCGAACACGATGTCGTGGCCGCGGATCGCGTCGATGTAGGCTTTCTGCGTCACGCTCTTCGGCGTGATCACCCGCTTGTGGGCGGCGATGTAGATGGTGTCGAGGAAGATGTCGCGGACGTTGGCGGCGTGGTCGCCGGAGAGGATGCGGATCGCGTAGTCGACGTCGCTGGCGAAGACGGGAAATCCGCGCTCGAGGACGCCGTAGAGCTGCGTCATGACCTTGCCGGCGAGCTCGCGCTGGATCTCATCGCCGCCACTGATCGTGACGGTCTTGCCGGTGACGCCGACGCGCACGCCGAGCGCGCGCTCGATCACCTTGACGTACTCGTCGTGTTGGCCGAGCAGCTCGTGGAACAGGCGATGATCCTGGAACTCGACGCGGGTGACCGGACCGGTCGCGGGCGCCGCGTTGCGACTCGCGGACTCGTCGTCCGGGCGGGGCGCTCCGCTCGCGCCCCCGCCGCTCGCGGCCGGCTTCTGCGATGGGCGCTGGGGAGCGTTCATCGACGGTGACCGCGCGACGGACGCGCCGGCTCGATCACCGACCGTGCGAGCCGTGCCCGATTCCTGCCGCTCATCCGATCAGATCGTACACGCGTGCCAGCGCTTCATCGAGACGCGCCGGATCCTTGCCGCCGGCCTGCGCGAAATCGGGCCGCCCGCCGCCGCCGCCGCCGATCAGCGGCGCGACTTGCTTCATGAGATTGCCGGCGTGGAAACGCTTCAGGAGATCCTTGCTGACGGCGGTGACGAGCGTCACCTTGCTGCCGTCGGTCGTGCCGAGCGTGATGATGCTCGGCGCGAGCTTCTCCTTGAGGCGATCGGCGAGCTCGCGCAGCGCCTTGTCGTCGAGGTCGGCGACGCGCGTCGAGAGCACGTTGATGCCGTCGACCTTGCGCGCTTGCTCGGCGAGATCGCTGCTCTGGGCACCCGCGAGACCGCGCTGCAGCTTCTCGAGCTTGCGCTCGAGCTCGCGTTGCTGCGCCAGCAGGCGCTCGAGCCGCTCGACGGTCTCCTCTTCCGGGGCCTTCAGCGTCTCGCCGATCTCGCGCAGGCGGTGCTCGCGCTCCTGCACCCAGTCGAGCGCGCCGCCGCCGGTGAGCGCCTCGATGCGCCGCACGCCCGCGGCGATGCCGGTCTCGCCGCGGAGCTTGAAGAGGCCGAT
>JBGPIT010000039.1:0-21707 GCA_041485125.1 Binatia bacterium | reverse complement strand
TCGCCACCGCGACCCGTCTGGTGCGCGAGCATCTCGGCCCCGAGGCGGTGATCCTGGCGACGCGCGGCCATCCCGACGGCATCGAGATCACCGCCGCGGTCGACGCGGAGCTGGTGACGCGACCCCTCGCGGCGATGCCCACCGGCGCGGAAGCAGCGACCGCATCCGGCGGCGTCGCGCCCGCGATCAGCGCCAGTGGCGACGCCGGCTTCGCGAGCGTCGCGCAGGAGCTGCAAGCGCTCCGCGCCCATCTCGCCGAGATCGAGCGCACCTTGGCGCCACTCCGCGATCCGAGCGCGGCGCTCGGTGCCGAGGCCCGTGATCTCGCCCGGCGGCTCGTCCTCGGCGGCTTCGCGCCGCCGCTCGCGGAAGCGGTGGCGCTGCGCTTCGACAGCGAGCGCGCGGCCGGCGTCGAAGCACGGGCCGCGCTCGAGGCGGGAGTGGCGGCGACGCTCCTTCCCGTGCCGCCGCCGCCCGACGCGCGGGTGACCGCGCTCGTCGGCCCGACCGGCGCCGGCAAGACGACGACGATCGCGAAGCTCGCGGCGGCGCGGCGGCGCGCCGGCGAGACCAGCCTCGGCCTCGTCATGGCCGACACCTATCGCATCGGCGCCGGCGAGCAGCTCGGCACCTACGCCCGCCTCCTCGGCATTCCGATGCGGGTCGCGCGCGACGGCGCCGAGCTCCGCGACGCGCTCCGCGCCTTCGCCGACTGCGCCCGCGTCTACGTCGACACCACCGGCTTGAGCGGCGACGCCGGCATCGCCGCCGACGTCGCGCGGCTGCTCGCGGCGGCGGACGAGCCGCTCGCGGTGACGGCGGTCATGAGCGCGACCAGCCACGAGACGGCGCTCCGCCGGACGTGGGCACGCGTCGGCCCGCTCGCGCCGGCGAGCTGCGTCCTCACCAAGGTCGACGAGGGCGCGAGCCCGGCGGTCTGCGGCTGGCTCGCCGAGCAGGGCGTGCCGCTGTGCTGGATCGGCACCGGCCAGCGCGTGCCGGAGGACTTGATCGCGGCGAGCGCCGGCACCCTCACGGAGATCCTGATCGCGCCATGAGCGACGGAACGCCCACCAGCGTGGATCAAGCGGACGGTCTCCGCGGCGCGGCGGCGCGCGCGGCGAGCGCGCCGGACACGCCGCCGGCGAAGGCCGAGCGCGCCGCGAAGCCGGGAGCACGCCGGCGCGACGCCACGCCGCGCGTGCGCGCGATCGCGGTCGCGAGCGGCAAGGGCGGCGTCGGCAAGACCAACGTGGTCGCGAACCTCGCGCTCGCGCTCCGGCGCCGCGGCCAGCGCGTGATCGTCCTCGACGCGGACCTCGGGCTCGCCAACCTGGACACGCTCCTCGGCCTCCATCCGCGCGCGACTTTGCGCCACGTCCTGCACGGCGAGTGCGGCATCAAGGACGTCCTGGTCGAGGGACCGGGCGGCGTGCAAATCGTGCCGGCGGCGAGCGGCTACGACGAGCTGACGCAGCTGACACACGGCCAGCAGCTCCTGCTGCTCGACCAGATCGACAGCCTCGACGGCGCCTTCGACGTCCTCCTGCTCGACACCGGCGCGGGCATCTCGTCGAACGTGCTCTTCTTCGCGACCGCGGCGCAGGAGACGCTCGTCGTCACCACGCCCGATCCGACCGCGCTCACCGACGCCTACGCGCTCATCAAGGTGTTGGCGACGCGCTATGCCGAGCAGGAGTTCGGCATCGTGGTGAACATGGCGCGCAGCGAGACCGAGGCGCTGCGCACCTTCAGCCACCTGAGTCAGGTCGCGGCGCGCTTCCTCCACGTCGCGCTCGGCTACGCCGGCTGGGTGCCGCACGATCCCGAGGTCGCGGAGGCGGTACGCCGCCAGCAAACCGTTCTCGAGCTCGCGCCGTCGGCGCCGGCGAGCCGCGCCTTCGAGTCCCTCGCGGCGCACGTCGTGAACGCGCCGGCGCGACGCCCGAAGGGCGGCCTGCAGTTCTTCTTCCGGAGCCTCCTCGGCGAGGCGCGCGCGTGACCGCGGCCGGACCAGCGCGCGCCGTGGCGCGTCCACGCGCGGAGACGCGCGGGTGAGGCTGCAGACGGAGCCGCGCGGCTACGCGGCGCGGAAGGAGGCGCCGGCGCGACCGACGCCGCCCGACGACGACGTCGTGCGCTCGTACTTGCCGCTCGTCCGCCGCGTCGTGCAGCGGCTGGCGGCGCGCAAGCCGCCGCAAATCGAGCTCGACGAGATGGTGAGCTGGGGCATCGAGGGCCTCCTCGACGCGCTCGGCAAGTACGACGCCCAGAAGCGGGCGGCGTTCGCGACCTACGCCCAGTTCCGCATCCGCGGCGCGATCCTCGACCACCTGCGCTCGGTCGACTGGGTGTCGCGCAGCGTGCGGCAGAAGGCGAGTCTGCTCGAGAAGACGTACCGGCGGCTCGAGGGCGCGCTCGGCCGGCCGGCGCTCGAGGAGGAGGTCGCCGCGGCGCTCGACATGAGCCTGCCGGCGCTGCACGCGCTCCTCACCGAGATCGGTCAGATGACGCTCTTCAGCCTCGAGGATCTCGGGCTCGCGAGCGGCGCCGACCGATTGCAGATCGAGCGCGTGTTCGAGGGCAACGAGGACGATCCGATCCACGCCTTGCTCGCGCGCGAGCGCGTCGATCTGGTGGCGAGCGCGATCGAGACGCTGCCGGAGAAGGAGCGCACGGTGATCGCGCTCTACTACCACGAGGGCATCACGATGAAGGAAACCGGGGCGGTGCTGGGGCTGACGGAGTCACGGGTCTCGCAGCTGCACGCGCAAGCGTTGCTGCGCTTGCGCGGCCTGCTGCGTGATCACTTCGGGTCGCCGGAATGAGCGCGCTCGGCTGGGCGGCCCCCGTCGTCGACGCGGCGCTGCTGGCGCTGCTCGTCCTCGTCCTGCAACGACTCGGCCGGGATCCCGGGATCGCGTGGCGCGAGCGCGAGAGCGCGCTGCGCGCGATCTTCGACGACCTGCGCGGGCTCGTGGCGCAAGCCGAGGGCCTCGCGCGCGACCTCGACGACAAGCTCGCCGCGCGCGCGCAACAGCTCCGCCGTCTCGCCGAGGAGACCGCGGCCGCGGCGCGGGCGTGTGAGGCATCACACGCGGCAGTGGCCGCGCCGACGGCGCCGGAGCACGTGCCGACCGCCTGGGGCAATGCCGCCGACACCCCGGCCGCGCGCGACCAGGCGTCCGGCGACGACCTCGCCGCGCGCGTTCGCGCGCTCGCGCGGGCATCCCTCGCGGTCGAGGATATCGCGCGCCGCCTCGACGTCTCGGCCGCCGAGGTGCGTCTCTTGATCGCGATCGACGACACCGCAGCGAACGGCGCTGCGCACGGCGCGCCCGCCCCCGCGCTCAGCCGGCAAGAATGACCCGGAAAAATCTGCCGCCGTCCCCCGACGACGGCAGCGCAGGCGTCATCCCGACCGCGCCGGTCGGACGCCTCGCCGCATCCGCCGGTGGCACATGCGTTGCTCCCTAGTGTCGGGATGAACGCAGGGATGTATGCGGCGGTTTCGGGAAGCCTCGCGGCGCAGCAGCGCCTCGACGTGATCGCGAACAACCTCGCCAACGCCAGCACACCCGGCTTCAAGGCGGAGCTCCTGGTGCAACGCGCCGACGAGATCGGCACCCGCACCGGTAACGTCAACGCCACCCCGACGGCGATCACGCGCGGGACGTTACAGACCAACTTCGCGAACGGCCCGATCGAGCGTACCGGCAACCCGCTCGACGTCGCGCTCTCGGGGTCGGGCTTCCTGGTCGTCGACGGACCGCACGGCGAGCGCCTCACCCGGCGCGGCAACCTCGCGATCGACGGCGACGGCGTCCTCACGACCAGCGACGGCCTGCGCGTGCAAGGGCAGGGCGGCGGCGAGCTCCGCGTCGGCGGCGGACCGGTCACGATCGACGACAAGGGCGTCGTGAAGGTGGGGGACGCGGCGATCGGCGCGCTCCGCGTCGTCGACGTCAACGATCCGCAAACGTTGCTGCGCGAGAGCGGCACCACCTTCGCGCCGGGGCGCGAGGCGCCGCACGAGCTCGATCCGGGCGCGACCCAGGTCGTGCAGTCGGCGCTCGAGGGCGCCAATCTCTCGCCGGTCCAGAGCCTGGTCGCGCTCATCGACACGATGCGAGGCTTCGAGGCGTATCTGCACGCGGCGGACCGCCTCGATCAGATGACGGCGCACGCCATCACCGACGTCGGCCGCGCCTGAGGAGACAAGGATGATTCGCGCGCTCTACACCGCAGCGACGGGCATGGAAGCCCAGCAGCTCAACATCGACGTCATCGCCAACAACCTCGCGAACGTCGGCACCAGCGGCTTCAAGAAGAGCCGCGCCGACTTCCAAGACTTGCTCTACCAGACGCTGCGCGAGCCGGGCGGGCCGGCGACCAGCACGACCCAGATCTCGACCGGCGTGCAGGTCGGCCTGGGCGTGAAGCCGGCGGCGGTGTCGCGCATCCATCTCCAGGGCGACTTCACGCAGACCACGAACCCGCTCGACGTCGCGATCGGCGGCGAGGGCATGTTCCAGGTGACCTTGCCGGACGGCAGCACGGCCTACACCCGCGCCGGCGCCTTCAAGCTCAACTCCGGCGGCTCGGTGGTCACCTCGGAAGGCGACGCGCTGACGCCGCAGATCACGATCCCGTCGGGCGCGGCGTCGATCTCGATCGGCAACGACGGCACCGTGAGCGTGACGCTCCCGGGCCAGTCGGCGCCGAGCCAGGTCGGTCAGATGCAGACGGTGCGCTTCGCGAACCCCGCCGGCCTGCGCGCCGAAGGGCGGAACCTCTTCCTCGAGACCCAGACCTCCGGGCCGCCGCAGCTCGGCACGCCCGGGCAGGACGGCCTCGGCGAGCTCAACCAGGGCTTTCTCGAGAGCTCGAACGTGAGCGTCGTCGAGGAGCTGGTCGCGATGATCACCGGGCAGCGCGCGTACGAGATCAACTCGCGGGCGATCACGGCGGCCGACGAGATGCTGCGCGCGACGGCGGCGCTCGGGCGGTGATGCGCCACGCGGGGCTTTGCGGCACGCTCGCGATCGCCGCGGTCACGGCGCTCGTGCCGGCCGCGCGGGCGGCGAGCGCCGACGGTCGCGTCACCGTCGAGCGCAGCGCGACCGTCAACGGCGCGTCGATACGGCTCGCCGACGTCGCGACGCTCGACGGCAACGGGGCGACGCTCGCCGAGGTCGAGCTCGGTCCGGCGCCGGCGCCGGGAACGACGCGCCGTCTCGCCGGCGCGATGATCCTTCGCCGTCTCACCGAGAGCGGCCTCGACGCCGCGGCGACCCGCTACCAGATCCCGCCGACGGTGATCGTCAGCCGCGCGTACCAGGAGATCGCGGCCGCCGAGCTGACACGCGCGGTCGAGGACGACGCGCCCGCGGCGCTCGCCGAGGGCGAGCGCCTGGGCGCCGTCGACGTCGGCATGACGAGCGTCAGGATCCCGCCCGGCGGCTACGAGACCCGCCTCACAGCGGTCGGCCCGGCACGCGGCGCGACGCGACGATTCACCCTCGTCCTCGAGCAGGACGGAGCCAAGGTCGCGAGCGTGCCGGTGCGGGTCGAGGTCGAGGCCTTCGGTCCGGTCGTGACCGCGCGGCGTGCGATCGCGCGCGGCGCCCTGATCAGCGCCGACGATCTCGCCGTCGAGGAGCGCGACCTCGGCGGTCCTTCGACCGCCCTCGTCCGGAACCCCGCCGACGCGATCGGCAAGGAGGCCAACGTCGCGCTCGCGGCCGGCACGCCGATCGCCGCCCAGGCGCTCGCCAGCCCGCTCTTGGTGCGACGCGGCGACGTCGTCACGCTCGTCGTCGAGACCGCCGGCATGCGCCTCAGCCTTCCGGGCGAGGCGCTCGAGGCCGGCAGCGCCGGCGCGCGGGTGCGTGCGGTGAACCGTCGCTCGAAGCAGGAGATCGCCGGCCATGTGGTGGATCGTGGGATCGTTCTCGTCCAGTACTGACCGTCGCGTCGCGGTCGCGGCGGACGCCATCGCCACGGGGCGTCGTGTCCTCGGCCTCGCGCTCGTCGCGTGCTGTGCGCTCGCGGCCGGCTGCGGCAAGGTCTATCTCGACAACTCGCCGGTCGTCCGCGGCGGCGCGATCGCCATCCCGCCACCGTCGGCGCAGGCGCGCGCAACGGGCTCGCTCTGGCGCGACGACGTCGGCGGCAATTTCCTCTTCAGCGACGTCAAGGCCCGCGCGCTCGGCGATCTGCTCACCATCATCGTGCTCGAGGACGCGACCGGCTCGAAGGACGCCGAGACCTCGACGTCGACCAAGACGTCGGTCTCGGGAAGCCTCAAGGAGTTCTTCGGCTTTCCCCAGGAGCTCGCGAAGAAGAACCCGAACATCAATCCGGCGCAGCTGATTCAGGGCGATTCGGCGCGCGAGTGGGATGGGCAGGGGAGCACGTCGCGCAAGGGCAAGTTGTCGGCGCGCGTCACCGCCGTCGTCACCGCGGTCGCGCCCAACGGCAACCTCTGGGTCGAGGGCGACAAGATGGTCGCGGTCAACCACGAGAACCAGCACATCGTGCTCGCCGGCTGGGCGCGTCCCGAGGACATCACCGCCGAGAACGAGGTGCTGTCGACGCGCCTGGCGCAGGCCAAGATCGACTACTACGGCACCGGCGTCATCGGGATGAAGCAGTTCCCGGGCTGGGGCTACTGGCTCCTGGATTGGGTATGGCCGTTCTGATCCGCATCTGGCGCGCGGCGCTGGCAACGGCGCTCCTGATCATGCTGTGGCCGTCCGCCGCGTCGGCGGCGCGACTGAAGGACATCGTCGACGTCGAGGGCGTGCGGCCGAATCAGCTCTCCGGCTACGGCGTGGTGCTCGGTCTCGACGGCACCGGCGACGGGCAGCAGTCGCTCTTCACGATCCAGAGCATCTTGAGCATGCTGCGCCGGCGCGGCGTCACGATCACCGTCGACCCGCGCCAGATCCGCGTCAAGAATGCCGCCGCGGTCGCGGTGACGGCGATGTTGCCGCCGTTCGCGCGCGCCGGCAGCAAGATCGACGTACAGATCTCGTCGATCGGCGACGCCAAGTCGCTGCGCGGCGGGACGCTGTTGATGGCGCCGCTGATCGGCGGCGATCAGCAAGTCTACGCGGTCGCGCAAGGACCGGTCTCGATCGGCGGCGGCTTCACCGCCGAGGCGGCGGGCGCGTCGGCGACCAAGAGCCATCCGACGGCGGGGGTGCTGACCGGCGGTGCGATCGTCGAGCGCGAGGTGCCGGCGCACGTCGTCGCCGACGGCAAGGTGCGCTTGAGCCTGCACGACGCCGACTTCACCACCGCCCGCCGCGTCGCGCTCGCGATCAACGACTCGATCGGCGAGCAGGCGGCGGAGGTCGTCGATCCCGGCACCGTCGACGTCGCGCTCGCGGGCGGCACCGAGAGCGAGGCGATGCACATGCTCGCGAGCATCGAGGGCCTCCAGGTGCAGCCCGACCGGCGCGCGCGCGTGATCGTGAACGAGCGCACCGGCACCGTGATCATGGGATCCGAGGTGCGGATCGCGCCGGTCGCGATCGCGCACGGCAGCCTGCAGATCCAGGTGAAGACCGACTTCGGTGTGTCGCAGCCGGCGCCGTTCTCGGAGGGCAAAACCGTCGTCGTCCCCGACAGCACGGTCGCGGTGCAGGAGGGTGACAAGCAACGCCTGGTCGTCCTCCAGCCGGGAGTGAGCCTCGGCCAGCTGGTCGGTGGGCTGAACGCGCTCGGCGTGACGCCGCAAGACCTGATCGCGGTGCTGCAAGCGATCAAGACCGCCGGCGCCCTCGAAGCCGAGCTGGAGCTGATGTGACCGACGCGATCGGCGCCGCGAGCCTGCTCTTGCCGGCGACGCCGCGCGGGGTCGACGAGGAGCGTCGCCTCGCGTCGAAGCCGCCGGCAGAGATCGCGAAGGAGTTCGAGGCGCTGCTGGTCGCGCAGCTGATCGGCGCGATGCGGAAGACGATCCCCGACGGCGGCATGCTGCAGGCGTCGGCGGCGCGGAAGATGCTCGACGGCGCTTTCGATGCCGAGCTCGCGCGCAGCATCACGGCCGGCGCCGACTTGGGTGTCGCGCGCCAGCTGACCGCGCAGCTCGAGCGCCGCGGCGCCGCGGCGTCGCCGGCGAGTGGAGCCGCGGCGACGACCCCGGCGCCGGTGTCGGAGCGCCAGGCCGCCGGGCCGCTCGGCGCCGCGGGTCCGGTCGCGGCGAGCGGTGCGCCAGCCCTGAGTGCATACCAGGCCGCCGAGCACGTATTGCCGCTCGAGGGTCGCGTCACCTCCGAGTTCGGGGTGCGGCAGGATCCGTTGACCGGCGCGCCGCGCTTCCACGGCGGCATCGACGTCGCCGCGCCGCCCGGCAGCGCGATCCGCGCCGCCGCGGCCGGCGAGGTCGTGTTCAGCGGCCGCAGCGGTCCCTCCGGGAACATGGTCGCCGTCCGCCATGCGGATGGCGTGGTGACGAGCTATGCGCATGCCGCCCGCACCTTCGTGCGGATCGGCCAAAAAGTTGTCGCCGGCGACGTCCTGGCAACGGTCGGGTCGACCGGCCGGAGTACCGGTCCGCACCTCCATTTCGCCGTCGAGCGGGGAGGGCAAGCTCTCGATCCCGCGGCGTTTTTGAAGGATGCCACGCCCTTCGGGACCGCCGTCCGGGGGCCCGGAGCCGACGGGGCGGAGGGCTGAGTGGCACCGCCGCGTCGCTCTCCGGCTCAAGATTGCCGCTGCTCCGGCCGATATCTCCTGCGAGGACGCGCAGCTCGCGTCCGGGAGAGCATCCATGAGGATCACGAGACGACCGCCGGGACAGACGCCGACCGTCAGCGACGCGACCCCTGCGACGCCGCTCGGCGGCGGCTCGGTGCGGACGGGGACCACGAGCGGCGCCCAGGACTCGGTCGAGCTCTCGAGCACCGCGCGGCTGTTGCAACGGCTGCGGGGGGAGGTCGGCGACGTGGACGCGATCGAGACGGCGCGTGTGCACGAGCTCCAGGAGCGCGTCGATGCCAACGAGTACCATCCCGCGCCCCGCGCCATCGCGGAGCGCCTGCTGAGCGAGCTTGCGAGCGACGCCCTGAGCTGACGCCATGAGCGCGCACACGTCTTCCGGCCTGCGGGCGTTGCTCGAGGCGGAGCGTGAGTGCTGCGCCCGTCTCCAGCTCGTCCTCGACGCCGAGCGCGCCGCCGCGGCGGCGTTCGATTACCCGGCCCTCATCGCCTGTCTGAAGGAGCGCGAGAGCGTGCACGCCGAGTGGGCGCGCGCGGCAGCGGCCCGGCGTGCCGGCGTGCGCGCCGACGGACGCCCACTCACGACGATCGCCGCCGGCGATCCCACGCTCGGCGAGACGGTCCGCGCGCTGCGCGCCGCCGCGACTGCGCTCGCCCGCGCGCAGCGCGTGAACGAGCGCGTCGTCCGCGCCGCGCTCGGGCAGGTCACCGATCTTCTCGACGTGATCCGGCGTGAGCGGCCCGAGACGCGCTACGACGGTCACGCCAAGCTCACCGCCCCGGTACGGACCGCGAGCGGGGGCTGGAGCGCCTGATGGCGATCTTCCCGCTGCTCACGATCGGACGCGAGGCGTTGCTGGCGCATCAACGCGCGCTGCAAACCACCGGCAACAACATCGCCAACGTCGACACGCCCGGCTACAGCCGCCAGCGCGTGGTGCTGAGCGCGATTCCGCCGCCCGACGGCGGCGCCGGGCTCGGCGTCAGCGCGACCGGCGTCGAGCAGGCGGTCGATCAGTTCCTCGAAGCGCGCCGTCTCGCGAGCGCAACCGGCCTCGCCGGCGCGACCACTGGGCAGGAGCTGGTGGGCCAGCTCGAGGCGCTCTTTCCGGTGCAGGACCCCGGGATCGGCGACGCGTTGCAATGCTTCTTCGCGGCGGCGAGCGCGCTCGCGGTGTCTCCTCAGGATTCGACCGTGCGCGACCAGCTGCTCGGTGCGGCCGACGGCGTGGCGAGCGCCTTTCGCGGCGCCTACGGCGGGATCGCGGCGCTGCAGCGCGAGACCGATGCGCGCGTGGCGCAGACGGTGCGCGAGGGCAACGGCCTGCTCGGCACGATCGCCGCGCTCAATCGCGAGATCGTCACGAGCGAGGTCGGTGGCGCGACGGCGAACGATCTCCGCGACAGCCGGCGCGAGGCGCTGAACCGTCTCGCCGGCACGCTGCAAATCAACGTCGTCGAGGCGCCGAACGGTGCGGTCAACGTGTTCGCCGCCTCGGGCGCGGCGCTCGTCCTCGGCGTCGACGCCGCGGAGCTCACGACGGTGCCCGATCCGGCGAGCGGCCTCGACGGCGCGCCGCTCAGCGCGGTTGCCCTGCGCGGTGCCAACGGCACGACCATCCGCCTGCAAGGCGACCTCGGCGGCACGCTCGGCGCGCTGGTCGACGTGCGCGATACCGACCTGCCGGCGCGCAGCGCCGATCTCGACCTGCTCGCGACCGTGCTGCGTGACAAGGTGAACGCGGTACAGACCGATCCCGCCGGTCGCGACCTCGACGGCGCGGTCGGCGCGGCGCTCTTCGCCGGCACCGGCGCCCGCGACCTCGACGTCGCGCTCACCGACCCGCGCGGCATCGCCGCGGCGGCGAGCGCGAACCTCGCCGACAATACCAACGCGCTCGCGCTCCAGCGCATCGGCTCGACCCCCTTCACGGAGCTCGGCGGCGCGACGCTCACGGAGCGCTTCGCGGTCTTTCACGCCGCAATCGGCAGCGACGCGCGTGACGCCGCCGACCGCGCCACCGTCGCGGAGACGGTCGCGACCGCGATCGCGGCGCAACGCGACGCCGTGTCCGGCGTCAGCCTCGAGGAGGAGTTCACGGACTTGATCCGCTTCCAGCGTGGCTTCCAGGCGGCGTCGCAGCTGATCACGGTGAGCAACGGGTTGCTCGACGATCTGCTCACCATGGTGCAGGCGTGATCGGCCGCGTCACCCAGGGCACGATCGCGCGCGAGCTGCAGGCCGGCATCGCGCGCCTGCAGCAACAGCTCGCGCGGTCGCAGGAGACGGTCTCGTCGCAGAAGCGCCTGCTCGCGCCGAGCGACGATCCGACCGGCACGGCGCGCGCCGAGCTGCTGCGGGCGGACGGCAGCGAGCTCACCGCCTTTCGTGACGGCGTCGGCTTCGCGACCACCGCGCTCAGCGCGACCGACGGCGCGCTCGAGCAAGTCGACGCGGTGCTGACGCGTGCGCGTGAGATCGCGACCCAGCAAGCCGGCGGCATCACCACCCCGGCGGCGCGCCAGGCCGCGGCGCAAGAGGTGACCGAGCTCGAGCGCGAGCTCCTCGCGCTCGGCAACACCGCGGTCGCGGGCCGCTACATTTTCGGCGGTCTGCAGACGACGACGGCGCCCTTCACCAGCTTCGACGATCCCGGCTTCGATCCGACCACCGCCTACACCGGACCGGCCGCGCCGTTCTCGATCGCGATCGGCCGCGACCACGTCGTCGAGGTCAGCACCCCGGGCGGCGAGGCGCTCGGCGACGCGCTGGTCGCGGTTGACGATCTCCGGCAATCCCTCGCCGCCGGCACCGCCCCGACTGCGAGCCTCGACGCGCTCGAGTCGGCGGCCGACGTGGTCCGTCAAGAGCGTGCCGGTGTCGGCGCGCGCGCCGCCCGCATCGCGGCGCGCGACCAGGAGATCGGCGGTCAGATCGAAGAGGCACGGAAGCTGCTTTCGGAAACCGAGGACGCCGACCTGACGCAGTCGGTGAGTCAGCTCGTGCAGCTCCAGAGCGCGTTGGAGGCGACGTTGGCGGCGGGGACGCGTCTCTTGCAGACCAGCATCCTCAACTTCCTCTGACCAGCCCTGCGCCAAGAGAGTGACCCATGTTGGTGTTGACGCGGAAGATCGGCGAGACCATCCGGATCGGCGACGATGTGACGGTCCAGGTTCTGGAGATCCGCGGCGGCCAGGTCCGCCTCGGGCTCGCCGCCCCGGCAAGCGTCCGCATCTTCCGTGAGGAGCTGTTCCGCGCCATCGAGCACGAGAACCGCCGGGCGCAGCTCGCCGGCGGCGACAGCCTCACCGATGCCGCGGAGGCGTGGGAGGAGTACGGCGATGGCAAGAACGGCTGAGTCGCGCTCGCGTCCGGCATCAGCCGACGTCGTCCACGTCTCGTCGCGCCGCTTCGGCGACTTCGAGGTGCCGTGCAACCGCATCCTCGAGTTCCCGCAAGGTCTGATCGGCTTCGGCGCCCTGCACCGGTTCGTCATCCTCGAGCACCGTCCGGGCTCGCCGTTCAAATGGATGCTCTCGCTCGACGACCCCGAGCTCGCGTTCGCGGTCGCCGATCCGATCGAGCTCGTCTGTGGCTACGTCGCACCGCTCGACGTCGCGGCGCGGATTCTGGCAACCGAGCCCGCCGAGATCGCGCTTTTCGTGCTGGTGACAATTCCCGGCGATCCGGCGGCGATGACGGTCAACCTGATGGCACCGGTGGCGGTCGATCTCAAAACCCGCCGCGCGCGCCAGCTGGTGCTCGAGGACGCGCGGTTCCCCGCTGCGTACTCCGTCGTCGGGCGTACGCGCATCGCCACGCCGTAAACTTGCCGAAGCCGGCGCGAGACCGGCGAAAAATGGCCGCTCCCCCACAAAAGTGTACGCGTCACGCCTTCGCCGTCCCACTCAGCCGCTACCGTCACACCGGCTGCCCCTTACAATTCAAGCGTCCACGCGGTGACAGGTCGGCAACCGGACACGTCCAAGTTTCTGGCACCCGCCTTGCTGTCTGGTTTCACCACTCAAACCCTAGGCCAAGGAGAAACCATGGACGTTGACTCCGGGTGCTTCGAGTTGCGCAGCGTGAACACCGACGCCGCGACCACCATCGAACCCATAGCGCACGCGATGCCGATCAGCGCCGCAGCGGAACCCGCTCCGCTCGGCTTTGCGGGTATCGTCGGACGCCACGCACGCATGCACGAGATCTTCGACCTGATCCGGCGGGTCGCCGCGACCTCGGCGACCGTGCTGATCACCGGCGAGAGCGGCACCGGCAAGGAGCTGGTCGCGCAGGCGATCCACTCATACAGCCGCCGTCGCATGCAGCGCTTGGTGCCGGTGCATTGCGGCGCCATTCCCGAGGAGCTGCTCGAGAGCGAGATGTTCGGCCACGAGCGCGGCGCCTTCACCGGCGCGATCTGCTCGCGCGTCGGCCGCTTCCGTCTCGCCGACGGCGGTACGATCTTCCTCGACGAGATCGGCGACATGAGCCCGAAGCTGCAGGTGAAGCTGCTGCGCGTGCTCGAGAACGGCATGTTCGAGCCCGTCGGCGGCGTCACCACCCAATGCGTCGACGTCCGCATCATCGCGGCGACGAACCGCAACCTCGAGGAGGCCGTCGTCGAGCGCCGCTTCCGCGAGGACCTCTACTACCGGCTGCGCGTCGTCCCCGTCGAGATGCCGGCGCTACGCGAGCGGCGCGACGACGTTCCGCTGCTCATCGAGTGGTTCCTCGACCAGCTCCATACCAGCAAGGGCTTGCCGCGCTTCCAGCTCACCGGCGAGGCGCTCGCTCTGCTCACCGCGTACCATTGGCCGGGCAACGTGCGCGAGCTGAAGAACCTGCTCGAGCAGCTGGTCGTCCTCGGCCACCCCGATCAGGTCATCCGCGCCGAGCACCTGCCGGCGCAGATCCACGGCGCGCGGCGCGGCAACGGCACCGGCGCCTGGTCGACGCCGCCCTGGGACTTCGACGTGCAGGGCATCGACTTCTATCGCGAGATGGAGTCGATCGAGGATCGCATCATCGCGCGCGCGCTGCACTTGAGTCACGGCAACAAGAAAGAGGCGGCGCGCCTGCTGCACCTGAACCGCACGACGCTGCTCGAGAAGCTGAAGCGCAAGCGCGAGGCGGCGCTCAGCCGGGTGGCGCTGCCCGGGGAGTGGAGCTCGGTCGCGACGCTCACCGCGACGGCGCCGCGCGAGGATGGCGTCCGCGCCCAGATCTGAGGCGTCGCGCCGCCGGCCGCTGAACGGACCTCCGCAACCGCACGGCACTGCGCTGCAGGCAATGCCGTGCGCTTTTCCATGATCCCGCCGTAAACGCCGCGCCTTCGCGCGCGCGCTCAAGCTCCCGCCCCGAGGTGCCGATGTTGCGGTGATGGATCTCGCCACGATCATCGGTCTCGTCCTCGGCTTCGGCTGCGCGGTCATCCTGGGGCCGATGCTCGAAGGGTTGCACCTGAGCGCGATCATGCAGCCCACCGCGGCGCTGATCGTCTTCGGCGGCACCCTCGGCGCGACCATCCTCGGCTTCCCGCTCGCCGACGTGCTACGCGGGTTCGGCGCGCTCGGCGGCGCGCTGCGCGGCCTGCCGAACGAGAAGCCGGCGCTGGTCGAGCGCCTGGTCGAGATGGCATCGGTGGCGCGTCGCGAGGGCTTGCTCGCGCTCGAGTCGAAGATGGAGATGGAGACCAATCCCTTCCTCAAGAAGGCGCTCCGCTACCTGATCGACGGCCTCGAGCCGGCGACGATCCGCCAGATCCTCGAGGAGGAGATCGAGGTGCGCGAGCGGCAGGACACGACCGCGGCGAAGGTCTTCGAGGCCGCGGGCGGCTACGCGCCGACCGTCGGCATCCTCGGCGCCGTGCTCGGCCTGATCCACGTCATGGAGCAGCTCAACGATCCATCCAAGCTCGGCGGCGGCATCGCGGTCGCGTTCGTCGCCACCGTCTATGGCGTCGGCTCGGCGAACCTCTTGTTCCTGCCGGTCGCCAACAAGCTGAAGCTCCGCTGCGGCGCGAAGAGCAGGGTCGATCTGATGATCGTCGAAGGCGTCCTCGGCATCGTCGAGGGACTGAACCACCATCTGCTGCGCGAGCGTCTGTCGGTGTACCTGCTCGAGGACGGCGCGCCGAAAGCCCAGCCGAGCGATGCCAAAGCGGCATAAGCACGAGGAGCACGAGAACCACGAGCGCTGGCTCGTCTCGTACGCCGACTTCATCACCTTGCTCTTCGCGTTCTTCGTCGTGATGTACGCGGTCTCGGAGGTCGACGCGAAGAAGGCGAAGAAGGTCGAGAAGTCGGTGCAGTTCGCCTTCCACTTCGAGGGCACCGGCGGCAACGACCGGCTGCCGATCTTCGAGGGTCCGACCGCGGGCGACGCGATCGACCCGGTGATGAAGGCGATGCGCATCGTCCCGCTCAGCAGCGCCGAGATCGAGAAGGCCGAAAAGGACTCGCTCGAGCGCGTGCGCAGCGACGTCGGCTCGAGCCTCGGCGACCTGCACGCGCTCGGCATCGACGACCTGGTGGAGCTCACGCTCGAGGAGCGCGGTCTGGTGATCCGCCTGCCGCTCGACGGTCTCTTTCTCGCCGGCGAGGACACCTTGGTGCCGGCGGCGCTGCCGCTCATCGACCGTCTCGCCGGCGTCCTCGCGCTCACCGGCCGCGAGATCCGCATCGAGGGCCACGCCGACCCGCGGCCGATCCATTCGGCGCGTTTCCCCAGCAACTGGGAGCTCTCGACCGCACGCGCCACCGGCCTGGTGCGCTACCTGGTCGCGCAGCACGAGATCCCGCCCGAGCGCCTTTCCGCGAGCGGCTACGGCGAGTATCGGCCGATCGACACCAACGAGACCCCGGCGGGGCGAGCCCGCAACCGGCGCGTCGACATCGTCGCCCTGTCGCGCCGCGCCTCGGCGAACGAGCCCCCCACGAGCGGGCCGCACCCAAAGGCCGACGACGGCGCGGAGCCGCCCGTTCTTTGAACCACGGCCCTCGCGTGCTACCTTGGTTCCCATGGACCAGCACGAGCACACACAGTCGAGCGTGACAGAGCAGGGCGGCGAGACGCAGATCGTCAGCCTCACCGGCAAGGCGATCGAGCGGGTGAAAGCCACCATGCAGCGCGAGGCGCGCGGTCCCGACTTCGCCCTCCGCGTCGGCGTCGTCGGCGGCGGCTGCTCGGGCTTCTCGTACACGATGGGCTTCGACAACGAGATCAAGCCGGACGACGCGGTGACACGCGTCGACGGCATCACGGTCGTCGTCGACGCCGCGTCACGCGAGTACCTGCAGGGCACCGTGCTCGACTACGTGACAGGTCTCCACGGGTCCGGCTTCAAGTTCGAGAACCCGAAAGCCGACCGCACCTGCGGCTGCGGCTCGAGCTTTAGTGCTTGATTTCGCCCCCGCTCGCTGCGCTCGCGATGGGCGTCGGTCGGCGAAGTAAATTCGCCGACCTCCCACTACCTGTCGAGCCCGTTCGCGCTGGCTAGCGTTCGGGACCTTCCGAGCCTCGTTGTCATCGCTGCCCGCGTGGCGACGTTTAACGTGAGACAGGCTGACGCGTCTTCATGAATCCCGTTTTTCGGCATCTCGTGTTCGATCTCGACGGGACGCTCGTCGATACCAAGGACGATCTTGCGGAGGCGGTGAACGTCACGCTGGCGGAGTTGGGATTGCCGCGGCAGGATCCGCGGACGTTGTGGGGGTACGTGGGGCATGGCGCGCGCGTGCTCGTCGAGCGGGCGCTGGGGGCGGAGCATGCGGCGTTGCTCGAGCGCGGGGTGGGCATCTTCATGCCGTGGTACCGCGCGCACCTCCTCGACCGGAGCGTGCTCTATGCGGGATTGTCGGAGGTAATCGCGCGTCTCGCTGCTCGCGGCGTCGTGTTCTCGGTGCTCACGAACAAGCCGGCGGACATGAGCGTGACGATCATCGAAGGACTCGGCTTGCGCGAGCGGTTCCCGCGCGTGATCGGCGGCGACAGCCTGCAGGTGAAGAAGCCCGATCCGACCGGTCTGCGCATGCTCGTCGATCAGGCGGGCATCGACGCGGATGCGACGCTCATGGTCGGGGACTCGGCGATCGACGTCGCAACCGGCCGCAATGCCGCGGTCGCGACCTGTGGCGTGCTGTGGGGATTCAGCGGCAGCTCGGTCGAGGAGGCGGGCGCGGACGTGCTCATCGCCACGCCGGCGGAGCTCGAGCCCATCGCCCTCGGCGGCATCGCGCGCGCGCGCGGCTGACGCGTCGGCGCCGCGACGTCTCGCCGGCTCCGCGACGAGATCGCTCGCGTCGCGCCTCTGCGGTTTCCTAGCCGCGGAGCAGCACGTCGATGAGCGAGGCGATCTGCGCCTCCAAAGCGGCGCGCCCGAGGTCGACATCGCGTGTCGCGCCTTGGCGTGTCTGGCCGTCCGGCTGATCGGTCGCCGTGACCTGCGTCGAGCTCGTCGTCGCGGGCTGCGGCGTGTCGCTCTTCGTCGCGTGCGGAGGAGCGGCGGCGGTCTTGCTCTCTGCCGCGCAGGCGACGGCCTTGTCCGCGGCGGCAGGCGTAGCCGCGGCGTTCGCGACGTCGGGCGCGGCAGGCGCGGCGCTCTCGGCGTCCGCCGCAGGCGCGGATTCCTCGACGGTCGCCTCGGCCGACGCATCACCGATCGCGACGCTCGTGCCGGCGAGTGTGTTCGTGACGTTCGCAAAACCGTCGGCGAAGCTCGTCGCGCGCACGCGTCCGTCGCCGTAGGTCCCGTAGGTCGCCGTGACCGACGCGCCGGGCTCGAGGGCAGCGAAGCCGACGAGCGGCGTCCCGCCCTCGCGCAGGTACTGGTTGTAGTAGGCGAGGTTGTAGAAGCCGGGGGGGATCGGCGTACCGCGTCCCGTATAGCCGTCGACCGTGAACGCGGGGTCCATCGTGATGCCGTTCGGATTGAGCGGGCTCGCTGGGGAACCGCTGCCAACGGGGAACTGGGCGAACTGCGCCGGATCAGGCGGCGGGCCGTACCCGCCCGGCTTCGCGCCGTCTCCGTATTGTCCCCATCGCTCCGCGGGTGGACGGATATGTTCGGGGTCGGCGGACCCGGCTTGCGATGCGATGCCGGCGAGGGTCGATGCGAACTCCGCGCCCTCGATCACGGTCTCGGCCGGCGCGACGATGGACGGTGGTGCCGCGGTGGTCCCCTGGGTGGGTCGAATGCTCACGATCGGTCCTCCCGCTGCGCGTAAAGCAAGAGCAGGACCGTCGCCAACCCCGCGGACGACCGTGATCCCCGCGCGACACGTGGCAGAAGTTGCCGGGTGGAAACTGCCGCGCCGTACGCCGGCCGCTCCAGCGTGGCCCGCGCCGGCGGTCAGCCCGCCCCGCGCAGCAGGTGGGCGTAGAGGTCGAGGTAGTGATCGGCCGAGCGCCGCCAGGAGAAATCGCACTGCATGCCGGCGCGCATCAGCTGCAACCATGCGCCCGGCTGCGCGTAGAGGGCGAGCGCGCGCCGGATCGTCTCGAGCATCGCCCCGGCCGTGTACGGGCGGAACTTGAAGCCGGTGCCGGGGCCGTTTGCGGTCTCGACGTCGACGACGGTGTCGTCGAGACCGCCGGTCGCGCGCACGATCGGCACGGTCCCGTAGCGCAGGCTGTACATCTGGTTCAGGCCGCAGGGCTCGTAGCGCGACGGCATGAGAAACGCGTCGGCGCCGCCCTCGACGCGGTGGGCGAGGCCTTCGTCGAACGCGATGCGCACCGCGAGGCGATCGGGCGCGCGCCGTTGCTCGCTGGTGAGGGCGCGCTCGTACCGCGCGTCGCCGCTCGCGACGATCGCGAGCTGGAGATCGAGGCCGAGGAGCGCCGGCAGCGCGGCGGTGACGAGATCGAAGCCCTTTTGATCCGCGAGCCGCGACACCATGCCGATGACCGGCACGGCCGGACGGTCGGGGAGGCCGAGCTCCGCTTGCAGCGCCGCCTTGCAGCGGGGCTTACCGCTCAGGTCGTCCGGGCCGTAGCTGGCGGCGAGAAATCGGTCGTGGCGCGGATCCCAACGCGTGTAGTCGACGCCGTTCAAGATGCCGACGAGGACGTCGCGCCGTGTGCGCAGCACGCCGTCCAAGCCGTGGCCGTGCTCGGGATCGAGGATCTCCTGCGCGTACGTCGGGCTCACTGTCGTGAGCGCGTCGGCGAAGACCAAGCCCGCCTTCAAGAAGTTCACCTGGCCGTAGAACTCGAAGTGCTGCGGTGTGAACCAGCTCCAGTCGAGACCGAGGAGCGGCCACACCTCGGGCGGGAAGAGCCCCTGGTAGCCGAGATTGTGGACCGTGAGGACGGTCTTGGTGCGCGCCAGCCGCGGGTCGCGGTCGATCCGCAGCAACGCGGGGACGAGCGCGGTGTGCCAGTCGTGGCAGTGCAGCAGGTCGGGCACGGGATCGGACGCCGCGGCGATCGCCAGCACGGCGCGCGAGAAGAACGCGAAGCGCTCGGCGTTGTCGGGATAGTCGCCGTTCGGTCCGCCGTAGAGGTGCGGGCGATCGAAGTACTCGCCGGCGACCGCGAACGACACGGTGACGTCGCCGAGACGACCGGTGCGGACGCCGAGATCGCGCCGGCCGGCCGGCGTGTCGAGCGCGACGCTCCACTCGCGCGTGATGCCGGCCGCGCGCCAATCGATGCCCTGATACGCCGGAATCACGACGTGCACCTCGGCGCCGGCACGCGCCAGCGCCGGCGGCAGCGCCGCGAGCACGTCGCCCAGGCCGCCGGTCTTCGCGAACGGCGCCAGCTCGGACGCGGCGACGAGGACGCGCGGACGACGTGGTGATGGAGTGTCGATGGACGGCATCAACGGGCAGGGCCGCTGCTCGTAGCGGAAATCCGCATGTGCGGCAACGCGGTCGGCGCTCCGAGCGTCACCGCGACCGGCCTGGTCGCGACGAAGCGGGCAGGCAGCGCGGGCCGCACCAGCGCGCCGCCGCCGTGCCGCGCGGGGTCAGGTGCCGAGGAGCTCTTGCTGCTGCGCGATCGCCGCACCGACGCGCTCGCTCCACTCGCGCTCATCGTCGGCGCCGAGCCCGATCCGTGCCGTCGAGATCTCGACCGGCTGGACCGCGCTGCTGCCATAGCCGAGCGTGTACGCGAGGCCGTCGGCCGCATTGATCAGCGCCGCGAGCTGACCGCCGGAGCCGTTCGCCGGCGGCCGATGATGGAGCCGGATGGCGTCGCATTGCTCGAGCGCGAGCCCCCATTCCTCGGCGAGGATCGCACCGGCCTCGCCGTGATCGAAATCGTACCACTCGCGCTCCAGGCTCGTCTTCGCGCCCTCGCCGGCGTCGGCGAGGCGGTCGATCACCTCGGCGGCCATGGGGTCGGCGAGGACGAAGGCGATGCGGCCGATGTCGTGAAAGAGCCCGGGCAGGAACGCCGACGACGGATCGACGGCACGGGTCAGATACGCGAGCTGCTCGGTGCCGAGACCGACGGCGAGCGCGTGGTTCCAGAGCATCTCGGCGTGCGCGTCGGCGCCCTCGTAGAGCTGGCGCGCGCACATCGCGACCAGGATGTCGCAGGTCTTGCGGAGCCCGACGGTGAGGACGGCGTCGCGCAGGCTCTTCGCCGGATTGCGGCGCGCCAGCGCCGCCGAGTTCGCGGCCCGGATGATGCGCGCCGCGAGGCCGACGTCGATCTGGATCACCTCGCAGACGTGCTGCACGTCGGCGTCGGGATCGCGCGCGATGCCGAGCGCGGCACTGGCGGCGGCGGGCAGGGTGGGCAGCGCCCCGGTGCGCGACAGACGCGTCAGCGTGCTGCGCACGCGTTGGCGCAGCTCGCCACGCTCGACGCTCACCTCAGCCAAAGCCGCCTCAGACATGCTCGCGTCCTCCAGGAACCGGGGTCATTGCAGACAGTGTCGAGCCGCGTCGCGCGACGCGGCATAGGGCGCATCCTGGGTCTCGGCGATTTGCTTCAGGCTCTCGAGCACGCGCGCGTTCGGGGTGCAGATGGCGGTGCGGATGCCGAGCGAGGCGGCCTGCTCGAGCAAGCGGACCACCGGCTTCACCTGCTCGGCGGTGCCGTCGTTGAGCGCGGCGATGTCGAGGATGAGCTTGTCGTAGCCGTCCTCGGCGAGCGCCCGCAGGCGCTGCGCGAAGATCGGCAGGAGTCGCGCGAAGAGCTTCGAGTGCGGGTCGGGCAGGGCAAAGATCGCGCAGCCGCCGTCCTCGCTCACGTAGGTCTGCAGGAGCTGCTCCGGCGGCGCGACGACACCGACCGCCGCGAGCACCTCGCTGCGGAGATCGTCGGGTTGGAAGGGCTTGTCGACGACCGCGTCGTAGCCGGCCTTGCGGGCCCGCTCGCGTGCCGCGATGTCACCGCGCACGGCAAGCGCGACGTAGCCGCTCCGTCCCATTCCCTGCAGCTGCGCGAGGGTCTCGAAGCCGTCCATGCCGGGCATCGCGAGATCGATCACGACGACGGCGGGACGCGCCTTCCGGTACTGCTCGAGCGCCTCGCTGCCGCAGGCGGCGGTGAGCACCGTCATCGACTGCTCGAGCGCGGCGCGCGCGAGCGTGAGGACGCGCTCGCTGTCATCGACGATGAGCACGGTGTGCGGATCGAGCGGCGTCGTGGTGGCATTCGGCTCCTCCGCGGCGGGCGCGCTCGCCGCGGCGCCGAGGATCGTCGTGACTTGGCGTTTCAGGGCGTCTTGCTGGTACGGCTTCACGATGTAGCCGGCGACACCGAGCTTGGCGCACTCGACGACGTCCTCGCGCCGGCTCTCGGCGGTCAGCATGATCACGGGCGTGTGTGCGAAGGCCGGGTCCCTACGCAGCTCGGCGAGCGCCTCGAGCCCGCCCATCACCGGCATCCTCACATCCATGAGGATCAGATCGGGCCGGTGCTTGCGCGCCGCCTCCACGCCCGCACGGCCGTCCTCGGCTTCGACGATCTCCAAGCCGCACGACCTCAGGTGCAGGGCGAGCAGGGTGCG
>JBGPIT010000038.1:0-21758 GCA_041485125.1 Binatia bacterium | reverse complement strand
GGGATGTAGGCGTCCTTCAGATAGGGCAGGACGCCCTCGATCATCGGCCGCCCGCGCAGCAGCGACCATGCGGCCGCGGGCGCCGCGCGCGCGAACACCCAGCGATCGCCTTTGGCGGCGGCATGGAGACGATCCAAGGTCGCGGTCACCCGAGGGTCGGTCAGCGCGTCGTGCATTGCATCCTCCCGTTCGAACGGCTACGAGAATACGAGCGATCGCTCGCATTTCGCAACTCGCATTTGCCGGAGCCGTACCGATGCCACGTCCGCACGCGCCACGCCCACGAAAACGGCCGGTCCAGGCTCGCTCGCACGCCACCGTCGACGCCATCGTCGACGCCGCTGCTCGCGTTCTGGTGCAGGGCGGCTACGGCCGCTTCACCACCAACCGCGTCGCCGCGCGCGCCGGCGTCAGCGTCGGATCGCTCTACCAATATTTCCCCAACAAAGAGGCCCTGCTCGCCGAGCTCAAGGGCCGCCACGTCGCCGATCTCGAGCGCGGACTCGACACCACCCTGGCCCGCGTCGGCGATGCGCCGCTGCCGGAGGTCGTCCGCGCCCTCATCGAGGCCAACGTCGCCTCCCATCTCGTCGCTCCCGAGCTGCATCGCGTGTTGTCGACGGAGGTGCCGCAGCTCGGCCCGACGGACGCGACCACGGCGTTCGACCAGCGCACGGCGACGCGGGTGCGGGCATTGCTCGAGAGCCGGCGGCGCGAGATCGCGATCCGCGATCTGGATCTCGCGACCTATCTGATCGTGCGAACCGTCGAGGCGACGATTCACGAGGCCGTCGTCGAGCGGCCGCGCGACCTTGCCTCGGGCGCGATCGCGCGCGAGGTGACGCGGCTCCTGCTCAACTATCTCACCGCCGGTGAAGGCGTCCCGGCACGGCGAGCGCCGCGACCGGTCCCGTCGGCGTCCGGAGAACCGCCTCGAGGTCGCCGAGCTCCGCTGAATGGATCACGCCGCGAGTAGCCACGCATAACCCCGGCGCAGCGCTTCGCGACCGCCGCTCTCGGGCACTTCGCCGTGGGCGAAACCAATGTTGGAGACGCCATCGCCATCCAACGCGTGAAGGAACGGCTCGCGCTCAGGGAAGAAATGGCAGGTCGAAATTGGCTGCCGTCCAGTGATACGCCGGATCGCCGGCGTCCGGCGGGAGCACGTTCGCGGCGATGGTCGCCTCCGGCATGCCGAGCCAGTGCTTCAGCAGCGTGCCGTACACGTCGCGGAAGTCGGTCGAGCGGAACGGGTTGGCGTCCTGGGTGTAGACCGTATTGCCCTGAGCGTCCCGTGCCGCGGCGGCGATGTTCGGATGGTTGCCGTACACCCCGCCGTTCACCGCGCCGCCGACGATGAACATCGGGCCCTGGGAGCCGTGGTCGGTGCCGTTCTCGTTTTGTTGGACGCGACGGCTGAACTCGCTCCAAATCATGACGCAGGTCTTGTCGGCGACATTGCCGGGCATCGTCGCGAGATCCTCGTAGAAGACCCGCACCGCGTCGCCGACGGCCTTGTGCAGGTCGTGCTGGAGACCGGTCGCGCCGCCCTGGTTGGAATGCGTGTCGTAGCCGCCCTTGGTGATCTGAAAGAACCGGGCCGCGACGTTCGCCTGGTTCGTCGCGACGCCGTAGATGATCTTCGCGACCTCGCGCAGGTCGCTCGCGATCCGGTAGCCGCCGTCGTACCACCCACTCTCGGTCGCGCGGTCCGACTCGTACAGGCCGTGCAACGGCGGATAGCTCTCGGTGCTGAGCAGGGTCGCGACGCCGCTGTTGCCGATGTAGCTGAACGCCGGCTCGGCGGTTTGTGCCGCCTGCTGAAAGAGCGCGGCGAACGCGGCGCGCTTCGCGGCCACGTCGGCAGCGGAGATCGCGTCGTACGGAAAGTCGAAGTCGTGCAGGTGCCGGAGCGCGAGCACGCTCGTTGCGTTCTGCTTGAACTCGCCGACGACCGCATCGCCGATGTTGACGCCGGGAATGTCGGCACCGCCGTACATCTGCGACGGATCGGCGAGGAAGTCGCCGACCCAGCCGGTCCCCGCCGAGCTCCCGCTGGCGAGGGGATTCGCGGTCTGCCAGACGATGCGCGACGAGTCGTGCGAGAGGCTGTAGCTCGGATAGCCGCAGCCTTGAATGACGGCGAGCTTGCCGAGATCCCAGAGCGCCTTGAAGCCGCCCATGCCGCCGCCGCTGCCGGCGAACGCGGGGTGCAAGGCGAGCTGTGCACCGGTATTCGGATCGGCGCCGATGAGCGTCCCGGCGAGCTGCGACGGGGTCAGATTGATGTTCGCGCGCGCGGCGTCGTAGTCGTTCCGCAGCGAGCCGCCGCCGTCGTCGACGGGCACGACGGTGTTGAGGCCGTCATTGCCGCCGTCGAGATTGATGACGACGAGGTAGCGGTCGCCGATCGTGCTCGCGAGCGCCTGGCGCACGAGCACGCTGCCGAAGAGGTCGGGCACCAGGATGCTGCCGGCCGCTGCCATGCCGGAACGCTGGAGGAACTGCCGTCGGGTGAGCGTCACATTCACTCTCGTATCAGATCAGTGCAAGTGGTAGGCGGGCGATTGCAGCAGCAAGCCGAAAAGCCCGTGCAGCTTGACGTTCCGCGTGTCGTCGTCCGTCAGGTCGAGGGTCGGATTGAGCCCGTTGTCGGTGAGGTAATCGGCCATGATCGCCTGCTCGGCCGCGCTCAGGTGATCTTCGATCCCGAGAATGGCCGCCGCCTCCTCGACGATCGCGCTCGGATCGGTCAGGCCGAGATCGAAGAACTTGTCGGCATGGAGCCCGCTCTTGCCGCCGCCGCGTGCCGAGGTGACGTCGACGGCGTAGGCGAACCGCGCGAGCAGCGTCGTGCTGCTGAGCCAGTTCGTCTCCCAGTTCCAACCGAACACGCTCGGCGGCTCGAGGAGGACCTGACCCATGTCGGCGAGGTGGGTGATCGCCGTGCCGAAGCTGCCGCCGTCGACGAACTGGGCGGTCCCTTTGAGCTGCATCCCGAGGAGACGCAGCGTGCTGACGACGTAGTCGACCGGCCACTTGACCGACGTCTTCACCGCCGATCCCCACGGCACCGGCGCGCCGCTCAGGTAGAAATCGTCGTGGACGAAGATCGCGCGCACGAGCGCGGTGAGATCGAAAGTGACGTCGAACCCCGAGTCGGCGACGACCGCGTCGACGAAGGTCTGCGATGGATTCGGATGGGCGAAATACTCACAGAGACGCCGCGCCGTCCGGCGCGCGACGGTGTTCTCGAAGTCGGTGTCGCGGTGGGCGAAGATGATGTCGATGATCGTGTCGAGCTCCGCTCTGCCCTCACCGTTCGCCGCATAGCTCTGTGGGCCGTTGAACTGGCCGAGCGTGCCGAACGCAGTCGATGAGCCGAAGATCTGTTTCGGGCCGCGTTCGGGATGCGCGCCGAGGAAGTCGTGGAGATACTCGCGCAGGAGCGGGTTGCCGTTGTTGTCGTATGTCCAGCCCGTGAATCCGCGCGCGATTTGCACGATGTCGGTCTGTAGATAATTGGGGTTGCCGGCGCTATCGAGCACGCCGAGCGTGAAGAGCTCTTGGAGCTCGCGCGCGTAGTTCTCGTTCGGCATGGTTTGGAAGTTTCGCGGCGTGTCCAGGTACTCCATCATCGCGCCGTTCACGTTGATCGCCTTCACCAGCGCCTTCATGTCGCCGCGACAATGCCGATGAAAAAGCTGGATCTGCGCGGCCATGATTTTGCCGGCCCGGTTCCCGTTCGCTCCCGTGAGCTTCGAGATCCCGGTCGCGAAGTGGTCGTGCCAGAAGAGGACGAGCTTTTCCTGCAGCGGGAACCTCGTCTTGATCATGTACTTGATCCACTTGTTGTGGACGGTCGCGAAGTCGTTCCCGCCGGGCTTGAATGCCTTCGGCGAGAACGCCAGCAACCGGTCGGCGGCGGCGGCGCGGGTCTCGCCGCGGTCGAGCATCTCCTGCACCTCGTCGCGTGGCGCGCCGAAGCCGCTGCGCCGAAGCAGGTGACGCGCGTCCGCTTTGCTCAGGAGTGAGGTCTCGCCGCCCATGGGTCGCTCAGATCACAACGACTGGCACGCCCGCCGGGGCGTGTGAGGATCGCTTCGTATCGCGCATCGCGGGCGCACGCGTCAATCCGACGGTGGAGCGGGTCGCTACGGGAGCGCGCCCGTACAGAAATGCTCCGAGCGCCAGGGTCGACGCCGAAGCGCGGCCGCGAACGCGGGAATACCCCATCATTCCCTTGCGCAGCAGAGCACGCTCGTTCGTCGTCTATGCTCGCACGCCGCTGCGACGTGCGCATGCGGGTGCGCGGCACAAGGCTTGCTGTTCTGACACGGTTCGACGTGTCGACCGCCACCCAATCTACGACTTCGCATGATACCGGCGACCGCGGTGAGGGCCGTGGGAGTCTGCGGGCCCGCCTGCAGATCGGCAATTGGGTGATCCTGTGCTGCATCGTGCTCTTCGCGGCGTCGGATTTCCGTGCGCACGGCGACGCGCGCAATTGGCTGCATCTCCTCCGCGTCTTCCAGTTCTTGGTGATCGCGGGCGGGTTCTACCTGAGCCGGCGTGTGAGTGGCCGTCGGCTCGTCGTCCCGACGGTGGGCCTGGTCGGCATGGTGTTCATCACGTCGGCCGTGGCCGGCTATCTTCGCGACGACCCGAGGACGCAGGTGGTCACCGACATCACGCTCGCGCTCGGGACCGCGGCGACGCTGCCCTGGGGAGCATGGCCGCAAGCCGTCTGCGTGGCCTTTGGCGGCCTCTCGATCGTGCTGGGGGTGTGGATGACCTACGGCACGCTCGGCGTCGTCAGTGCGCACACGGTCGTCGGGATCACGATCGCGATGCTTTCGTCGATCTACATCGCGTATCAATTCGAGCGCTATCGAAGCGCGCGCGACCTCGCTGAATCGGCGCTGCGGCGTAGCGAAGAGCGCTTTCGGTCCTTGATCGAGCGCGGGTCGGACATCATCACCATCGTCGATGCGGGCGGCGTGATCCGCTACGAGAGCCCGTCGGTGGCACGCGTCCTCGACTATCCGCCCGAGGCGCTCGTCGGACGGCGGGTCGCCGAGTTCATCCATCCCGACGATCTCGATCGCGTGATTGCAGTCGCGGGGCGGAGCTCTGCCGAGGGGACCGCCGGCTCGTTCGAATGCCGCTGTCGCCGCCGGGATGGCTCGTGGTGCTTCCTCGAGGCCGTCGCGACGAACCTGCTCGATCATCCGAGCGTCGAAGGCGTCGTCTTCAACTGGCGCGACATCACCGAGCGCAAATGGGCGGAAGAGGAGCGCGACCGATATTTACGGGAGCTCGCGGAAGCGCGCGACCAAGCGCTCGCGTCGACGCGCGCGAAATCGGTCTTCCTCGCGAACGTGAGCCACGAGATCCGCACGCCGATGAACGTGATCATCGGCATGACCGACATGGCGCTCGACGGGGAGATTCCCCCTGAGCCACGGCAGCACCTGGGCCGGGTGCGCGCGGCGGCCATCTCGCTGCTCGACATCATCAACGACATCCTCGACTCCTCGAAGATCGAGGCCGGCAAGCTGACCCTCGCGGCGGTCGATCTCAGCCTGCGAACGACCATCGAAGAGGTGATCGCGCTCCTCGCCCCGAGCGCGCGCGCCAAGCGCTTGGCGCTCTCGTGCGCTCTGCCGGCGAATCTTCCGGAACGCGTGAGAGGTGATGCGGGGCGCCTTCGGCAGGTGCTCATCAATCTCATCGGCAACGCCATCAAGTTCACCGACGCCGGAGCGGTCACGGTGGAGGCCGGCGTCCTGCACGAGACTCCCACCGCGGTCGCCGTACGCGTCGCGGTGCGCGACACCGGCATCGGTATTTCCAGCGACCGCCAGGGCGCCGTGTTCGAGAGCTTCACGCAAGCCGACAGCAGCACCACGAGCCGCTACGGCGGGACGGGGCTCGGCCTCACGATCTGCCGGCAATTGATCGAGTTGATGGGCGGCCAGATGGGTCTCACGAGCGAGCCGGAGAAGGGCAGCAGCTTCTGGTTCGACCTCACGTTCGAGCGCGGCACGGCGACCGCGCCAGCGGAGCGCGAAAGGCTCGTCGCCGCGCCGGAACCCGAACGCGCCGTCGGCTCCGGTTCGACGTAGCTCGATGGGGCAGGGCGCGTCGCCCGGTCATTCGACGGCGCCTCGCGCGCAAGCGCGCAGGACCCGGCAGCTCGACGAGTGCCCGCGTGTCGCGCTCGCAGTACGCGAGCAGCGGGATCCTTCGCTCCTCGACGTCATGATCACGGCGCGAGAATGTAGTCGTAGACCCAGTCGCCACCCAGCCTGGTCTCGAAACCCTCCAGCCGGTCGTAGGTGCGCTTCCAGATCCACCATGTATGCTTCTTGCCGAAGAGCTTGAAGGTGATCTTCTTCCCCAACACCTGCTGGCGGTCTTTGGACACGATCGAGGGTTTCACGAGTCCCAGGGTGAACGGGGCCGACGAGCTCATGGTGCGGGTCTCCTCGCGTCGGGTGATCGACCCCGTGGCACTGTCGTACTCGACACCCTCTTGATCGTTGATGTGGTCCTCTGCCGTGTCGACGAACGAATAGTGCCGCCGTATGCGCTTCAAGGGATTCCACCAGCCGAAGAGCGGCGTCGCGACCGGCTGCACGAGCCCCCATGACGTCTTGTACGGGATGCAGGCGGCGGCGGCGCGCGGCGGCAGGCGAAGGGGCCCGACGTTCTGCTCGAGGAAATACTTGGTCGCGCGTGACACTTGCCCACCGTCGACCTTGAGCGCCATGCCGAGGTCGTACAGGCGTGGGTTCAGCGGAGCCGGAACCAATGCAGGGCTCGCGATGAAGCCGGTCGGCCAGCCGAGCGGGAAGGCCCCCTTCGCGCAGGTGCTGTCCATCGGCAGCACGCCGTCGTCGAATCCGCGTAGCATCAGCCATTTGAGCGCGAAATTGGGGTACTTGTCGTGGCCGCCGGCGACGGTCAGCACCGGCACCGGCGTCTTGCGCATGAGCGGGATCCAGTGCAGCCGGGTGATCAGCGGGACGAGGTCGACGAGCACGCTGTCGAGAAGCGACGCGAGGTCGGGAACCGTGACGCTGGCACCCGTCAACGTTTGAAACGCCTGGGTCGCGAGTGTCGCGGTGGTTTGGAGTGGAACGCCGATGACGCCCGTCACCGCGACGATGCCCGTCGCGTACTCGCTGCCGCCGAATGCGCCGTCGAAGGCGACGTGAGCCTTGACGCTATCGGCGACACAGCCGATGTCGCCCAGCCGTTTTCTGATGATGGCCGACGTTTTGGTGAGCTCCGCGAGCGCGAGCGCGACGTCGGTCACCGGCGCTCCCGCCGAGTGCGACACCACGACGCATCCTCCCGAACAGAAGCCGTGCGTGCCGCGGGGATCGTCCGGGTCGAGCAGCTGGACGTTCGTCCCCGACGTCATCGCGTCGACGATCTGGCTGAGCACCGCGTGGACGGCGAACGGCAGGCGTTGCGTCGACGCCCACGCGACCTCGAGATACCGGTTCGTTGCGTTCCGAGTGTTGAGGTAGTTGATGATGTGGGGCGCCCAGTAGTATTCCGCCCGCGCCCTCCAGTAGCCGCCCGACTGTATGAACGCCGCCGGGTTTGCCGGCCAGGTGGTGAGCGCGCCCGGAACGTGATTGATCTTGTCGAGCAGGGGATAGGGGTCGAGACCGTGGACGTAGATGATGTCCCGTCCCTGGAAGACGCTGCTCGGATTTTGGAGCGTCGAGCAGGGAGCTGCGAGACACGGACCGTTCATTCCACAATCGGCGTCGGTCACGCACTGCGTGCTCGTCGCATTGGCGCAATATTGGCAGATGGGGTCGCCACACGGCGGCGTCGAGATCGGCGGGCCGGGCTGGCCGAACCCTTGGTTCTTGTAGGCCGACGCGAGCTGCGCCTCGTCAGATGCGAGCTCGGTGGCGGCGTCATCCGGCGGCGCCGAGACGCCGATCGTGGTGAGGTCCGGCTCCGTGATGGGCTCCGGGAAGTAGCCGCCGATGGTGGCCGGGCAGCACCGGAGATATTGCTGGGCGCAGTCGTCGCCGTACCAGGTGTTGAGCGTCGTATCGCACGGGTAGAGGGCGCTCACCGGTCCGAGGTCCTGGTCGACGTCTTCGAACGTGACCTCGTCTGCGCCGGCGGGAAGGACGACGTTCGAGAACTCGTAGCCATTGCCGTCCAGCGTCGCCTCCTCGCAGTGGTCGATGTTGAAGCCTTCGCACGCATCCAGACCGGGATTCGCCGGCGTGGGGTCAGGATTGCAGTCGCTGGGATAGGCGGAGAGCTGCGGTACGCTCAGCGTCGTCGCGCAGTCGACCTTGAACTCGGTGACGCAATCGACGCACGTCACGAGATCCGCGAGCGTCGTCACGGGCGCGCCACACGAGCCGTTCGGCCCCACCGCCGGACAGCGCGTCACGAACCCGATCTGCTCCGGGGTGAGGTCGTCGCCGCCGCCACAGACGCTGTCGGCGCCCCCGCACGCCTTGCAGATGCCGCTCGCCTTCTTCGACTCCGCCTTCGCGATCAGCGCGGCGGCCTTCGGGTCAGGGCACGGCCCGACGATCGTGCCGGTGACGACCGCGTCCCAGCATTTCGCCAGCGCTTTCGATTTCACGACGTAGAACTTCGTGGCCGCGCGGCCGATCGCCAGCTGGCACTTCGTGAGCGCCCTGTCCGCACTGCTCGGCTTGACACCCTCGATGGGGAGCTCGAGCTCCAGGTCGGCGTAATACAGCGCGAGCGACTGGTCGACGGCCCACTCGTTCACGCACAGCAAGCAATCCTCGATGTCCGTACAGTTCGCGATCGCGAGCGTGCAGCCGACTCCCTCGAGATCCGGGCACGTGGCGGGCCAGCCGAGGGAGGCGAGGCTGTCATCGTCGCCGGTGCCACACGTCTGATCGGCGCCGCCGCACGCGCGGTTGATGCGCGCGCGCAGTTTCGTCGCTGCGACGTCGATCTTCGCTGCGCCGATCGCGTCCGGACACGGCCCCACGAGCTTGCCTTTGGCGACGCCCTCGTCGCACTTCTGTAGCGCCTTCAGCTTGGCGATCGCGAAGTCGGCGCCGGCGCGCACGATCGCGCTCTTACATGCGAGCGGGTTGGCGTACGTGGTCCGGCTCGATCCCGCGATCAGGACGGCGAGCATCGAGCAGGTCGCCATCACTCGGGGCCATCGTGACGTGGCTGGGTGTCGTTCCATCGCGTGCTCCTCGAGGGTCGCCTCGCATCGAGGCGGTCACCGCGCTCCGGTTGCGGCGTGCGGTGTCAGCGTGCCGTTGACCTACTAGATCGGCCTGCGGAGGAACGAGTGCGCAGATGCTGTACAGCGGATCGTGTGGACGTCAAGCATGAAATATATGGCCGAAGATACATATCGATCGTGACCGCCGATTATTGTTGGGTATCCGCTTCCATGTGTGTCAAAGCGGTGCGGCAAATCGTGCTGCGCTCGAAAGGCATCGAGCGCGCACCCTGAGTGATCCTGATCTGCGCAAATCGCAGCACGAGCAGCCGTTTTGGTTGATGTAGTCCACCCAACGTCACCGCGTCCGAGACGGCGTTCGGTCACCTGCCGCTTCGCCGCCTCAGAGCGTCGTCTGCGGCCCGGACGGTGGCGCAATGCGCATGCGCGCATCGACGACGATGGCGCGCTGTCCCGGCGCCAGCACCTTCACCGGGTTGAGGTCGAGCTCGCAGAGCTCCGGCACGGCCTCGACGAGCGCTGAGACTCGTAAGATGACGTCGACGAGCGCGGCGCGGTCGGCCGCCGGGCTTCCGCGGTAGCCGTCGAGCAGCCGGCTGCCCTTCAATGAGGCGAGCATCTCCCGCGCGTCGACGTCGGTGACCGGTGTCAGCCGAAACGTCACGTCCTTCAAGAGCTCGACCAGAATCCCGCCGAGGCCGCACACGACGAGCGGGCCGAAGGTCGGGTCGGTGGTGACGCCGACCAGCGCCTCGACACCGCCCGCGACCTCGCGCTGGAGCAGCACGCCCTCGAGCGGAGTGCCGACGACCGCCATGGCGGCGCGGATCTGGTCGACCGCGGCCGCGACCTCGGTTGCGTTGCGCAGTCCGAGCCGCACGCCACCGGCGTCGCTCTTGTGGAGAAGACCCGGCGCGATCGCCTTGGCGACGAGCGGATAACCCAAACGCTCCGCGACCGCGACCGCATCGGCGACGGGCGCACGTTCGGCAACCGCATACTCGATGCCGGCGGCGCGCAGGACCGTCGCCATGTCTTCCGGCTCGAGCCAGCATGGGCCGTGCGCGCCGGCGAGCACCCGCTCGACGACGCTGCGCGCGGCGCGGCTCGCGAACGCGTCGAGCGTGAGCGCGGTGCCGGGCGAGCGCCGGCGCCACCGCCCGTATCGCTCCGCTGCGCCGAGCGCGAGGGCCGCGTTCTCGGGAAAGCTATACGACGGCAGCCGGCCGCGCGCGCCGCCCGCCAGCGCGGGCGGTGCACCGCGGGACGACATGAACACGCTGAGGACGGGCTTCTCGGCCGGGACTGCGGCGGCGCCGCGGGCGATCGCCGCCGCCATCTCCCCGGACGGTGACAGCACGGGGATGTAGATCACGACCACCGCATCGACGTTCGGATCGGGACCGACGACTTCGATCGTGCGGACGAAATGCTCGGCGGTCGCCGCGGCGGTCATATCGACCGGGTTCTCGAGCCCGGCGGCGGCAGGCAGGAACGTCCGCAGCGCGTCGCGAGCTCCGGGTGTCAGCGATGGCAACGAGAGGCCCTGCGCCTCGCACGCGTCCGCGAGGAGAATGCCGGGGCCGCCCGCGTTCGTGACGACGGCGACCCGGGGGCCGGCGGGAACGGGTTGCGTCGACAGCAAGGCGGCGATGTCGAACAACTCCTCGAGCGTGCGCGTACGAATGACGCCGGCTTGCTCGAACAGCGCGTCGACTGCGACGTCGAGGCTGGCGAGCGCGGCGGAGTGACTCGACGCTGCGCGTACCCCGGCCGCCGATCGTCCCGACTTGACCGCGATGATCGGCTTGCGGCGAGCGACCTCCGGGGCGATGCGCGCGAATTTGCGCGGGTTCCCGAAGCTCTCGAGGTAGAGAACGATCACGCTGGTACGCGCATCCTCCGCCCAGTACGCGAGCAGGTCGTTGCTCGACACGTCCGCCTTGTTACCGACCGACACGAACGTCGAGATACCGAGATCGAGTGCGCGGACGTAGTCGAGCACCGCGAGCCCGAGCGCACCACTCTGCGACAGCATCGCGATCGATCCGGGTGGCGGCACGCCGGGCGCGAACGTCGCGTTCAAGGCGATCGCGGGATCGGTATTGATGATACCCATGCAGTTCGGGCCGACGAGGCGCATGCCGGACGCGCGGACGAGATGCCGCAGCCGGTGCTCGGCCTCACGACCTCCCTGCGAGACTTCGCCGAAGCCCGACGAGATCACGACTACACCTCGCACCCCCGCGTGTGCGCAGTCGGCCAGCACGTTCTCGACGGCCGCCGCGGGCACCGCGACGATCGCGAGATCGACGGGCGCGCCGATCGCGCTCACCCGCGGATAGGCGGGTAGACCCTGCAGCTCCGTCGCCGTCGGGTGCACGGGGTAGATCGGGTGCGGGAAGCCGGCGCGGATGTTGTGGAGCAGCGTCCAGCCGATCGATCCGGGCTCGCGCGACGCGCCGACCACCGCGACGGCGCGGGGCGCGAGAAATCCGCGCACGCTCTCGGCCGCGGCTTCGCGTTCGCGGGCGTGACTGACCGCGAGGAACGTCTCGGTTGCCGCGGTGGGAAACGTCAGTGTGAAGACGCCACAGTCGATCGAACGCTGGACGGTGAACCCGCTCTTGGCGAAGACCTGCAGCATGCGATTGTTCTCGCCCAAGACGTTGGCCTGGAACTCGGTGATGCCGTTGGCGCGCGCGATCGGTACCAGGTGCTCGAGGAGGAGCGTGCCGATGCCGCGGCCCTGGTTCGCATCGGTGACGGCGAACGCGACCTCGGCACGCGACGGTGTGCCTTCGTCGCCCAGCGCGTTGTAGCGCCCGACGCCGATGATGCGCTCGCGGTCGCCGTCCACGAGCGTCGCGACCAACGCTGCATCCCTGACGAAATCCAGCTCGGTAAAACGGGCGAGCTCGGCCTCGGAGAGATCCCTTTTCGCGCTGAAGAAACGGAAGTGTACGGACTGGTCGCTCAGACCGCGGAAGTGCTCGAGCAGGCGCGCCTTGTCATCCGGCCGGAGAGCGCGGATCAGAATGGATCGTCCGTCGCGGAGGATCTCCTCGACCGAGTAGTCACGAGCGTTCAGCATGATCCCAACGCTAGTACCGGATCAGTGAAGCGTGCTCCACCCGTGGAGCCAACTCCGTACCCTGATCCGCGGTGCGGGAATGGAAGGCACCCACCAGCGGGATCGGCGCCAGCATCAGACCTGCCGCGAGGAGGATCGCGAATTGCAGCACGTCGAGGGGCGCGCCGTGGAGCAGCCGCGCGGTCGTCGGAACCTGCAACAGCATGGCGGTCGATGAGAGCACGCCGGCGACGATCAGCCGCGACGCGAGCGTGCGGCCGCGGCTGAGCACCGCGGTCACGCCGGCGCTTGCGGCAAGCAGCAGGAGAATCGCCGACGACCGTCCGCGCGCGACGTCGCCGCCCCAGGCGCTGCCGTGCAGGTACGCGATCGCCACCAGGAGAGCCGTCAACGAGCCGGTCGAGCCGATCGCGATCCACTGCCGGAGGGTGAAGAAGCGGGCTTGGCGCGCGGCGGCGTTTCGATCGGCGCGCAATTCACCGCTCCGCTCCTGGAACGCGAGCAGCGCCGTCGGATGAATCACCATCTCGAGCCACACGATGTGAATCGGCAGGTACAGCAACGGAAACCCGGCAAGCGGGACCAAGGCCGCGGTCGCGACGAGCGGCACGTGCACGGCGAGCAAGTACGCGAAGGAGAGCCGAAGATTCTGGAACAGCTGGCGCCCCTCTGCGATCGCGGCCACGATCGTGCGGAAGTTGTCGTCGAGAAGAACGATCGACGCGACCTCGCGCGCGCTCTGGGTGCCTCGCTCTCCCATGGCAATCCCGATGTCGGCGCGCTTCAGCGCCGGGACGTCGTTGATGCCGTCCCCGGTAACCGCGACGACGGCACCCGTGTCCTGGAGCGCGCGCACCAGCGCCACTTTGTGGGCGGGCAGGGCGCGTGCGATTACATCGACCGTCAGCGCGGCGCGAGCGTCGCGGGCCGCCCGTTCCGCGAAGTCCTCGCCCGTGATCACGACCGGCGCGGGGCCGCCGAGGCCGATCTCGCGTGCCACCGCGCGGGCCGTCGCCGGGTGATCCCCCGTGACCATGATCGGCCGGATGCCGGCGGTTGCGCACGCGCCCACCGCTTCGGCGACACCCTCGCGCACCGGATCCTCGAACGCGAGCAAGCCGGCGAAAGCGAAGCCGTCCGACGGTTCCCGCGGTGCCGCCGCGTCGATCTCGACGGCGCGATGTGCGCACGCGATGACCTTGTGCCCGGTCGCGGCGAGCTCGGTAACCCGAGCGTGCCAGGCAGCGATCTCCGCCGCCGGCAACGTGCACAGTGCGAGAACGACTTCGGGAGCGCCCTTGGTGACGGCGAGCGCGTGTCGACTGCCGTCAGAGCGCTGCGGCGCCGTCAGGATCGCCGTCTCACGCTTGCGATCCTCGGTGAAGGGAAAGCGCGCGATCGGCTGCCACGTCTCGACCTCGATCGTCGTCGACTGCGCGCGCGCGGCAATGGCCCGGTCGACTGGATCGCCGGTTTCCGGGCGTGCGGCGAGGGAGGCGACGAGGACGAGCTCCGCCTCTCCCGGCGGTGTCGCCGGTACGAGATGTGTCAGCGCGAGCTCGCCCGAGGTGATCGTGCCGGTCTTGTCGGAGCAGATCGCCGTCACGCGTCCGATGTTCTCGACGGAAACGGCGCGGCGCACGAGCGCGTGCCGGCGCGCGAGACGGTAGACACCGAGCCCGAGATAGAACGCGAAGACGACCGGAAACTCTTCGGGGACGGCCGCGACGGCGAGTGTCACCGCGGCAAGGATCGCGTCGAGCCAGCCATGCCCCTGCGCGATCCGGACGGCCGCGAGCAGCACGCAGATCGCCACCGCGACGATGACGAGCGCCGCCACCAGCCGACCGATCGCGTGCTGGAGGGGCGTCCGCGCGTCGGCCGTCTCGGCGGCGGAGCGCGCGATCGTGCCGTAGAGCGTCTCCCCACCGGTGAAGACGACGACAACCGTCGCGGTGCCGGCGAGAACCCTGGTGCCGGCAAGCCCCCAGTGCCGTCCGTCCACGGTCGGCTCGGCGCCGGCGATGCGAGAGAGGTCGAGCGCCCGTTTGCGGACCGGGTACGACTCGCCGGAGAGGGCCGACTCGTCGACCTGAACGTCGGCCGCCGCGAGCAAGACGCCGTCGGCGGGGAAGCTCTCGCCGGCGGCGACCAGCGCGACGTCACCGGGAACGACGTCGAGGCTCGGGATCGTCTGGAGGCTGCCGTCGCGTCGCACGGTGGCGCGATCGGCGAGACGGCTCAGCAGCCCTTGCATCGAGGCGTGCGTGCGCCGGTGCAGCACGGCATCCATGGCCGCCAACGGCACGATCGCGACGAGCAGGACCATCGCTTCCGCGAGCTCACCGACCGCCGTGTAGACGACACCCGTCGCGGCGAGAAACCAAATCATCGGGTCGCTCGCCGTGTCCCGGACGAGCGCCCACCACGGCGCTCGTGTCGTCTCGAGGACGGCGTTCGCGCCGTAGCGCGCGCGGCGCTCCGCGACGTCGGCCGCGCGGAGCCCCGTCGCGGCGTCAGGAAGCGCCGGAAGGCGGTCGATCGGCAGAGCTCGGCGCATCATCGAGGGGCGAGGCGCGAAGGGCGCGGGGCGGACGTCCCCTTGGTTACTTGGCGCGCTTCAAGTACGCGACGATCGCGCGCGCTTGCGCGTCCGAGAGCTGCGAGTGGAAGTGGGGCATCGACGGCTTCTTCTGGTCGACCATGTGCCATACCGCCGCCCGCACCTGCTCGGGGTCGTGTCGTGCGAAGTAGGCGCGATCGAAGACGACCGTCGGTCGCGCGACGGCGACCTCGGCGAAGCTTCCGCTGCCGCGTCCGTCGTCGCCGTGACACGCGGCGCAGTACCGCGTGTAGCGCTCGTATCCGGGTGAGAGCAGCCGGACGAAAGCGACCAACGCCCGTAGATCCTCGTCGCTCCAGTGCGGACTCAGTGCGGGCATCCCTCTGCGGCCGTGTCGGACGACCGTCCGAAGCTCAGCATCGTCGATGCTGCGCTGGAACGCCGGGTCGGCAAGATCGCGGGGTGTACGCACACCTGGCGGGAGACTCGCGTGCGGTCGACCGTAGGGTCCATGGCAGAGCTCGCAGTGATCGACGTAGATCTCGAGGCCACGCTCGGCGAGACGCCAGTCCACTTGCGGCAAGCGTTCGAGGTGCGCCGCGATCGCTTCGACCTCGGTCGCCCGTGCGCGGACTCCAGTGGGATCGAGAGCGAGCTGCAGCCCCTGGCCGTCGAGGATGCGCCGTACGAGCTCGGAGTCCGAGTAGCGAGCAATGAACCCCTCGCGAAGGTTACGCGGTGGCGAATGACTGAGGTCGGCGTCAGGACCGTCGCCGCGGCCGCGCGGGCCGTGGCACGATGCGCAGCGCGCATCGTAGAGCGCGCGACCGTTCGCCACCGACCGGCCGGAGGGCGCGGCAGTAGGGACGCCATTGCCCGCGCGCTTCATGGTCTCCGCCGCCGCGCCCGGCGTTGCCACCGATCCGAGCGCGATCGCAAAGGCAGCCGCCGCCATCCAGATCGCGATCCTCGACGTCATCATCATGCGAGGCGAACTATGCAACGTTTCGGCCAGCCGGCCAATCTTCCCGGTCGTGCCTGGCGGTTGTCGAAGGCGCCCGGTCGTTTCCCAAGACCGGGAAGGTCGCATTCGCGACCGGGCCGTCGATTCTCACGGTTGGGAATCAGAACGGGTGCAGTCGCGGGTTTTTGACGGCACGGAAGTTGAAATCCCGCCAGGTATGCGTGTCCACGATCTCATGGAAACCACCGTCGCCACACTCGAGCTATCCGACACCCTCGACGTCGCCGAGCACATCATGCGACTCGGCCGCATCCGGCACATGCCGGTCCTCTCGCACGGCCGGCTCGTCGGCATTCTATCGCAGCGTGATCTGTTCCGCGCCAGCATCTCGTCGGTGCTCCACTTCCGGCGCGCTGCGGAGGAGGAATGGCTCGCGAAGATCGACGTCAAGGCGGTGATGACACGAACCGTGACGACCGTCCCGCCGGACACCTCGATCCGTACGGCGGTCGAGCTGATGCTCGAGAGGAAGATCGGCTGCCTGCCCGTCGTCGAGAACGAGAAACTCATCGGTTTGCTGAGCGAAAGCGACTGCATGCGCTACCTTGCGCGCTTGCTCGAGATCGCCGGCGAGAAGGAAGCTCTTCCCGAGCTGTCGAGGCCCGCATGACGATGTTGCCAGGCACCGCCGACTTTCCTACCATCCCGCGAATGCCCACGCCCCAGACCGGTACGAAAGGCTCGATCCTGGTCGCCGACGATGAGACGTCGATCCGGGACAGCGTCGCCGAAGTGCTGCGCGACGAGGGCTATCAAGTGACGGCGGTGCCGGACGGCGACGCCGCGATCAGCGCCCTCGACAAGGAGGAGTTCGACCTCGTCCTGTCGGATTTGCGCATGCCCGGCGCCGATGGGCTCACGATCCTCCGCCACGCGCGCGAGGTCGCGCCGCAGACGCTCGTGCTGCTGATGACGGCGCACGCGACCGTCGAGACCGCGATCGAGGCGCTGCAACGCGGGGCGCAGGACTATCTCCTCAAGCCCCTCATCTTCGACGACGTGCTTCACAAGATCGACTATCTCCTTCGCCATCGTCAGGTGGCGTGGGAGAACCAGATGCTGCGCAGCCAGGTCGAGCGCCACTGGGACTTCGACAACCTGATCGGACGTTCGGTGGCGATGCGCGAGGTGATGACGCTCGTGCAGCGGGTCGCACCGACCTCGAGCACCGTCCTCATCACCGGCGAGAGCGGCGTCGGCAAAGAGGTCGTCGCGCGCGCGATCCATCACTTCAGCGAGCTCGCCGATCGGATCTTCCTACCGGTCAACTGCGGCGCGATTCCCGAGCACCTGCTCGAGAGCCAGCTCTTCGGCCATCTGCGCGGCGCGTTCACCGGCGCCGTGAGCAATCAGGAAGGGCTCTTTCAACGCGCGCGCAGCGGCACGATCTTTCTCGACGAGATCGGCGACCTGCCGCTCAATCTGCAAGTGAAGCTGCTGCGCGCCATCGAGCAGAAGGAGATCCTGCCGGTGGGCGCGACGACGCCGATGAAGGTCGAGGTGCGGATCATCGCCGCGACCAACCGCAACCTCAACGAGGCCGTGCAGGCGGGGACGTTTCGGGACGATCTCTACTACCGGCTGAACGTGATCGAGATCGAGATTCCGCCCTTGCGCGAACGACGCGAGGACATCCCCCCCCTGATCGACCATTTCGTGAGCCTCCACAATCGCGAGATGCGGAAGACCTTCAAAGGCGTCGACGGCGCGACGATGAAGCTCCTCATCTCGTTGCCATGGAAAGGCAACGTCCGCGAGCTCGACAACGTCATCGAGCACGCGATGATCGTCGGCGACGGCGATTGGATCACCGGCGCGGCGCTGCCACGCGCCTTGAAACCCGCCGCTGCCCTCGTGGTGCCCGTCGGCGACGATCTGCGCGAAGCCCTGCGCGTCTACGAGAAGGCGCACATCGAAGCGGTGCTCGCCAAGGTGGAGCACGACAAGCGCCTTGCCTCGGAGCTCCTCGGCGTCTCGCTTTCTTCGCTGTATCGGAAGATCGAGGAGCTCGGCATCGGCTCCGCGTCGCGCTAGCCGGATGCTCCGTCGGCCTCTCACCGCGGTCGTCTTGCTGGCGACGATCGTTTCCGTGAGCTGTCGCATTGCGGTGCCGGGCGGCGCCGGTCGGCGTCGGGCGGCCGAGGATCCGCGCGCGCTCGTGCGCGGTGCCGTGCTCTACGAAGGCTACTGCGCCGGGTGCCATGGCGCTGACGGTCGCGGCGACGGCCCCGTCGCGGGCGTTCTCAACCTCCGTCCTACCGATCTGCGCGCCCCGGAAGTGCTTGGGGGGGCGAGCGACGAGCAGGTCATCGAGCGACTTCTCCACGGCACGCCGCTCCGCACGTCCGCCGCACCGGAAGGGATCGGCGAGGAGCGCCAGCTCGCCGCGCTCGAGCGCTACGTTCAGGGTCTATCGCAACGCGACGCCTCCGCGATCCGTGCCGGGCGCCTGGTCTTCGAGCGGCAATGCGCCGCGTGTCACGGCGTCTATGGCGAGGGGATGGGCGTCATCATGCCGGACCGTCCCCTGCCGGACCTTCACAAGGCGCAGCTGCGTCTCACCGACCGGGCGCTGGCTTCGGTGATCCGCAAGGGCATCGGTGAGATGCCGGCAAGCGAGCTCGGGTCGGCCGAGCTGCAGGCCGTGATCGCGTATCTCCGAGTTCTCTCGCCCGGGTATCGCCTTTACGGTACCTACTGCGCTGCGTGCCATGGGGACGACGGCCGCGGAGTCCACCCCGAGGATCTCCTGCCGCCGGCGATCACGGCCCCGTCGATCGACTCGGCGCATCTCGCGGCGCTCTCGCCCGCCGAGCGGCGCACGCGAATGCTTCACATGTTCCGCCGCGAGCGCGGGTTGATGCCGCACTTCCGTGAGATTCTCGGGCCCGACGAGCTGCGCGACATCCTCGCGTACTTGCGCGGCTGACTACGGAATGATCGCGACCTTGGCGCGAATGCTCGCCGGCACGTTCGCCGATGTCATTCGTGACTGACCCAATGTACTGTTCGCCGTCCCAATGACCGCGGAACGTACGATCGATCGTGCACTGCCGAACGTCCCGCACCTGCGGTTTCTGGGCGCCGCGGGCACGGTGACCGGCAGCCGATTCCTCGTCGACACCCCGCGTGCGCGGGTTCTCGTCGATTGTGGTCTCTTTCAAGGGCTGAAGGAGCTCCGGTTGCGGAACTGGGCGCCGTTCCCGATCGACCCGTCGACGGTCGACGCTGTGCTATTGACGCACGCCCACGTCGATCACTCGGGCTACTTGCCGGGGCTTTCCCGCGGCGGCTTCCACGGTCCGGTCTTCGCAACCGCGCCGACCGAGGCGCTGTGCCGCATCGTCCTGCCGGACTCGGCGCGCCTCCAGGAAGAGGACGCGTCGTACGCCAACGCGCGCGGCTATTCGAAGCACACGCCGGCATTGCCGCTGTACACTTCGGAGGACGCCGCGCGCGTGCTGCCGCAGTTCCGGCCGGTGCCGCTCGAGACCCCGCTCGACATCGCGCCCGGCATCCGGGCGACGTTCCGGCACGCCGGGCACATCCTGGGCGCCGCGACGGTGACGCTCGAGGTCGAGGCGCGCGCCGCGCGTACGATCTGCTTCAGCGGCGATCTTGGACGGCCGAACCATCCGATGCTGACGCCACCGGCACCGCTGCCGGGTGTCGACGTGCTGGTCGTCGAGTCGACCTACGGTGACCGGCTTCACGAGACGGACGAATCGCTGCGCCGGTTCGAGACGGTGATCGTGCGCACCGCCGAGCGCGGCGGCGTCGTCGTGATCCCCGCGTTCGCGGTGGACCGCACCGAGGTCGTGCTGCTGCTCTTGAAACGGTTGGTCCGCGAGGGGCGCGTGCCCGACCTTCCCGTGTACGTCGACAGTCCGATGGCGCTGGCGGCGCTCGAGGTCTACCGCGCCGCGCTCGCGACAGGCGGTCCCGAGGTCCGCGCGGGGTTCGGCGGGGACGGCGACCCGTTCGATCCCGGTCATCTCATCGAGGCGCGGACGACCGCGCAGTCGATCGCGATCAACGACGCGCCCGGACCGGCGATCATCGTGTCGGCCTCGGGGATGGCGAGCGGCGGTCGCGTGTTGCACCACCTCGCGCGCTGCCTCCCCGACGAGCGCAACGCGGTCGTGCTCGTCGGCTTCCAGGCCGCCGGCACGCGCGGCCGCTCCCTGGTCGAAGGTGCGCGCGAGGTGAAGCTCCTCGGGCGTTACGTACGGGTCGCCGCCGAGATCGTCAGTGTCCCCGCGTTCTCGGTCCATGCCGATCGCGACGAGATCCTGGCGTGGCTGCGCGCCGCCCCACGGGCGCCCGAGACGACGTTCCTGGTGCATGGCGAGCCGCCGGCGTCGACGGCGCTCCACGACACGATCGAGTGCGAGCTCGGGTGGACCGCCGTCGTTGCGCGTCACCTCGAGCAGGTCCGCCTCGACTGAGGCGCGGCGATGCTCCGCCTCAAGCACCTCTGTCTCGACACGATGCGGGAGCGGGTCGTCGTCGTGCACGAGGACACCGTCCGCGCCGGCGAGCTCGGGTTCAACCCGCTCGACCGCGTGCGGATCGTCGGCACGGACTCCACGACCGGCGAGACGCGCGAGCTGACCGCGACCCTCAATTTCTGCCGCGAGACGCTCATCACTCCCGACGAGATTGGGCTCTCGGACATCGCCTTCCAAGACCTGGCCCTCCCGGAAGGCGCAATGGTGCAAGCGACGATCGCGCCGGCGCCGCGCAGCCTCGATCTCGTCCGCGGCAAGCTGCAAGGGCGCCGGCTCGATCGCGCCGCGTTCGACGCCATCCTCGCCGACGTCGTCCGCCATCGCTACTCGCGCGTCGAGCTCTCCATGTTCGTGCTCGCCGGTACGCTGCGCGCGCTCGATGAGCAGGAGATCGTCGACTACACGCGCGCGATGATCGCCAGCGGCACGCGCCTCGACTTCGGCCCCGGCCCGATCGCCGACAAGCACAGCATCGGCGGCGTACCGGGGAACCGCACGACGCTGATCGTGGTGCCGATCCTGGTCGCGCTCGGCGTCACGGTCCCGAAAACCTCGTCGCGCGCGATCACCAGCCCGGCGGGAACGGCGGACACCATGGCGATGCTCGCGAACGTCACGCTCTCGCCGGACGATCTCCGCCGCGTCGTCGGCGAGGTCGGCGGCTGCATTGCGTGGGGCGGCGCGCTCGGTCTGGCGCCGGCGGACGACATCCTGATCACGGTCGAGCGGCCGATGGAGATCGACACCGAGCCGCAGATGATCGCGTCGATCCTCGCCAAGAAGAAGACGGCGGGTGCGACGCACGTGCTGCTCGACATTCCCGTCGGGCCGACCGCCAAGGTGCGGACGCGAGAAGCGGGAGAGCGGCTGTCGGCGCTGTTCCGCAGGGTCGCCGCGGAGATCGATCTGCGCCTCGAGGTCGCGATCACCGAGGCGGAGGGTCCGATCGGTCGCGGCATCGGCCCGCGTCTCGAGGCGCTCGACGTCCTCGCGGTGCTGCGCCGCGACCCGGGCGCGCCGCAGGACCTGCGCGAAAAGTCGCTGTACCTCGCGGCACGGCTCGTCGAGATGGTCGGGCGCGTTCCGGCGGGCGTCGGCTATCGCACCGCGCGAGAAACCTTGGACTCCGGCGAGGCCGCACGCGCGTTGCAGCGGATCATCGCCGCGCAGGGCGAGCGCTCGTTGCCGGCGGAGGCGACGCACCGAACGACGGTCACGGCGCGTGCGGACGGCCGGATTCGCGCGATCGATTGCTGGCACATCGCGCGGGTGGCGAAACGCGCGGGCGCACCCGCCAACGCCGCAGCCGGCGTTCGTCTCCTTCACGGCGTCGGCGACGT
>JBGPIT010000037.1:0-22973 GCA_041485125.1 Binatia bacterium | reverse complement strand
GCGCCGTTCAGCTCTTGTCCGGCGAGTGGGTGTTTGGGGCTCTCGCTCTCTGCGCCGGCACGGCGCGAAGCGGCGGAAGGCATCATGCGGGTCGTCATCGACTGCTCCTTGAACTGTGGCGCTATGGCCTAAGTCATACCGTGATCGGCCCGGAGGCGCCAGGTTTCTTCGCCCGGGCTACGCCTCGCGCAGTAGCGTGATCGCCTTACGGTACGACGTCGACATCCCGGAATGCCTGAAATCCGCCTGGAATCACGCTCGGCATCCACGTGACGCCGCCATCGTGGGTGACGAAGCTCAGCGCCCGCGCTCCCTCCAGCCCGAAACTCGGCGGGTCGTCGCCGACGAACAACACGGAACCCGGACCTAACGCTGCAAACGCTGCCGCTGGCGGTTGATCGAGGATCAGTACGTTGTCGAGCATCACGCGCTCATCCCAACTCGCGCCGGCATCGTGCGTGCTGAAGATGAGGATCTGGCGCGCCGTTGGGTCGAATCCCGAGACCCATCCGGTTTCGGAATCCTCGAACAGCACCGCGTTCAGGATGACCTCGCGACGGGAGGTGACCGTTTGCGCTCTCCACGTCGCGCCGCCGTCGCTCGACCGTGCGAGAAACGACGGAGCCCCGACGACCCAGAGATGATCGGAAGCGAGGCGTGCGCAGTTGGCGAGCATTGGTTCCTCGCCAGGGGCCGTTCGCGTGATGGCCGCGGTCACGTCGGTCCAGCTGACGCCCGCGTCGACCGTGGCGAGCGCGAGCGGAGTACCTCCGCGCCCGCCGCCACCGACGGTGGCACCCCTGCCGTCGGTGGTTACGCACATGCGAGCGAGCCAGGTGCCGCGCGGGAGCGGACCACCGTCGTCTCCGACGCGAGCGGTCCGCCAGTGGCCGCCACCATCGGACGTCGTCAGCACGGCCGCACGGCCAAAACCGATTCCGGCTCCTCCGACCGCGGCACCGTGCTCACGGTCCACGAACGCGACGTCCGACAGCTCGACCGCGGATGCTTCGACGTTTGCGGATTGGTTCTCCCAGTCGCGCCCGTCGCCAAGCTGTCCGCCGTCGCTCGTGCGGTAGATGTTCCGCCCGCCCACGACCCAGCCGGTCATGCGATCGACGAAATCGACACCAGGGAGCCCGCCCATCGCGACGTTGAACCGCGCTTGCCATGACGCTCCGCCATCGTCCGAGCGGCTCGCGAGCTGGCCGCCGACTGTCCACGCGATTCGCAGCGCGGGCGTCATCGTCGGCGTTGCGATCGTCGATGGAGTCGCCGTGGGAGAGGCAGTGGCGTGATCGTTGCCGCCTCCGTGACCGCACGCGGCGACCAGCGCGGCGGTGAGCGTGATGCACATTCGAAGACGCTTGGCACTTCGACGCCGCATCTGTGCGAATACCCCCGCTGAGAAGACGCGAGCGATCGTGGTTTCTTTCGCAGGATTGACACGTCGTCGACGGGTGTACTAGTCGGGCGCAGCCCGTCTGGTGCAGGGAAGCCGGTGGAAGACCGGCGCTGCCCCGCAACTGTGAGGGGGGACGAGCGCGGCCCGTAAGCCACTAGGTCGAGTCGGACCTGGGAAGGCGACCGCGTGAGGACGATCCCCGAGCCAGGACATCTGCCCCGGACGGAAGGGCCAACAACGACGACCTTCCGAGGGGGAGGGTGGGCTTGACCGAGACACGCATCGACATCGCCGTCCGTCGCGCCGGTTCTCCCTTCGAGGACCGGGGCGGGCATTGACGGGCGAGACACCGCACACATTGCTGCAGCGCTACGGGACGGCGTTCGCCGTCTCGATCGCGTGTCACGCGGTTTTCTTCGCCGGCATTCTGCGGCGGACGACCGCCGTCGGCGCGATGTCGGCCGTGATCACGGTGACGCTGCGCGCGGGCGACGGCGAGCGCGAAGGAACCGCGGGCGCGCCGCGCCACGGTGACGGCGCCGCAGGCCCGCGGTCTGATGCGATCGTGCCCGCCGGCGCGACAACCGTGATGGCCGCGCCGGCCGTCGCTGAGCCTCCCGCAGTGCGACCGGCACCCGAAGCGAAGACGAGAACCGCGCGTGCCGAGTCCGAACGACCACGTCCGGCGGCGCGCGAACGTCGGCGCGCGGCGGCGGAGATCCACGATCGCACGCGCACTGCCGACGAGCGCGATGCCGGTGCGACTCCATCGCGCGAGGACGGTGCCGATACCGCCGTCGCGAAACCGATCGGCGACGACCGGGTCGCCGACGTCGATTTCTCGGCGCGTGCTGCCGGCGCGCGCGCGGCGACTGCCGTCGGACCAATCGCGGACGGTCGCGGCGCCGGCAGCGGCGGTGCGGGAGAGGGCGCCACGAGCGGCTCCGGTGCGGAGGGCGGCGGAGGCGGCAGCGGCGGTGGCGATCTACGGACGCGCTGCGCGAGCTGCCCGACTCCGAGCTATCCGGCGCGCGCGCGCCGTCAAGGTTGGCAGGGGACCGTCGACGTCGCGCTGCACGTCGGCGCCGACGGCGCGGTCGAGACGGCGCAGGTCGGCCGCTCGTCCGGTTTCGCGCTGCTCGATGCGGCGGCCGTCGAGGTCGCGCGCCGAAGCCGTTTCCACGTCGCGGAGCGGACGCCGGGTTTACACGGTGTGCTGCGCTATCGATTCGTGTTGCAGGAACCGCGCGCGGTGAAGTCGTTCTGACGCGCCGAGGAGGACGCATGACGAGAGTGGGGGGAGTCGAGGCAGGGCTGGGCGCGGGAGGAACGAGCACACGACGCCGGCCGTGGTCGCGCATGCCGTGGATCGCGGCACTCGCGCTGGTGATCGTGCAGGGCGCGACGATCGTGCACTCGCAAACTGGTCGTGACGAGGCGAGCGGCGAGGAGCCGTTTCAGACGATCGTCGTCACCGCCACCCGGACCGAGACGAAGCTCGACGAGACCCCGGCCTCGCTCACCGTCGTCGACGAGGGCGAGATCCAGGCGCGACATGCGGAGACCGTCGGCGAGGCGCTGCGGACCGTGCCCGGCGTCGACGTCGTCCAGACCGGCTCGCGCGGCACCGAGACCGACCTCTTCATCCGCGGTGCCGATGCCGATCAGACGCTGATCTTGGTCGACGGCGTCGAGGTGAACAGCGTCACGCTCGGCGCCTTCGACTTCGCGAACCTCACCACCGACAACGTCGAGCGCATCGAGATCCTGCGCGGCGCGGGCGGCACGCTCTACGGCTCGCAGGCGATCGGCGGCGTCGTCAACATCATCACCAAGGAGGGAAGCGGCGCACCGCGCTTCACGGTGTCGGGCGAGGGCGGCAGTGCCTATACCGGACGCGGGACCGTCTCGTCGTCGGGCCAGTACGGCAAGCTGCGCTACTCGATTGCCGGCGCGTACCTCCACACCGACGGGTTCCGGGTGCCGAACGACGACTACCGGAACGGCACCGCGTCGCTCCGTCTCGACTACGACGCGACGGAGAACGCGACCGCGCGCTTCTTCATGCGCTACACCGACGCGACGACCGGCCTCTTCAACAGCAACAACTTCCTCCCGGTCTCCGATCCGAACGCGCGCATCTCGGACGAGCTCTTCCTGGTCAAAGGGGAGTGGGAGCAGACGCTCATTCCCGATCTGGAGCTGCGTCTCGCGGGCAGCTACACGCGCGACGACCAACGGTTCCGCGATCCTCCCGATCCCGTCGAGACCAGCCTCACGCTCTCCAAGATCCCGTCGGAGATCGTCACCGGCGAGGTGCAGCTGAACCACTACTGGCGGCAGATCGCGACCACCACCGCCGGGATCGAGATCGAGGAGCGCAGCGCCAACGTGCGCTCGGACACGATCGATCCGGCCTTCGAGTTCCGCAATCACTTCGACGACAGCCAGCGCAACGTCGCCGGGTACTTCCAAGAGCAGCTGCGCCTGCTCGAGGGCGATCTGGTCGCGATCGGCGGCGTGCGCGTCGACGGCAACGAGAAATTCGGCACCGCGGTGAGCCCGGAGGGATCGGCCTCGTATCGCATCCCCGTCGTGCCCGGCCTGCGCGTCAAGGCGGGCTACGCGGAAGGCTTCAAGGCGCCGACCTTCAACGAGCTCTTCTTCCCGAGCTTCGGCAACCCCAATCTCGACGCGGAGACCAGCCGCGAATACAACGTCGGCATCGTGGAGACCGCCTGGAGCGAGCGTGCGCGCCTCGAGGTCACGTACTTCGATCGCAAGGTGCAGAACCTGATCCAGGGGGCGGTGCAGGACGACGGTCTTTTTCTCGCGACCAACGTCGGCGACGTGCACGTCCGCGGCGTCGAGGTGGCGCCGAGCGTCCTGGTCTGGCGCGAGCCCGCGGTGACGCTCACCGCCTCGTACGCCCGCCTCGATACCGTGAGCGGCGGGCCGCTCACCCGCCGGCCGAAGGATCGCGGCGCGCTGGTCGTGAACGTCGCGGGTCGCGACCTCGGCAAGCCGCGCACGCGCTATCACGTGAACCTCACCGTGCTCACGGTCGGCGATCGGCCCGACGTCGATCCCGACCAGGGCTTCGCGGTCCGGCGCAACCCCGCCTACGCGCGCGTCGATCTCGCGGCCTCGTACACCTTCGAGCAGGCGCTCGCCGGGCGCGGCGACCTGACGCTCTTCGGCAAGATCGAGAACCTGACCGACGAGCGCTACGAGGAGGCGCTCGACTTCAGATCGCCGCGGCTCAACTTCCTCGCGGGGGTCCGTGCGACGTTCTGAGCACGAACGCGGTGGGCGCGACGATGGCGGTGTCGCTGGCTCGGCGGCCGGCGGCGTCGTCGTCGCGGCGCCCGCGAGCGGCTCGGGCAAGACGACGGTGACGCTGGCGTTGATCGCGGCGGCGCGGGCACGCGGTCTCACGGTGCAGCCCTTCAAGGTCGGCCCGGACTTCATCGATCCCGGCCACCTGAGCCATGCGGCCGGCCGACCGTCGCGATGTCTCGACGGCTGGATGCTCGGTCGCGACGCCAGCGTCGCGAGCTTCGCGGCGGGGACCGCCGGCGCGGACTGCGCGTTCGTCGAGGGCATGATGGGGCTCTACGACGGTCTCTCCGGCGCCGAGGAGACCGCGAGCACGGCGGAGATCGCGAAGTGGCTCGAGCTGCCGGTGATCCTCGTCGTCGATGCCGGCGCGATGGCGCGCTCGGTCGCGGCCCTGGTGCAGGGGTTTCGCGAGTTCGACGCCGGGATTCGGCTCGCCGGTGTCGTCTTCAACCGGATCGGCGGCGCCGGCCACCTCGGCTTTCTGCGCGAGGCCCTGGCGACGATCGACGTCGCGTGCCTTGGCGGCCTGCCGTTCGACGTCGAGTGCGAGATCCCCGAGCGCCATCTCGGTCTTCGCACCGCTGCGGAGGCGACGATCCCGCTCGCACGGCTCGCCGACGCGGCGGAGCGGCACCTCGAGCTCGAGCGCATCTTCGCGCTCGCGCGGACGACGGCTCGTGCGGAGGGCCCCGTGCGGGGCGTCGAGGATGAGCACGCCGCGGCGCCCGTCATCGCCGTCGCTCGCGACGAAGCGTTCTCATTCTACTATGCCGAGAATCTCGACGCGCTGGCGCGCGCCGGCGCCACGCTCGTCGCCTGGAGCCCGCTCCGCGACTCGGCAGTGCCGCGCGACGCCACCGGCATCTATCTCGGCGGCGGCTACCCGGAGCTGCACGCGGCGACGTTGGCGCGCAACGCCGCCATGCGCGAGTCGCTGCGGCGGTTCGCGGCCGGCGGCGGTCTCGTCTACGCGGAGTGCGGCGGCTTGATGCTGCTCGGCGCGACGCTCGTCGACGCCGGCGGTACGCCGCATGCGATGGCCGGCGTGTTTCCGTTCGTGACCCGGATGCTCGCGCGCGGCATGACGCTCGGGTATCGCGAGGTCACGACCTCGGGCGCGTCATGGCTGCCGCGACTCGATGCGCGCGGGCACGAGTTCCACCACTCGACGCTCGACGAGACGACGGTGCCGGCTGCCGTCGAGCGTCTCTACTCGGTGCGCGATCCGCGCAGCGGCGTCGTCGTGCGCGAGGGCTTCAGCACCGGTCGCGTCCTCGCGAGCTACGTCCATCTCCACTTCGGAAGCGCGCCGGGCTTCGCGCCGGCACTGGTCGCCGCGGCGTCGGACGCGCGGCGTGCTGCGGTGGCGGTGCGCGGCGGTACGAACGCGGGCGACGCGACCTTGCGCGTCGTCGCGCCGCGGCGCGATCCCGGCGTTCCGCAATGACGGCGATGAGAGCTCTCGCGCTGGCGGTCTTGCTTGTCGTGGGTGTAGCCCACGCCCAGGAGCCGCGATCCGCGCTCGTGCCGGCGCGAATCGTGTCGCTCACCCCGTCGGTCACCGAGACGCTCTTCGCGCTCGGCGCGGGGCCGCGGGTGGTCGCGGTCTCGGATTTCTGCGACTACCCGCCCGAGGCGCAGGCGTTGCCGAAGATCGGCTCGTTTCTCTCGCCGAGCGTCGAGGCGATCATCGGCATGCGTCCCGACGTCGTGATCGGCACGCCGAGCCCGGCGAACCATGAGGCGGTGCAAGCGCTCGAGCGGCTCGGCGTGCGCGTGGTGATCGTCGACGCCGAACGCTTCGGCGAGGTCTGGCCCGCCATGCGCGCGATCGCCGAGGCCTCCGGGGTGCCCGAGGCGGGCGAGCGCCTGATCGCGAAGATGCAGGCCGAGATCGACGCGATCCGCGCCCGCCTCGCCGGCGCGCCGCGGCGGCGTGTTCTCATGGTCGTCGGACAGAACCCGCTCGTCGCCGTCGGGCCCGACAGCTTTCTCGGCGATCTCCTCGACACCGCGAGCGCGACCAACGTCGCGCCGGCGAAGAACGCCTGGCCACGCGTCAGCCTCGAGTACGTGATCGCCGCCGACCCCGAGGTCATCATCGACGCCAGCGCCGGCATGGCGAACGAGCAGCGCACCGTCCCGGGCGAGTGGTGGGCGCAGTATCCGTCGCTGGCGGCGGTGCGCGCCGGCCGCGTCCACAGCTTTCGCTCCTACAAGCTCCTGCGGCCGGGCCCGCGACTCGCGTCGGTCTTCGAGGACCTTGCGCGGCTGATCCACCCCGAGCGATGGCCGTAGCGCAGCCGCAACGATCGCTCGCCGTCGCGCACCTCACGTGGTCGCGGCTGCTCGGCGTGAACGGGACGTTGCTGGGCGCGCTCGTCGTCAGCATCCTCGCCGCGGCCGCGCTCGGCCCGGTGCACATCGACTGGACGCGCGCGCTGGCGTGGCAAGGCCCGGCGACGCCGGATTCGGTGATCCTCTTCCAGACCCGCATACCGCGCATCCTCCTCGCCGCCGTCGTCGGCGGCGCGCTCGCGACCGCGGGCGCGGCGCTGCAGGCGCTGCTGCGGAACCCGCTCGCCGACCCGCATCTCCTCGGCGTCTCGAGCGGCGCCGCGCTCGCCGGCGTGTGCGCGATGGTCCTGCATCCCGTCGTGCTCGGCGAGACCGTCATCGTGCCGGTCGCGGCGTTTCTGGGCGCGCTCGCCAGCACCTGGATCGTCTTTCAGCTGGCGCGCGTCGGCGGCCGACTCGACGCGTACACGCTGCTCTTGATCGGCGTCATCTACAACGCCTTCGCGGGCGCGCTCCTGATGTTCATCAACGCCGTCGTCGACTTCTACCAGGCGCACGGCATCCTGTTCTGGTTGATGGGAAGCCTCGTCACCCGCGACTATCGCCTGGTCGCCGCGCTCGGCGCCTACACCCTGGTCGGCCTCGTCGTGCTCGTGTTCCGCGCCCGCGATCTCGATCGCTTGAGCCTCGGCGACGATCGCGCCGCCGAGCTCGGCGTCTCGGTCGCGCGCGCGCGGCTCGTCATCTTCATCGCCGCCTCGATGCTGGTGGGCGCGGTGGTCTCGGTGAGCGGCATGATCGGCTTCGTCGGTCTGGTCGTGCCGCACCTGGTGCGACTCGCCGTCGGCGCCGATCACCGCCTCGTCCTGCCGGCGACGTACCTGGTCGGCGCGATCTTCCTCATCTGGGCGGACACGATCGCGCGCACCCTCTTCGGCGCGACCGAGATCCCGGTCGGGGTGGTGACCGCGCTCTGCGGCGCACCCTTCTTCACGTATCTGCTGCGCCGCGAGCGGCGGAGGCTGGCGTCGTGACGGCGTCCTCGTTCCAGGTCGAGCTCAGCGCCGACGAGCGTGTGCTCGCGGTGCGCTTCGGCGCGGAGCAGGCGTTCGTCAGCTGGGCGATCGTGAACGGCGGGCGCACGCGCGGGCGCGCCGTCGTGTGGCACTACGTCGACGAGTACGCGCTCGGCCCGAAGACGGACCCCGAGGCGCTCTTGCGCGGCGTTCTCGACGGCGCCGGGCTCGGCGGCGCGGTCGGCTTGCTGACGAGCCGCTCGCTCGCGACCTACAGCGAGCGGCGGTGCGGGCTCGCCGGCCTCGAGGCGCGCTGCATCGCGACGGTCGGTCTCAGCAACGCGCTCCGCGCCGGTGACCCGCCGGTCGAGGACGCCAGCGACGCGGAGGGGCGGCACGCCGGCACGATCAACCTCCTTTGTCACGTCGCGACGCCGATGCGAGAAGAGGCCATGCTCGAAGCGCTCGCGCTCGCGGCGGAGGCCCGCTCGACCGCCGTTCTCGAGGCCGCCGTCCCGAGTCGTCGGAGCGGCGCGCCGTCGAGCGGCACCGGCACCGACTGCATCGTCATCGCGGCACCGCTCGGCGATGCGGCGAGCGGTGAGGCGGCGATCCGTTTCGCCGGCAAGCACACCGTCGCCGGCCATCTGATCGGCGCCGTCGTCCACGACGCGATCGTCGAGGGCATCGCGCGCTGGAATCGGGAGCGTCCGTGAGCGGCCGCGTCGTGCTCGTTGGCGGCGGCGTGCGCTGCGGCAAGAGCGCCTTCGCGCTCGCGCTCGCCCGCAAGCGCGGCACGCGCCGGACCTTCATCGCGACCGGCGAGGCGGGCGACGACGAGATGCACCAGCGCATCGCCCGTCACGTCGCCGAGCGCGGCGACGACTTCGCGACCATCGAGGAGCCGCTCGCGCTCTGCGAGGCATTCGAGCGCGCGTCGGCGAAGCCGGGCACGGAGGTGGTCGTCATCGACTCGCTCGCGCTCTGGATCGCGAACCTGCTCCTGCGCGCCACGCCGGTTGTACAGATTCAGCACGACATCGACGCGCTGATCGCCGCGATCGCGCGGCGCACCGTCGAGACGATCGTGGTGACGAGCGAGGTCGGCATGGGCCTCGTCTCCGAGCACACCCTCGGGCGCGCCTTCGTCGACTTGACGGGCGCCGTGCACCAGCGCGCCGCGGCCCACGCCGACGAGGTCTACTTCGGCGCCCTCGGCGCGATCCTGCGCCTCCGGCCGGCGCCGGTCGCGCTCGTCGACGCGGAGGGCGTCGCGTGACGCGCGACGTTCTGCGCGACACCTGCGCCGCGATCGTCGCGCCCGATCGCGCCGTCGCCGCGGAGACCCAGCGCCGTCTCGACGGCAAGACCAAGCCGCGCCGCAGCCTCGGCCGCCTCGAAGAGCTCGCCTGCCGCGTCGCCGCCATCCGCGGCATCGCGACGCCGCCGTTGCCGCGGAAGGCGATCGTGGTGGCGAGCGCCGACCACGGTGTCAGCGCGGAGGGCGTGAGCGCCTACCCGCGCGAGGTGACCGCGCAGATGCTCCTCAACTTCGCGCGCGGCGGTGCGGCGATCAACGTCCTGGCGCGGCACGCCGGCGCCGAGGTCGTCGTCGTCGACATGGGCGTCGCCGAGCCGGTCGCGACGTCGCCGCTGATCCGCTCGCATCGACTCGGTCCCGGCACCGAGAACTTCACGCGCGGGCCGGCGATGAGCGAGGCGCAGGCCACAGCGGCGCTCGAGACCGGGATCGCGCTCGCGCGGGAGCTGACCCGGGGCGGCGTCTCGCTGCTCGGCACCGGCGACATGGGGATCGGCAACACCACGGCGTCGAGCGCACTCGCGGCGGTCCTCACCGGCGCCGATCCCGCCGACGTCACCGGGCGCGGGACGGGCATCGACGACGCCGGCCTCGCGCGCAAGCTCGACGCCATCCGTCGTGGCATTGCGCGGAACCGTCCGCGTGCCGACGACGCGCTCGACGCGCTCGCCAAGGTCGGCGGCTTCGAGATCGGCTGCCTCGCCGGCGTCGTCCTCGGCGCCGCCGCGGAGCGCGTACCGGTCGTCGTCGACGGCTTCATCGCCGGGGTCGCGGCGCTGGTCGCGGTGCGGCTCGCGCCGGCCGCGGCCGACTACCTGATCGCCTCGCACCGTTCGGTCGAGATCGGGCATCAGCGCGTGTTGGCCGCGCTCGGCCTGACACCGCTCCTCGATCTCGAGCTGCGTCTCGGCGAGGGAACCGGCGCGGCGCTCGCGATGACGCTCGTCGACGCCGCGCTCCATATCCTGCACGAGATGGCGACGTTCGACGCCGCGGGCGTGACGGACGCCGGCGCGTGATGCTCGGCGACGCCGCCGCGCCGTCGGTCGCGGTGCTGGTCGCGGCCGTCCTCGTCGACGTGCTCGCGGGCGAGCTGCCGGCGCGCGTGCATCCGGTGGTGTGGATCGGGCGGGTGATCGCGCTTGGCGAGCGTGCGGGCCACGATCGTCCGCCGCCCGCGCAGCTGGCGATCGGTGCCGTGCTGGCGCTCGCGATCCCGCTCTTCTTCGCGGTCGCGGCGTGGGCGCTGCTCGCGTGGCTCGCGCCGCTCCCGTGGCTGCAATTCGCGGCCGCGACCGTGCTGCTGACGTCGACCTTCGCGATCCGCGAGCTCGGGCGCGCGGCGGGTGCCGTCCGCACCGCCCTCGCGCGCGGGTCGTTGGCGGACGCACGCTCGGGATTGCGGAGCCTCTGCAGCCGCGACGCGAGCGCGCTCGACGAGCCGGCGCTCGTCGCCGCGACCGTCGAGTCGGTCGCGGAGAACGCCTCGGACAGCGTGATCGGGCCGCTCTGCTACTACGCGCTCTTCGGCGTACCGGGCGCGGTGTTCTATCGCGCCGTCAACACGCTCGATTCGATGCTGGGATACCGCGGGCGCTACGAGTATCTCGGCAAGGTCTCGGCGCGGCTCGACGACGTGGTGAGCTTCGTGCCGGCCCGTCTCACCGCGGCCTTCTTGCTCCTCGCGGGTTGGTTGGTCGGACTCGATCCGCGGCGCGGCTGGCGCGTGCTCGCGCGCGACGGGCGCCGCACCGCGAGCCCGAACGCGGGCCGGCCGATGGCCGCGATGGCCGGCCTCCTCGGCGTGGTGCTCGAGAAGCCCGGTCACTACCGGCTCGGCGACGCCGACGAGCCACTCGCGCTGGCGGCGATCGATCGGGCGTGGCGGCTGGTCGTGGTGACGGTGAGCGTCGCGGTCGCGGCACTGGCGATCGTGATCGAGGCGGTGCGTGGCGGCGCGTGACGACGACGGCGGATTCCCGCCGCCGGCGGGCGCTCGCGTGCACGGCGGCCTCGTGCCCGCCGAGCTCGACGCCCTCGGCGTCGACGCGCGCGACGTCGTCGATTGCAGCGTCAGCGTCAATCCCTACGGTCCGGCGCCGTCGGTTGCCGCCGCGGTGCGCGCCGCGCCGCTCGCGACCTATCCCGATCCGAGCGCGACCGGCGCCCGCGTGGCGCTCGCGCGCCTGGGCGGGACGGTGCCCGCGCGCATCGTCCTCGGCAACGGCGCAGCGGATCTATTGTGGACGCTGGCGCGGGTCCTCGTCGGCCGCGGCACGCGCGTCCTGATCCCGCAACCGACCTTCGCCGAGTTCGCCGCGGCCACCGCCGCGTCGGGGGGCCAGCTGGTCCCCTGTGCCGGCGCGCGACCGAGCACGCTTCCGGAGGTCGCGGCAGTCGCCGCGGCGATCGCCGCGCACAGCGCCGACGTGGTCTATCTCTGCGCCCCCAACAACCCGACGGGCGAGGCGCTGCGCGCCGCCGACGTAGCGGCGCTGGCCGCGGGGAATCCGCGCGTGACGTTCGTCGTCGACGAGGCCTTTCTCTCGCTGAGTGAGCATTGGGCCGACGCGGACGTGCCGCTTCCAGAAAACGCGGTGCGCGTCCGGTCGCTCACCAAGGAGCATGCGCTCGCCGGCGTGCGGGTCGGCTACGTCATCGCATGCGAAGAGCTGGCGGCCCGGATCGAGCGCGCGCGTCCGGCGTGGACGACGAGCGCGATGGCGCAGGCGGCGGCCGTTGCTGCTTGCGATGCGGGCGAGCTCGTCGCGCGGAGCCGTCGCGTGCTCCTCGGCGATCGCGATCGTTTCGTCGAGGCGCTGCGCGCGATCGGCCTGGTGCCAGAGCCGACCTCGACCTTCTATTTCCTCGTGCTGGTTTCGGACGCGGCCGAGCTGCGCCGGCGCCTGCTGGTGCGACACCAGGTCCTGGTGCGCGACTGTGCGTCGTTCGGCTTGCCCGACCACATCCGCATCGCGACGCGCCGTCCGGAAGAGAACGCGCGCGTGTGTGCGGCGCTCGCGATCGAGCTCGAGGGAGCCGGCGTCCGCGGCCGGCCGACCGGCGCATCGTGACCGCCGGGCTCGCCGCGACGTTGATGGTCCAGGGGACCGGTTCGTCGGTCGGGAAGAGCCTGCTCGTCACCGCGCTCTGCCGCATCTTCCGCGATCGCGGCGTGCGGGTGGCGCCGTTCAAGGCGCAGAACATGTCGCTCAACTCGTGGGTGACCCCCGACGGCGGCGAGATCGGCCGCGCGCAGGCGGTGCAGGCCGCCGCGGCGCGGATCGAGCCGGCGGTCGAGATGAATCCGATCCTGCTCAAGCCCGAGGCCGACATGCGCGCGCAGATCGTCGTGTGCGGCCGGCCGGTCGCGACGGTCGCGGCGACAGACTATCCGCCGGCGCTTCCCGATCTGCGCGCGGTGATCGCCGACGCGCTCGCGACGCTCCGGCGCGAGTACGAGCTGGTGGTGATCGAAGGGGCAGGGAGCCCGGCCGAGATCAACCTGCGCGACCGCGATCTCGCCAACATGCACGTCGCGCGGCTCGCCGACGCGCCCGTCCTCCTCGCCGCCGACATCGATCGCGGCGGCGTGTTCGCCGCCCTCGTCGGCACGCTCGCGCTGCTCGAGCCCGACGAGCGGGCCCGCGTCCGCGGCTTCATCATCAACAAGTTCCGCGGCGACCTTCGCCTGCTCGAGCCCGGGCTCGGCATGCTGCACGAGCGCACCGGCGTGCCCGTCCTCGGCGTCGTGCCGATGATCCCGCGCCTGCGCATCGCCGCCGAGGACTCGGTCGCGCTCGACGAGCGAGCCGAGCGCGCGCCCGCCGCGCCGCACGCGATCGAGATCGCCGTCATTCGCTTGCCGCGGATCGCGAACTTCGACGACTTCGATCCGCTCGACGACGCGCCCGACGTGGCCCTGCGCTTCGTCGACGACGTCGCGGCGCTCGCGACCGCCGACCTCGTCGTGGTGCCGGGATCGAAGAGCACGGTCGCCGACCTCGGTTGGCTCACGGCGCACGGCTTCGTCGCTGCGCTCTGCGCCCGCGCCGGCCGGGGCGCGCCCATTCTCGGCATCTGCGGCGGGTGCCAGATGCTCGGCACCGTGATCGACGACCCCGAGCACGTCGAGTCGCCGATCACGCGGACGGAGGGACTCGGCCTCTTGCCCGTGCGCACCCGCTTCGCGCCGACGAAGCGGGTCGCACGGGTCGTTGCGACGGCCGCCGCTCCGTCGTTCCTCGCACCGATTGGCGGCGACGAGGTCACTGGCTACGAGCTTCACATGGGGACGGTCGAGCTCGTCGGCGCAGCGCCGGCGGCATTCGAGATCCACAGTCGGAACGGCACGCGCGAGCGGGCGCTCGACGGCGCGATCGGCAGTGGCGGCGTCGTGGTCGGGACGATGCTGCACGGTGTTTTCGAGAACGACGCCGTGCGCGCGCGCCTGCTCGCGTTCCTGCGGGAGCGGAAAGGCTTGGTACCTCACGCCCGCGGCGCGCGCGGCCGGGATCGCGACGCCGAGTACGACCGCCTCGCCACGATCGTCGCGGCGCACGTCGATCTCGCCGCGATCGCGCGTCTTGCCGGCATCGATCGTCTGGTCGCCGCCCGATGCTGAGATCGTTTCTCCTCGCGGTCGTCTTCCTGACGCGCCTGCCGCTCCGGATCGCGCCGGCGCGTGAGGGGGAGCTGGCGCGCGCGCTGGCGTTCTTTCCCGCGGTCGGTCTCGCGCTCGGCCTCGTCCTCGGCGGGGTCGCGTGGCTGCTGCGCGGGGTGCTGACGCCGTCGCTCGTCGCGGTCACGGTCGTGACGATGCTCGCGATGCTCACCGGCGGCCTCCATCTCGACGGCCTCGCCGACGTCTTCGATGCCTGGGGCGGCGGCCGTCACGATCGCGATCGCATGCTCGAGATCATGCGCGACAGCCGCGTCGGCGCGCACGGCGCGGTCGCCGTCGCGCTCGTCTTGATCGCGAAAGTCGTGGCGCTCGCCGAGGTGATCGCCCACGTCGGGCTCCCGGCGGTCATCGTCTTTCCCGCCGCGGCTCGCTGGGCGGTGGTGCCGCTGGTCGCGTTCTTTCCGTACGCGCGGCGCGAAGGGCTCGGGATCGCGTTTCGCACCGGTCGCGGCCTGGCGGAGCTCGCGGTCGCGACGGCGCTGGTCGTCGCCCTTGGGCTCTGGCTCGGCACGCCGCTGCCGTTCGTGGCCGCGCTCGCGGTCGCGCTCCTCTTCGCCTGGCGGGTCGGCGCGATGCTCGGCGGCCTCACCGGCGACGTCTACGGTGCCGCGATCGAGCTCGGCGAGGTCGTCTTCCTGGTCGCCGCGACGGTGCGGCTCGGACCGCCGCTGTGACGAGCGCGCTCGACGCCCGCGCGGCCGCTCCGACGGCCGACGGCGAGGTGATGCTCGCCGCCGAGCATGTCGATTTCGCGTACGCGACCCGGCCGGTCCTGCACGACGTCAGCTTGCGGGTCGGGCGCGGCGACATGCTCGCGCTCGCCGGGCCGAACGGCGCCGGCAAGTCGACACTGCTCGCGCTCTTCGCTGGCATCCGCCAACCGGCGGCGGGGGTCGTCCGTCTCGAGGGCACCGACGTGCGGCGCTACGCGCGCCGCGCCTTGGCGCGTCAGATCGCGGTCGTGCCGCAAGATACGAGTGTGCTCTTTCCCTACACCGTCGCCGAGATGGTCTTGATGGGGCGCGCGCCGCATCTGCACGGCATCGGTCTCGAAAGCGCCGACGATCTCGCGATCGCCGAGCGCGCGATGGCGCGGACCGGCGTCCTCGAGCTCGCGCACCGTCCGATCGTCGAGCTCTCCGGCGGCGAGCGCCAGCGCGTGATCCTCGCCCGCGCGCTGGCGCAAGAGCCGCGCCTCCTTCTGCTCGACGAGCCGACGACGTTTCTCGATCTGCGGCACGCGATCGAGATCCTCGAGCTGATCCGCGAGCTCAACCGGGACGAGCGGGTGACGGTCGTCGCCGTCCTGCACGACCTCACGATCGCGTCGATGTACTTCGATCGCATCGCGTTCCTCCGAGAAGGCCGGCTCGCGATCGAAGGGCGCTGCGAGGCCGTGATCACCGAGGAGACGATCCGGGCGGTCTTCGACGCCGAGGTTCGGATCGTGCGCGACGCCGACGGCGTAGTCGCGGTGTTGCCGCACCGCCGCGCCTGACGAGCAGCGAACGGCACCCTCCGTCCCTTGCCGCGCGAAAGCGCCCAACCGTCGAAACTGGTTTGCGTTTTCCGCCTGGATGCGGTTACATCAGGCCGAGTTCCACGCCGTCCGTCAGCGGTAACCAACGAGAGAGACAGGGCTTCCGACGATGTACTTCGACTTTGGCAATGTGCTCGTCTTCTTGCTCCTCGGGCTCGGCCTGGCCGGGATGATGCTCGGGCTCGGGCGGTTGTTGCGGCCGTCGAACCCGCTCGAGGCGAAGCTCACCACGTACGAATGTGGCGAGCCGCCGACCGGGAGCGCGTGGATCAACTTCAACATCCGCTTCTATCTCGTGGCGCTGATCTTCGTCGTCTTCGACGTCGAGATGGCGTTCATGTACCCGGTCGTCGCGGTCTACCGTGATTGGCTCGCAGCCGGCTCCGGGACCGTGGCGCTGACGGAGTTGCTGCTCTTCATCGGAGTGCTCGCCGTCGGCCTGGTCTACGTGTGGGTGAAGCGCGACCTCGAGTGGGTCAAGCGTCTGCCGGTCCAATCCCCGTCCTCACGCGAGGACGTGCGGCGCGCCGCATAAGGAGAGTCGAATAGTGTCGCTGCTCAATACGATGCCGGAGTTCATGGTCACGACGAAAGTCGACGAGATGCTCAACTGGACCCGGAAATCGTCGCTCTGGTACATGCTCTTCGGTCTCGCCTGCTGCGCGATCGAGATGATGCAGACCGGCGGACCGCGCTCCGATCTCGATCGCTTCGGTGCCGTGCCGCGGGCGACGCCGCGCCAGTCCGATCTCATGATCGTTGCCGGCACGCTCACCTTGAAGATGGCGCTCCGCACCAAGGTTCTCTACGACCAGATGCCGGACCCGAAGTACGTCATCTCGATGGGGAGCTGCTCGAACTGCGGCGGCCTCTTCCAGCTCGCGTACTCGGTCTGCGACGGCGTCGACAAGGTGATCCCCGTCGACGTCTACGTGCCGGGCTGCCCGCCGCGTCCCGAGTCGCTCACCGAGGGTCTTCTCAAGCTGCAGGAGAAGATGATGCAGGAGAAGTGGCTCGTCCGGCGCGGTAGTGGTGACCGCTCCGGCGTCGCGGCGTAAGTATCCAGTGGACGCGACCGCGCTGCACGAGAGCCTCTCGACGAAATTCGCGGACCGCATCGGTGCCCTCGAAGCCGGCGCCGAGCCGGCGATCCGCATCGCCCAGCCCGCCGCGATCGTCGAGATCTGCACCTATCTGAAGACCGCGCCCGACCTGCTCTTCGATTGCCTGACGAACCAATCCGGCGTCGACTACCCGGCGCGCGACCAGATCGAGGTCGTGTACCACCTCTTTTCGTACACGCTCCGCCACACCGCGGTTCTCAAGGTGGGTCTGCCGCGCGACAACCCGTCGATGCCGACCGTCAGCCCGGTGTGGAGCACGGCGATCTGGCAGGAGCGGGAGATCTTCGACCTCCTCGGCGTCAACTTCGAAGGCCACCCCGACCTGCGCCGCATCCTCTTGCCGGAGGACTGGGTCGGCCACCCGCTGCGCAAGGACTTCGTGGAGCCGACGGAGTACCACGGCATCAGCACCAAACGGGAGAGCATGTTGTGAGTCTCGGCGGCGTAGACGTCGACGTCATTCGCGAGGGGCAGGGCGGCCTCGCGACCGAAGAGATGACCCTCAACATGGGACCGCAGCACCCGAGTACGCACGGCGTGCTGCGCTTCGTCGTGAAAGCCGACGGCGAGGTGATGCGTGAGGCGATCCCCGACGTCGGCTATCTGCACCGCTCGATCGAGAAGATCGCGGAGAAGGTCGGCTACCACGGCTTCATGCCGTACACCGACCGCGTCGACTACGTCGCGGCGATGCCCTGCAACCAGGGCTGGGGGATGGCCTGCGAGAAGCTCGCCGGTATCGAGGTGCCGCGGCGGGCCGAGTATTGCCGGGTGATCGCGACCGAATTCAATCGCATCTCGAGCCACCTGCTGTCGGTCGGCAGCATGGGCATGGACATCGGCGCCTATACGCCGTTCACCCACGCGCTGCGCGAGCGCGAGTACATCAACGATCTCCTGGAAGAGCTCTGCGGCGCACGGCTCACCTTCAACTACATGCGCATCGGCGGCGTCGCTTGGGACCTGCCGCCCGACTTCCAGCGCAAAGGCATCGCGTTTCTGAACCGCTTCGAGCCGCTCATCGACGAGTACAACGCGCTCATCTCGTTCAACAAGATCTACGTCGAGCGGCTGGCGAACGTCGCGGTAATCAGCGCCGAGGACGCGATCAACTACAACCTGGTCGGTCCGAACCTGCGCGGCTCGGGCGTCAAGTTCGACGTGCGGAAGGACATTCCGTACTCGATCTACCCGGAGCTCGACTTCGACGTGCCCATCGGCACCGGCGAGCGCGGCACCCTCGGCGACAGCTTCGACCGCTACATGGTCCGCATCCGCGAGATGCAGGAGTCGTGCAAGATTCTCCGCCAGTGCCTGGCGCAGATCCCCGACGGCCCGGTCATCGGCAAGGTGCCGCGGAAGTTCAAGCCGCCGGCGGGCGACTGCTACGTCCGCGTCGAGAGCGCGCGCGGCGACATGGGCTGGTACGTCGTGAGCGACGGTACCGACTACCCGTACCGGGTGAAGATCCGCACCGGCTCGTTCACCGCGACGAGCATCCTCGACAAGGTGAGCCGCGGCCTGATGATCGCGGATCTGATCGCGGTCGTCGCGAGCTTCGACCTGGTCGCGCCGGAGATCGATCGATGAAAGCGCTCGTCGCCCAGCTCACCGCCGACGGCGGCCTGCTCGCGAGCCTGCCGTATCAGGTCGCCGCGGCGCTCGTGATGCTGCTCTTCGGCGCAATCGTCGTCTTCGTGTTCGTCCTGCCGGTCGCCGGCATCACGAGCTGGCTCGAGCGCCGGGTGTGGGCGCGCATGCAGTCACGCATCGGCCCGAACCGGGTCGGACCGCAAGGTTTCCTCCAGTGGCTCGCCGACGGCATCAAGAACATGCTGAAGGAGGACATCATCCCGACCGCCGCCGACCGGCCGCTCTTCGCGCTCGCGCCGTATCTCGTCGTCGTCGGCTTCGTCCTCACCTTCGTCGCGATCCCGTTCGGCTCGAAGCTCATCATCGCCGACCTGAACATCGGGATTCTCTACATCACGGCCGTCACCGGCCTCGTCGTCGTCGGCGTCTTGATGGCGGGCTGGGCATCGAACAACAAGTGGTCGTTGCTCGGCGGCATCCGCTCGGCGGCGCAGATCGTGAGCTACGAGATCCCGGCGGGCATGTCGGTCTTCCCCGTCGTGCTCCTCACCGGGACACTCAGCATGCAGGGGATCATCCTCGCGCAGGGCTGGGCGCCGTATCAGTGGTTCCTCTTCCACAACCCGTTCACGTTCTCGGCGTTCTTCGTCTTCTTCGTCGCGGCGCTGGCAGAGGGCAACCGCACGCCCTTCGACCTGCCGGAGGCGGAGTCGGAGCTGGTCGCCGGCTTCTGCACCGAGTACAGCGGCATGCGCTACCTGCTCTTCTTCTTGGCGGAGTGGGGCAATCTCTACGTCATCGGCGCGATCGTCACGACCCTTTTCCTCGGCGGCTGGCAGGTGCCGCACGTGACCGACAATATCTTCGTCCTCAGCGTGCTCCAGTTCGGCACCTTCTTTCTGAAGGCCTACTTCTTCGTGTTCGTCGCGATGTGGGTGCGCGCGACCTTGCCGCGCGTGCGCGTCGATCAGCTGATGACGCTCTGCTGGAAGTACATGGTACCGATCGCGCTCGTGAACGTCGTCGGTACCGCGCTCTGGATGACTTTCGTGCCGATCGGACTGAGCCGCGCCGTGCGCGTGCTGATGACGCTCGGAGGCGCGGCGGTGGTCGTGTACTTCTTCTGGCGTGTCCGCTGGCATCTGCGTCGCGCCAAGCTGGTGGCGGCCGACTACTACTACAGTCCGGTGATCTGACGCCGGAGGGAAAGACATGAGCGAGCTTCGCGACCGAACCGTCCTGATCACCGGTGCCGCGAGCGGCATGGGACGCCTGATGGCGCACAAGATCGCCGCCGAGGGCGCGCGGCTCGTCCTGTGGGACGTGAATCCCCAGGGCCTCGCCGCCGTTCGCGACGAGATTCCCGGCACCAGCGTGACGACCTACGCCGTCGATCTCACCGATCGGGGCGCGATCGCGTCGACGGCCGAGCGCGTGCTCCGCGAGGTCGGGCCCGTCGACGTCGTCATCAACAACGCCGGCATCGTCATCGGGAAGACGCTTCTCGACGCGGCTCCCGAGGACATCGAGCGCACCTTCGCCGTCAACACGCTCGCGCTCTTCTGGGTGACGCGCGCGTTCCTGCCCGGCATGCTCGAGCGCAACCGCGGCCACGTCGTGACGGTCGCGTCGGCGGGCGGCCTCGTCGGGACCTCGAAGATGACCGACTACTGCTCGAGCAAGTTCGCCGCGGTCGGCTTCGACGAGTCGCTGCGCCTCGAGCTGAAACGCAAGGGGAGCCGCGTCCTCACGACCGTCGTCTGCCCGTTCTACGTCTCGACCGGCATGTTCGCGGGCGTGCGCACGCGCTACCCCTTGATCCTGCCGATCCTCGAGCCCGACTTCGTCGCCGAGCGGATCGTGCGCGCGATTCGTATGGACAAGCGCCGCCTGGTTCTGCCGTGGACGGTGGTGACGACGTATCTCGCGCGCCTGCTGCCGGTGCCGATGTTCGACGCAATCATGGAGTTCCTCGGCGTCAACAAGAGCATGGACGAGTTCCGCGGCCGCAGCGCGCCGGCCGCCGACGAGCCGGCACGCCGATCCGCCTGATCGAGTCGATCTTTCGCTGCCATGAGGAGTCCTGTGCTCAAGTACTTTAGGAACATCAAGGAGACCGTCTCGACCATCTTCGAGGGCATGACGATCACCTTCTCGCACCTGGTGCGGAAGCCCTACACGGTGCAGTACCCGGACCGCATGGACATGCGGATCCAGGACACGCTGCCGTTCCGCTATCGCGGCATCCTCGAGGTCGATCTCGAGATCTGCACCGGCTGCCTCGCCTGCGAGCGCGCCTGCCCGATCGACTGCATCGTGATCGACGCGGTGAAGGACAAGCAGACGAAGCAGATGATGCTGAACCGCTTCGACATCGACATCGCGAAGTGCATGTACTGCGGGCTCTGCAGCGAGCCGTGCCCGACCGGCTCGATCCATCACACCTCGGAGTTCGAGGGCGCCGACTACTCGCTCGAGAGCATGCTGCGCCGCTTCGTGAAGTCGCCGGTCGCGGCCTACAAGCCGAAGAAGGGACCCGAGCTCGATCCCGAGATCGGGCCCATCCTCGACCGCGGCATGACGTACCTGGAAGACTTCGCGATGAACGACCCCGGCCAGTCGGCGACCGTCCCGGCCGACGCGGCGGAGCAGGCAGCCGTCGACGAGTGAGTCGGCGGAGCCGCGTCGCTCCGTGCGAACGGCGCACACCGCAACGTGCAGGGTGGTTTGCGGTGTGCTCTCGACTTTGCTAACTCCGCCGGGACCTCGGAGGTTGGGTGGCATGACGGGCGCGTGTGGCTTCGCCCTCGGAAGGTCCAGCGCCAGGTCCGGCGCACGTTCGATGCATCGAAGGAGAGGATAGGCGAGTTGTCGCTGTCGATCGTGCTCTTCTACCTTTTCGCGGCGTTCACCGTCGTCTCCGCCGCGGGCGTCGCGTTCTCGCACAACATCGTCTACTCGGCGTTCGCGCTGATGGGGACGCTCTTCGGCGTCGCCGCGCTCTACATTTTTCTGGCGGCCGACTTCGTCGCTGCGGCGCAGGTGCTGATCTACATCGGCGGCATCCTCGTCCTGATCCTCTTCGCGGTGATGCTCACGCACCGGATCGCCAACGTCGAGGTCTCGAACCGCTCGGTCGGCCGCGGCCCGGCGCTGGTCGTGATCGGCGCGACGGTCTTCGTGATGGCGTGGGCGATCCGCCACACCGCGTGGCCGGTCGCGACGAAGCTGCAGGACGCGCCGAGCACGTACGCGATCGGCAACGGCTTCCTCGGCCCCTACGTGCTGCCGTTCGAGCTCGCGTCCTTCGTTCTGCTCGCGGTGCTGATCGGCGCGATCGTCCTGTCTCGCAAAGAGCTCAAGGACACGGGAGAGTAGGGCGGGGATGGAAGGGATCGGCCTCGAGCAGTTTCTCTTCGTGAGCCTCCTCGTTTTCGCGCTCGGCCTCTTCACGGTGCTGACGCGGAAGAACGCGATCGGCATCTTGATGGGCATCGAGCTGATCCTGAACGCCGCCAACATCAACTACGTCGCCTTCGCGCGCTACGGCGGCGCCAGCGTCGACGGCCAGGTGTTCGCGATCTTCGTGATCATGCTCGCAGCGGCGGAGGCGGCGATCGGTCTCGCGATCGTCCTCGGCATCTACCGGAACTTCGACAGCATCGACGTCGAGGCGACGGACTCGCTGCGCTACTGAGCATGGACATCACGGCCGTCTCCTATCTCCGCTGGATCCCCCTCCTACCGCTCCTCGGCGCGGCGGTGAACGGGCTCGGCGGGGCGGTGATTCAACGCCGCTTCGGCAAGGGTGCGATCGGCGTGATCGCGGTGACGCCGGTGATGCTCGCCTTCGCACTGGCGCTGATGGCGTTCATCCAGCTCCTCGGCCTCGCCCCCGAGCAGCGCTTCCTCCTCGACCACGTGTCGCGCTGGATCGACGTCGGCGCGCTCAAGGCGGACATCGCCTTCTGGGTCGATCCGCTCTCGTGCGTGATGATCCTCGTCGTCACCGGGATCGGCGGCCTGATCCACATCTACTCGACGGGCTACATGCACGACGACCCCGCGTACTGGCGGTTCTTCGCGTACCTGAACCTCTTCACCTTCGCGATGCTGACGCTCGTCCTCGGCGACAGCCTGCTCTTGATGTTCGTCGGCTGGGAGGGCGTCGGGTTCTGCTCGTACGCGCTGATCGGCTTCTGGTGGAAGGAGCAGATCAACACCACCGCCGGCAACAAGGCCTTCATCGTGAACCGGATCGGCGACTTCGGCTTCCTGCTCGGCATCTTCCTGATCTTCTGGAGCCTCGAGTCCGCCGGCCACGGCACGGTCGTCTTCCGCGAGATCCGCGAGCACGCGCACCTGATCGCGCCGCCGATGGCGCTCTGGGGCGTCCCGGTCGTGGTGCTGGCGACGCTTTTCCTCTTCGTCGGCGCGACCGGGAAGTCGGCGCAGATACCGCTCTACGTGTGGCTCCCGGATGCGATGCAGGGCCCGACGCCGGTCTCGGCGCTGATCCACGCCGCCACGATGGTGACCGCGGGCGTCTACATGGTGGCGCGCCTCCACTTCCTGTTCGAGATGGACGCGTTCGTGCTCGCCGTCATCGCCGTCGTCGGCGCGCTCACGGCGCTGTTCGCGGCGACCATG
>JBGPIT010000036.1:0-23036 GCA_041485125.1 Binatia bacterium | reverse complement strand
CGGACCGCGCGGGCGCTGATGTCACGCTGCGGGGCCGCGCCGTCGGTCGCCGCCGCCGCGGAGAGCACCGGCAAGAGCACCAGCATCACCGACTCCGGGAGCAGCGCGAACGCCTCCGCGAGTCGCGACCCCGCGGCGAGATGGGCGACCGCGGTAGCGCCGTCGAGACGGAGGACGATGAGCTGCCCCGCCCGCAACGTGACGGTGAGGAGAAACGCGTTCAGCGCGAGCGGCCACCCGGACGCCGCGAGCCGGCGCGTGACGTCGGGGCGCCAGCGCGGCCAGGGCTTCGTGATCCCGCGGGCGAGGCCAACGGCCGCGAGCGACGCCGAGCCTTGCCCGACGCTCCAGGCAGCGACCACGCCCGACAGCCCGGCCGCGGCGCTCGCGCTCGCCGCGAGCGCCAATGCGAAGCCCCCGACGTTGGCGAGCGCGGTGACGCAGAGCCACTCCAGACGGTGGACCGAGCGAAAGAGTGCGCGCAGCGACATGCCGGCGCCGGCGAGCACGCCGAGCGCCGCGAGCGCGAGCGTCGCGGCCGGGAAGTCGAGGAACGTGGCGCCGATCACGACCAGCGCGATGCCGGCGAGCGCAGCCCCCGCGAGCCGCATCGCGAGCGCGCCGCCGACGAGCGCCGGAGTGGCGCGGCCCTGCTGCTGCGCGAACATGCGCACCAGCACCGGCTCCTGCCCGAGCTCACCCGCGACCTGGCAGAGCGCGAGCAACGCCATCAACGCAGCGTAGCGTCCGAAGTCCTGCGGTCCGAGCAGGCGCGCGACCGCGAGCAGCACCAACATCGCGCCGCCCTTCTCGAGCCCGGTCGCAACGAGCGCGAAGACGGTGGCACGGGCCGCGGCACGCGCGTCGACGCGGCGCTCCGCCGGCGCGCCGTGCGCCGGCGGACCCGCGTCGCTCGCCGCCGGTGCCATCAGCCGCGAGGTCGGCGCGCGCTGCCGCGCCCGGTCACTTCACCGCCAGGACGCCGATCCGGGCGTTCATGCCGACCAGGGCGCCGGCGGCGAGCACCGTCTCGAGCGGAATGCGCATCGCGAGCGGCATGCGGTAGCGGCCGAGATAGACGCTTCCTTGCCGCATGCCGACGGCCCGCAAGCCGGCGGCGGCGATCAGCCGTCGCAGTGTCGTCGGCGTGAAGTAGTGGAGATGGGGCGGCACGTAGAGGCGCAGCAAGAGCTCGTTGGCTTTCGGACCGCCCGCCTTCGCGTAGGCGCCGACCAGCATCGTGAGCAGGCAGCGTTGGTTCGGCACCGCGATGTAGACCGCGCCGCCCGGCCGGAGCAGCGCCTGGACCCGCCGCAACGAGGTGAGCGGATCGACCACGTGCTCGAGCACGTCGAGCATCGTCACCGCATCGAAGCGCCGGCCGTCGAAGTCGTGTTGCTCGAACGGTCCGACGGTGATCTTCAGGCCGAACTCGCTCTCCGCTTTGTCGGCGGTGAGCGGACAGATGTCGACGCCCTCGGGCGTCCAGCCGCGCTCGCGCGCGAGGTGCATGAAGATGCCGGTGCCGGCGCCGATGTCGAGCAGACGTCCGGGACCGCCGAGCGCTCGCTCGAGGACCTCGAGGTACTTGCGCATGCCGTGGATCACCGGGTCCTCGACGAAGTCGCGGTTGCAGTTGGCAAAGAACTCGCGCACCTCGGGAAAGGCGGTCTCGTCGGTATAGCCCTGGGTCTCGACCGCTTCCTTCTCGGCGAGGTTCGGCAGCGGGTCGGCGCGCACGAGGCCGCAGCCGGTGCACTTCAAGATGCGACGCCACCCGAGATCGTGGACGAGCGTGTAGGTCGCGGCGCCGCAGAGCGCACAAGGGGTCGAGGAAGGCATCGGAAGGGTCCGCGCATTCTCGCGGAAAGCCGGCGGGTTGGAAAGCGACGATTTCGATACGCTATACCGCTCGCGAGTGATCGCCCGCGACGAACGCGATCGGCACACCCGCGCGAGCGACGCTCCCTCCGCGGTGTTGCCGGCGACAGTCATCATCGTCGTGGCGACCGCCGCGATCGCGGCCGCGGTCGGCATCGGCGGCGAGTTCCCGCTGAACGACGACTGGTCGTATGCCTACACGACGCACGTCCTCTGCACGGAGGGCGTGCTGCGGTTCCTGCCCTGGACCGGCGCGACGCTCGTCCTGCAGGCAGGCTACGGCGCCCTGCTCTGCAAGCTCTTCGGCTTCTCGTTCACCGTGCTGCGCACGTCGACCATCCTCTTGTCGGCGGCGGGCGCGATCGGATTCGTTCTCTTGCTGCGCGAGTGCAGGGTCCGCGGCGCGCTGCTCGCCGTCGCGGTCGCGGTCTTCGCCTTGAACCCGCTCTACGTGAACCTCGCGTTCACGTTCATGACCGACGTGCCCTTCACCGTCGCGGCGGTGTGGGCGGGACTCTGGTATGCGCGCGGGTTGCGGAGCGGACGGACCGCGACGCTCGTTACCGGCAGCGTCGCCGCGACCGCGGCGTTGCTGATCCGGCAGCACGGCATCCTGGTGGCGCTCGCCGCCGCTTGCGTCGCGCTCTTCCCGCCGCGCGAGGAGACGTCGAGCGTCCGCCCTGCGTCCGCCGCCTCGGCAACCGCGTGGTCCGAGCGCGTCCGCGCCGCGTGTGCCGCCTCCCTGCTCCCCGTCCTCGCGTTCGTCGCGTTCCACGTCTGGCTCTTCGGCCTGCACGGATCACCGCAAGGGTACGTCAACAAGATCGGCGAGGCGCAGGCGGTGACGGTGACCGCGCTCGCAAACGCCGCATTCCGCGGCGTCACCTATCTCGGTCTCTTCCTCTTGCCGCTCACCGCGACGCTCGCGCCGCCGCGGCGCGTGCCGCGCCTCGCGGTCACGACCTTCGGCGCCACGGCATTCGTCGCCGCCGCGCTCTACCTCCGCAGCCGCGCGCTGATGCCCTATCTCAGCAACGTGATCTACGACTTCGGCTTGGGCGCGCTGACCCTGCGGGACACGCTCTTCCTCGGGCTGGCGCCACCGGTACATCTCGGTCCGTTCTTCAAGATCGGGCTCACGATCGTCTCGCTCGCCGGCACCGCGCTGCTGCTGGCGTGGCCGGCGGCGGCCGTGGCGGCAGGCGCACGCAGCGGCGGCACATCCGACACCACGACGCCGAACGCGATCGGTCCGCGCGGCGACGTCGTCACGCGCTTCACCGCGCTCGCCGCGCTGCTCCTCTTCGCGGGCACGCTGCTTCAGGTTCACTACTATTTCGACCGCTACCTGATTCCGGTCCTGCCGTTTGCCGCCGCGGCGTTGCTCGGCTCGGCGCGCCGATCGACGCCGCGGGCGGTGTCGATCGTGCTCGCGGTGCTCCTCGGCTGGTACGGGATCGCGGGCACGCACGACTACCTGGCGTGGAATCGCGCGCGTTACGCCGGCCTCGAGACGCTTCGCGCCGAGGGCGTCCCGGTCACCGAGATCGACGGTGGCTTCGAGTTCAACGCCTGGCATCTCGCGGCAGAGCTCGGCACCTGGCCGACCGACGCCGAGTCGCGCAGCGGGCAACCCGCGACGCTGCGGAGCTGGTGGTGGGTGGTCGACGACCGCTTCGTCGCGAGCTTCCGGCCTCTCGACGGCTACCGCGTGTACCGCGAGCTTTTCTACCGGCGGTGGCTCGTGCCGGGAACGGGCCGCGTGCTGATCCTCGAGCGCGTGACAGCACCGCCGCCGTCGTAGCGCGGCAACGGACGCTCGGCACACCCCTGCGCGGCGCGACCAACGCCGCGCTCCACGATCGATGGCCGCGCGCCGCTTGGGACGCGACCGCGTGCCGTCAGCGTGCGACGCTCGGCCCAGCGGGAGCCGGCATTGCCGCGCTCAGCGCGAGCCCGCGCGGCCGACCGCCGCTCTGCTTGGCGACGGCGGTCGCGGCGAGCTCTCGCGTCTTCGGATCCGCGTCGGCGTGCGCGATCCGCTCCAGGAGTGCTGTGGTCTCGGCATCAGCGGCGATCTCACCGAGGGTCCACACCGCGGCGCGACGGACCTCCGGCGCCGCGACGGGCAGCAGTGCCCGCAAGCTCGGGACGAAGCTCGGATCGCCGAGCGCCGCCGCGATCCAGACGGCGTTCTCGAGCACGCCATGGCCGGGAGTGAGCGCGCGCGTGATGCACGCCCGCGCCTCGGCACCGACGGGCGCCGGCAAACGCGCCAGCGCGATCAGCGCGCTCGGCACGGCCTCCTCGATCTCGAGGACGTTTGGCCGCTCCACCAGCAACGCGACGAGATCACACGCCACTCCCTCCGGTGCGAGCGTCACCAGAGAGCGCGCGCTCGAGGCGGCGACGGCGTCTTTGGCGGCGAGGCGTTCGCGCAACACCGGAACGGTATCGGCAACGCCGAGCCTGCCGGCGAGCTCGGCGGCAAATGCCGCCCCCTCGAACGGCGCGCCCGGGTCCTGGAGCAACGCGTGAACGCCGTCGACGACCGCGGCCCGCCCCGGCCACGCCGCCGGCTCCTCGGCACCGGCCCAGAGATGGCTTCGCGCGATCATGGCGGCACGAGTGATGGACATCGCGCCGAGCGCATCGGCGCGCAGACGCGGGTCGGCTCCGCGCGCGACGCCGAAAAGATACGACGCCGCACGCGCGTCGCGGCTGTCGCGGATCGCGCGCAAGAGAAGCGTCTGCTGCCGGCGATCGAGGTGCGCGGCCTCGACGTAGTCTTCGAGGCCGCGATCGGGCTCGCGCGCGAGGATGGCGAGCAGCGCGCGGACGGCGGTCTGACGGATCGTCGTATCGTCGTCGGTCGCGCTCGCCAGCAGCACGCCGGCGACCCGCGCCGCCGGCTGCTGCTCCAGGACGCCGATGGCACGAAGCCGCGTCTCGATCTGCGGACCGCGCTCGAGCGCGACGATCGCCGCATCGACGTCGGCCGACGGCGCGGCGCCCTCCGGCGCGGCCGAGCTCGGCGCTCGCGGCCGGTCGGCAGCGGCGGGCACGCCGTCGACGCGCCGGAGGACGTCGAAGCGACCGAAGCGACCGTCCAGCGTGTACCGCGCCCGCACCAGATCCCGCAGCAAGAAGAAGTACGTCGGGGCGGCGTCGAAGAACGTGAACTCGCGATTGAGGCTGATGAGCGCCGCCGGCCGCGTCGCCGCGAGCGTGTCGACGATCGACGCTTCCTCGAGATGATTCGGCCGTCCCGGAACGAAGTAGGTGTAGGGTGTCGGATTCCGCGTGCCGCTTAGTAGAAGCGCGATCTCCAGCGCCGGAAAGCCGACGCTCGGCGCATGCGGACCCGTGAGGCCGGCGAGCGCGGTCGCGGCGTCCCCGAGCGCGCGCAGATCCGCCCCCCGCTCGACCTCGACCCACACCGGCGCGACCGCGAACGGCAGCGTGTAGCGCGCCTCGCTGCGCAGGATCCCGAACGCCGGCCGCGCGCCGATCGCGATCGCCGCCGCGAAGAGCAGAACGATCGTCGGCAGCACCGCCGGCGCGAGCCACGGCGCGAGCGAGCGCCGGAGCGCGGCTTCCCACCACCCGCACACGCGGTCGAGGAGAAACGTCGCGACCACCGCCGCGAGCAAGCCCGACGAGACCAGGTGCATGAAGTCGGCGCGCGGATAGAGCTGGAGATGCATGAACACCGCGCATACGAGCAGCGCCGCCGGCACTTCCACCTCGGGCGCGTTGCGCCGCGCGCGCCACAGCCAGACGACGCCGGCCACCTCGGTCGTCAGCGCCACCGCAAACGCCGCGCTCTCGAGCTGCCAGATCACCGACCACGTGAAGCGCTCAGGCATGAGGCCGAAGGTCGCGACCGCAAGGGCGCTCGCCACGGTCGCGCTGCCGACGAAGACGAGCGCCGCGGTGGCGGAGACGCGACCGCGCTCTGCGAGCGCACCGACGCCGCCGAAGAGAACGATCAACGCCGTCACCACCAGCGCCCATCCGGTCACGGCGGGGTACGAGCTGTAGAAGACCTGCGCCGCGTTCGAGCCGACGTAGAGCATCTCGCGCAGGAACCGTTCGAGGCCGAGCCGCGCCAGAAACCAGGCGAGCCACGGCACGATGCCGGCCGCGAACGTGCCGAGCAGGACGGCGGCGTCACCGACGAGCGTCGTCCGTCCGCTGCGCCTGGTGACGAGCACGGCCATGAGCGCCACGACCGGCGTGTAGTAGATGATCGCGTCGACCGGCTGGGGCGCGCCGATCGTCACGACCGTGCCGGCAAGCACTCCCGCCCAGAGGACGAACCACAGGACCATGCCGACGGGCCGCTCGCGCGCGCCGCGCGCGCCGGCGAGGAGCAGCACGCCGGTCGCTGCCGCGATCACGAACAGACCGGCGTTCGGCTTCATCATGAAGGTGAACGCGGCGGCGGCACCGGCGACGACGAGAGCCAGCCGCCCGCGCCGCTCGACGTACGACGTGAGCGCGAGCGCGCCCGCGATCCAACCGGCGGTCGCGAACCACGAGGGGTACGGGATGTTGAACGAGCAGAAGCTCCCGGGGAATACCGGGAGGAACGCGACGTAGAGGAGCGGGAGCGCGAGCGCGAGCGCCGGCCGCGCCACCCGTGTCGCCAAGACGACGCTGCCGGCGACGGTGAGCGCGTGCAGCACCGCGATCAACACCCGCATCGTCGGCACGTCGCCCGCCCACGAGAGCATCGTGCTGCCGACGTAAAAATAGCCCGGCATGTAGCCGGTGAGAAAATCGACGTAGGGGACTTGTCCTTCGACGACGCGCAGCACCTGGTAGAGCAGCGTGCCTTCGTCCTCGACCTGTAGGCCGTAGGCGCGAAACGGCAGCAGGTACGCGAGCGTGAGCGCCGCCGCCGCCAGCGCGAGGCCGGCGGTGAGGAGCGGGCGCGGCCGGCTCACGAGCCTCCCGTCGCTCGCGCCCGATCGTCCGCCGGGTGGTGTGCGACCGACGCGCGCGCGGCTTGCTTCCAGATCATCGCCTCGATCTGATCGCTCACCGCCTCCCAGCTGAACGTCGCGGCCCACGCGAGCCCGCCGGCGCGCAGCCGGCGCCACGTTTCCCGCTCGCCCAGGATGCGCACGATCGCGTCGGCGCACGCGCCGACGTCGCCGTGCGGCACCAGTAGACCGGTCTCGTCGTGACGGACGGAGTCGCGCAGGCCGGGCGAGTCGCTCGCGACCGCGGGCACGCCGCAGGCGTTCGCCTCGAGCACGGTGAGCCCCCACCCTTCCTTCTCCGACGGATTCACGAACACGCGCGCGGTCCGATAGTGCGCCACCTTCGCGTCCTCGTCGACGAAGCCCTCGAACGTCACCGCGTCCTCGAGCTGCAGGCGCTCCACTTGGCGTTTCAGCGCCGGCACCGCCGCGCCGCGGCCGACGATCACGAGCCGCGCGTCAGGGACGGCGGCACGGATGTGCGACATGGCGCTCACCACCACGTCGATGCGCTTGTAGGGCTCGATGCGGCCGAGCGACAAGATGACGTTTCCCGGCTCGCGGTCGTCCGGCCGGTACTGCTCGTGGTCGAGGCCGTTCGGGATGAGCGTGATCCTCTCCGGCCGGACGCCGCGCGCCACCAGGTCGTCGCGCGTGCTCGGCGAGATCGCGACCACCGGCGTGTGGCGATACACCGCCGGGATCAAGAGCTCGGACAAATACGTCACCATCGCGACCGGTAGATTGACCTGGCGGAAGGCGGTGGTGCCGAACAGGTGGTGCACGATCGCGAGCACCGGAACGGGCGAGTACAAGGGCCCGTAGAACGGCAGCTTGTTCAGGTTCTCCACCAGGATCGCCGGCCCATCCCACTGACGGGCGAGCTGCCGGAAGAGGCGCGGCGCGCGCGCGTAGTAGGTGTAGCGATTGCCGGTGCGCAGCACCTCGACGTCGCGCATCGTCGCGCACCGCGCGCCGCCACGGAAGCCGGCGCAGATCAAGGTCGTCGGGAAGCCGCGCGCGGCGAGGCGGCCGAAGATCTCGAAGAGATGCACCTCGGCACCGCCGGCGAGCGGGTTCTCGAGGTCGCGCTCGTTCAAGATGAAGATCCGCGGCCGCGCGCCCGTCATCTCAGAGCTTTCCGCGCAGCTCCTGGAGCTTCAGCCACCACACGATCCACAGCGCCTCGATGCTGATGCGCTTGGTCATCTTCGACTCGCCGACGGTGCGGTCCATGAAGATGATCGGCATCTCGCGGATGCGCAGGCCCTTGCGCCACAGCCGGTAGGTGGTCTCGATCTGGAAGGCGTAGCCGTTCGAGCGCACGTTCGCGACGTCGATCGCCTCGAGGGCCTCGCGCCGCCAGCACTTGAAGCCGCCGGTCGTGTCGCGCACCGGCAGGCCGGTGATGCGGCGCACGTAGGCATTGCCGAAGTAGCTGAGGAGGAGCCGGTCCATCGGCCAGTTCACGACCGTGATGCCGTTCAGGTAGCGTGAGCCCAGCACGACGTCGGTGTCCTCGGCGTAGCGAAAGAACTCGCTGAGCGCCGCGACCGGGTGCGAGAAGTCGGCGTCCATCTGCACGACGAGCTCGGCACCCATGGCGAGCGCGCGCAGGAAGCCCGCCTTGTACGCCGGGCCGATCCCTTCGCGGGCGGGGCGCGCGAGGAGATGCACGCGGCCGTCGGCACGCGCGAGCTCCCGGACGGCCGCGCCGGTCTGGTCGGGCGAGTCGTCGTCGACGACGAGCACTTCGATGTCGCCGTCCTGAGCGAGGATCTGCGGCACGATCTGCGTGATGTTCTCGCGCTCGTTGTAGGTCGGGATGACGACGACTTTCTTGGGCATGGCGGAGGAGCGGCGCGCTCAGCGCAGCCCGAGCGCGTCGAAAGGCGGCTCGCGGTCGCGCAGACCGTCGACCCAGCCGCGCACCTTGAGCCACACGCCGCGCTGCTCGCCGGTCGCGAGCCGGCGCAGGAAGACGAAGGGCAAGGTCACGAGGATGCTCGTCCAGAGCTTCAGCTGCTGGGCGCGGGTCGCGTGCTTGCGCGCGTAGAGCACGGTGCTGCGCGCGCTCAGGTACTTGCGCGGGCTGGTGTACGCCGGGCCGCCGAGGGTGCGGTTGCCGCGGTGGCGCACCACGGAGTCGGGTTCGAAGAGCACGCGCCAGCCGCGCGCGCGGGCACGCGTGCACCAGTCGACGTCCTCGTGGTAGGCGAAGAACCGCTCGTCGAAGAGACCGACGTCGACGAGCGCCTCGCGCCGGAGCAGCAGCGCGCAGCCCGGCACCCACTCGACCTCGCGACGGGTATCGTACTGGCCGTCGTCGCGCGCGCCCCAACCCTCGAGATGGATCAGGCTCTGCCGGTAGTTCACGGTGCCGTAGGTCATCCAGAGCCGGCACGGCTCGTCGAAGGCGACCACCTTCCCGCCCACCGCCGCGACGCGTGGCTCGGCGGTCGCGGCATCGACCGCGGCGCGTAGGAAGCCGGGCTCGACGACGGTGTCGTTGTTCAGGACGAACGCGAAGTCGTAGCCCTCTTCGATCGCCTGCCGCAGGCCGACGTTGTTGCCGCCCGCGTAGCCGAGGTTCACCGGCAGCTCGACGCAGCGAACCGCGGGGAAGCGCTCGCGCACGGCGGGAGCGACCGAATCGTGCGATCCGTTGTCGATCACCAGGGTATCGAAAGAAGGATAGTCGGCAGCGGCGAGGCTCTCGAGACAGGCCAGCGTGTCATCCGCACCGTTCCAATTGAGGACGGTGACGAGCACGCGCGGACTCGCAGCGGAGCTTGCCATGCACGGGTTCAGTTCATCCGAGGCGATGCGAGATTGCAAGAGGAAATCCGGCGCTCCCGCCGCCAGCGGCGCGCCGTGCGCGGGTGTCAGTCGGCGAGATAGCCGAGCTCCCGGAGGCGCGCGCGCACGCTGTCGTCGAGCGCCATCGGCGCCGTTTTCGTCGCCGTGCTCGCTTGCTGGGTCTGCACCGCGGACCGCAACGCGTCCGCTATCTCGGGATGCGCCGGCAGGACGTTCACCGTCTCGGCAGAATCGGCGTCGACATCGTAGAGCTCCTCCGAGTAGTAGCGACGGCGCAGCGCCTCCGGCACGGGCGAGTCCGGCCGATCGAAGAGCATGACGGGATCGTTCACGACGTACTTCCAGTGCAGCGTACGATAGGCGAGTCGCCGGATGCCGACACGGCCGCCCGGTACCGACGCATCGACGTCGGCGAAGAGCCACGTCGTCGAGAGATAGGTCTCGATGTACGTTCCGCCGCCGCGATCGCCGTCGGCGGCCGCGAGCAAGCTCGCGCCGTCCGCGGCCGGCGCCGGCACTCCGGCGATCTCGAGGATGGTGGGGAAGATGTCGATGTTGCGTACCAGTCGCTGCACGCGTTGGCCGGCAGCGACGCGCCCCGGCCAACGCACGATGAGCGGCACCCGCGCCACGGTGTCGTAGAGGTATCGCCCGTGCCCGAAATAGGAATGTTCGAGCAGGCTCTGGCCGTGGTCGGCGTGCAGGACGACTGCGGTCCGCGCCGTAAGATCGAGCGCGTCGAGCGTCTCGAGCACGCGTCCCACCTGCGTGTCCGCGATCAGGACGTCGGCGTCGTACTGCGAAACCTGTAGCCGGTGCTGCTCCGACACGTCGGTCGCCGCCGTGAGCTTCTCGTGCGGCCCGTAGTAGTGGATCCATAGGAAGAACGGCTCGCGACGAGAGGTCTGCAGCCAACGGATCACGCGGTCGCTCACGGCGCTGTCGGGCCGGTATCCGGCGGTCCGCGCCTTCTCGTCGAGGAACGTCTGCCGGGCGCGGAACGCGTCATCGACGCCGGTCAGCTGATTCGTGCCGGTTCGTGCCTCCACGTTCATCAGGGGCTCGCTGAAGTCCTCGTCGTACAGCGCGAAGCCTTGGCTCAAGCCGAAGATCGAATGAAGCGGCAGCGACCCGATCACCGCGGCAGTCCGGAACCCGTGCGCGCGCAAGAGCTCGGCGAGCGTCGTCGCGTCCGCACGCAGCGTCTGGAACGGCGTCCGAAACCCGTGCCCGGTCGCGTAGCGTCCGGTCATCACCGACGCCATCGACGGCGTCGTCCAGGTCACGTCGCAGAACGCGTTCTCGAACAACGTCCCCTCGGCGGCGAGGCGGTCGAGATGCGGTGTCCGGTGTCGGTCGTAGCCGTAGGCGGAGAGTCGGTCGGGCCGTAAGGTGTCGATCGTGATCAGGACGATGTTCGGGCGCGCCGGCGGCCGGACGACGGACATCGCAACCACCGCGACGAGGCAGCCGAGCGCCATGATCGCCCACCACGACGGGCTTCTCACGCGCGCCACGTGAGACGATTGGTCAGCGGAGGGTGTGCGAGACTGCAAGGAACCTATGGCGTTTGCTGGTTGACGGCGACCGCCCGCTGCGACAATTCTTGGCCCCGGACCCCTCTCTGTGACCGATTCTCGATCAATCGCCACCGAAGCGAGCGCGCCGGCCGTCCGGCGGGTCATCATCGTCATGCCCGCCTTCAACGCGGCAAAGACGCTTCTTCTCACACACCGAGACATTCCGAAAGATGCCGTGCATGAGATCATCCTCGTCGACGACGCATCGACGGACGACACTCCAGCCCTCGCCGAGGAGCTCGGAATCCGCGTCATCAAGCACCCCCACAACGTCGGATATGGGGGCAACCAGAAGACCTGTTACATGGAAGCGCTGCGCCTCGGCGCCGACATCGTGATCATGGTGCATCCCGACAACCAGTACGACCCCGCGTTCATCCCGGACATTCTGCGTCCGATTGTTGCCGGCGAGGCCGACATCGTTTTCGGATCGCGGATGGTGATGCCGGGCGGGGCGCTTGCGGGCGGCATGCCGACCTACAAGTTCGTCGCGAATCGCATCCTGACGACGATCGAGAATTTCGTTCTCGGCACGCGCCTCACCGACGCGCACACGGGTTATCGCGCCTACTCGGCGCGGTTTCTGCGGACCATCCCGTTCCTGCGCAACTCGAACGACTTCGTCTTCGACTCGCAGGTGATCGTCCAGGCCCGTGCGTTCGGATTCAGGATGGCGGAGGTGCCGGTCACGACGAAATACTTCAAGGACGCGTCGTCGGTGAATTTTCGGGTGTCGAGCGTCTATGGTCTCAAGACCTTGTGGGTCCTACTCCTCTACGTCCTCCGCCGCTCGCGCCTGCTGCGCGCGAAGTTTCTGCGGCCATGACCGCGCGGCTACGAGCCCACGCAACGACCGCGAGTGTCCCGTCAGCCAGCGCGCGAGCGTCGCGGCGATGACCGCGTGTCCGCGCGCGTCGGGATGCACGATGTCCGACATGTACGAGAGCTCGCCGAGGCGGTGCACGGGAGACGCGAGCGAGCGGTCCACCCGCAGCCAGCGATATGCGGAGCCGCGCGGGACGGGAGGTAGGGGCGCCATCTCCGGCACGCCGTCGCGATGAAAGAGATACCTGAGCTGTCCCCGCCCACGTCGCATCGCGACAGAGTACACGCCGTCGTGCGCCACTTCGTCCCCGTGCGTGCCGTCGTCGAAGAGCGGCGTCTCTTGGAGCGCGTTGACCTCCGCCCATGGCGTCCACGTCCACGCTTGGACGGTGAAGCGCGCGGTGGGTTCGGTCGCCTCGAGCCGCAGGAGAACCTCGGGCTCGGCCGCAGCGCCGGCCGCATTCAAGTCCATCGGCCCAGGCGCGACAAGACCGCCGGCGCGAGCGCGGGCGCGCGCAACGGCCACGATCTTCCGATCGAGACGCTCGACCATGTCGAGGAACGGAACGCCGGCCGCCTTCGCTGCGGCACGCGAGTGCTGAGCGGCCGACGAGCGCCAGAAATCGAGATTGAGCACGACGAGCTCGCTGCCGGCCGCGCTTGCGGTGCGGTGCACGTCGGCCACGGCGGCTTCGATCTCCCCAACGGCGACGCGATGACATCCGCCGGTCTCACGGATCTGGCGCTCGCAGCCGGGGCTGCGCGACGGCCGGCGGACACGCGGGGCCAAGCGCAGCGCCAGCCGGAAGGCGCTCGTCCGGGCCGCGAGCTGCCGCACGGCCTCGACGCCGCGAACCAGCGGCTTCTCCAAGCGGGTGAACTGCTCGCCATCGGTGATCACGGCGGGCCAGAACTGATCGTTGGTGCCGAACGCCGCAATGACGAGGTCGGGGTGGAGCGCGATGCCGCGCAGACGCAGAAACCGCGCGCCTTGCATCCACGACCAGCCCGGCACACCCGCATTCACGACCTCGATCGCGCGGCCGGGATACGCGCGCCGGAGCAACCGCTCGAGCCGGCGCGGGAACTCCGCGCCCTGGTCGACGTTCAGGCCGAACGTCGACGAGTCGCCGATGCACAGTACCCGGTACACGCGCTCCGAGCCGGCAGGTGGCGTCCGATCGGGACCACGGAATCCGTCGTCATCGATACGCGCGGTCCACGTCGTGTGGTCGTCGATGCCGCGCGGATTCACCGGCCCGGTCTTCGCCGCGCCGGGCTCGTTCCGCCACAGGAAGTCCAAATCGGCGACGAGCGGCGCGGGATTATCCTCGAGCGCCGGCATGACGCCCGGGACCGGCTCGACCGGCCCGAGCCTGCGCAGCACGAGGCCGCAGAGAAGCTCGAACGTCGCTGCCACGAGCACTGCGAGGACGCATCCGAAGGCGACGGCGAGGAAGGTCGCGCGCAGGCGGTCGGTCATCGGTGCGATGCACGTGCGGACGGCGAGTGCCGGAGCATCGCGCCATGCTTCTCACGCGTCGAAACGGTCCGCAACGACGCGCGAGCGCGCGGCGGTCGAGGGCCGCACGCGCCGCTGGTGAGCGCACGTGGCTGAGCGCCCTCGCGTACCCTCGTCGGCGTATGCATCAGCTTACTCGGACCACGATGCGCCCGAGGGGTTCGCCCTCGACGCGTCGCCGTGCGCCGCATGCGGGACGGTCGCCTGCGTTCCGGTCACGCGCGAGACACGCGGGTACCGGGTCGTCGCGTGCGCGCGTTGCGGTCTCGGACGGACCGAGCCGCGGCCGGACGCGGCCGCGTTGCGGGGACTCTACGCAGGCGACTACCTCAGCATGACCGCCCGGAAGTTTTCGAGCCTGATCGAGGCGGCACGGCGCGCCTGCGCTCGCGCGCTCGCGCGCCGCATCGCGCGGCGGGCGGGACCGCCGCGGCGGGCGCTCGACATCGGCTGCGGCGACGGCAAGCTGCTGGTGGCGCTCGCGGCGCGCGGCTTTCGTTGCACCGGGACCGAGCTCAACGCTCGTGTCGGTGACGTCGTCCCGCCCGGCTCCGGCATCACGACCCACGTCGGGCCGCTGGCGGCGGCTCGCCTGCCGGCCGCGAGCTTTCAGGTCGTGATCCTGCGGCACGTGCTCGAGCACCTCGACGATCCAATCGCCGCTTTGGGCGAGGTGCGGCGGATCATCGAGCCCGACGGACACCTCGTGATCGCGGTGCCGAACGTCGCGAGCTGGCAAGCACGGTCGATACGCGAGCACTGGTTCCATCTCGACCTGCCGCGCCATCTGCATCATTTCACGCCGTCGACGCTGCTTGCGATGCTGGAGACGTGCGGCTTCCGCGTCGATCAGGTGTCGCACTTCTCGATCGAGCAGAACCCGTACGGCTGGCTGCAGAGCATCGTGCACGCGGCGGGCGGCGGACACCAAGTTCTCTACGATCAGCTTCGCGCGCCCGGCGCCGCAACCGCGAGCCGTCCGCGGATCGGCGCCCTCATCGGCGCGGGCGTGTTGGCGCCGTTCTGTATCGCGCTCGCCGCCATCGAGTCGGCGGCACGCGCCGGCGGCAGCATCGAGGTCTGGGCGAGCCCTGTCTGAGCGCTGCTTTCGAGCGGCTCTCTTCTTCATTCTGAGCGCGTTCCTCCTCTCCCGGCCATTCCTGGCGGAAGCCGCATCATGCCGCTCCATTCCGTCGCGATCGCCATCGCCGTGCTGCTCCGCGTCCGAGCGCCAGCGGACCTGCTGTACGCGGCGCGGTATCTCGTGTTTCTCAACTCGTTCGGCGAAGCGACGATGCCGCTCAAACCGTTCAGCTATGTATGGAGAACGCCGCCTCGTGAGCGTGCTGCGCCGTATGTCGGCGCGAGCGGAATTTGGTATGGTCGGGCCGTGCGGCGCCGACGCGTGGACGCGAATCGAGTCGACAGCGCTGGTTTCGCGGGACCGTTAGTCGTCGTCATCGCAGGATTCGCGGCGTTTCTCGCGCTGCGCCTGCTGCTCATCCACACCAGCGCCGCCGACGTGCTGTACTGGGAAGAGCCGTACCGGCTCGTCGCCGCATCCGAGATGTTGGACGGGTCGACGTGGGCGATCACGGACTATCAAGCGGACCACTACCAGGGCGGCAGCCTCGTCGTCGCGATGCTCGCCGTGCCCGTCTTCGCGGTGCTCGGTCCGACGTACGGCCACTTGAAGCTCGTCGCGGTCGGGTTTTCGCTGCTGGCCGCGGTGCTCTGGATCGTGCTGCTCTGGCGCGTCGCCGGGCCGGCAAGCGCCGTGCTCGGCTCGTGGTTGTTCGCGCTCCCAGCGCCGACGGTGCAGCTGTACCAGGTCCACGCGATGGGATCGCACATGGAGACGGCGGTCTTCACCGCCGCGTCGTTTCTGCTCACTGTCGCGATCGTCACGGGGGCGCGGGCGCGTTGGATCCCGCTTCTCCTCGGCGTCGTCGCCGGCCTCGGACTGTGGTTCTGCTACAGCGCGGCGACCGGCGTCGCCGCGTGCGCCGTCGTCTGGGCGGTCGCCGGACCGCGTGGGAGCCTGCGGCGAGGCATCCCGGCAGCGCTCGCCGGCGTCGCGCTCGGGCTCCTGCCCTGGCTCGCATACAACCTGGCGCACGCGTTTCATGGGCTCGACCGGCTGTGGGAGCTGTTCGACCCGCGGCAGGCGGCCGTGACCGGTTCCACCGAGTCGCTCTCGACACGGCTCGCCGCGCTGTTCGCGTTCGACTTGCCGCGCAGCCTGGGATTTCCCGACACGCCGGACGGAACGTTCGGGCTTGCAACCTGGAGCTATTATGCGCTCGTGATCGTGGCGCTCGTCGGCCTGCTGCCGCTCGCGTTGCGGGCGCTGCGACACCAGACGACCACACCCGAGCCGGTCCCCGAGGTCGCGCGGGTGGCGGGCACGATGCGCGAGGGCACGCGACGTGAGTCCGACGCGCTACGCGAACGTCGCGTCGCCGTGGTCGCGTTGTTGATCCTCACCTTCGTGCTCCTGCACCTCGTGGCGTACCTCGCCAGCGCCTTCCGTCTCGACGTCGAGGACGACTTCATCGCGTATCGCTTCTTCACGCCGCTCTTCCCGGCGGCCGCGGGCGCGCTCGCCGTCGGCCTGTCGCGGCTCCACACGACGCGGCGACTGATCGGCGGCGTCGGTATCGCGCTCGCGCTCGGCCTCGGCGCCTACGGGACTGCAACCCTTCTGCGTGAGCATCCGGGCGCCGTGCCGCCGCCGGTCGAGAGCGGCTACAAGGTGATGGGCCTGCTGACCCATCTCAAGTACCGCGACGATCTCGACCGCGCGGTGGCGTTGCTCACGCGGGTGCGAAACGATCGCGACGCCGCGTTCTTCGGCTTCGGCTGGGGTCTCGAGTATCAATACGAGAAAGACGCTGATTGGTCCGAGCTCGTCAGCGGCCTGGCGCGCTGCACCGAGCCCGCGGACTACGCGGCGGCCCTCTCAGGCGTGCGGTGGGCGGTGTGGCAACGCGAGGGACAGAGTCGACAGTACGCCAACGCCGGCTTTCGATCCGAGCACCATCTCGCGCTTCACACGCGTGTCGCTGGTCTCGCCGCGAGGTTGAGCGTGCTCCTCGCGCGCGGTCCGTGAGCGCCGAGCGGCGCGGCGTCGGCGACGACAGCGGCGGCCGAGGGAATGCATGGCGAGGATTCCCCACGGAACGATCCATCCCGAGATCATGCTCGACATGGTCACGTCCGGATGCCGGTGATCCGGCCAGAAGCCGCGGCACCCACTCACCGGCGGATCGCGGAACTCGAAAGCGGCCCGCAGCGTGCGCGTCGCGCCGCCGGGCCGCCCCGTCGTGATGTCGACGGTGCCGGCAGGAGCGCCGGCCGCGATGGTGCCAGTGAGCTCGCTCTGACTGATGACGGTGACGAATCCCGCCGCACGATCGCCGAAGCGCACCTGTATCCCGGGCACGAACCCGACACCGACCAGATGAAACGTGACCGGACGATCACGGTAGCCCCACGCGGGCGATACGCTGAATGGGCCCGGCGTCGGAAAGGCGCGAAAAAGACCGCTTCGCCCATCTCTCAGCACGGCGTAGAAAAGAATCTGCCGAAACGCATCGATGCTGTTCGGCATCGTCACCAATCGCGCGACGACGCCGTCACCGAGGTGATCACCCACCGACACGAGCGGCGTGGTGAAGCCAAAGCCATTGCGGACGAACATGGTACCGCCACGCGCGTCCGGCGCCACGAACACGATGTCGCCGACGGCATTCGCGGAAGGGCCCGAGATCGGCTCGGGCATGCTGCCGTACTCAGCCGACGGCAGCGTGACGACGTTGATCTCGAAGCCGGCGTCGGCGGGCTCGGCAGCAGCGCCGGTCGATGCCGTCCCGACCACGACGACGAGACACACAGTCGATAGCAAAGGTCGACGCACGACGCGCTACATTAAACGATCATGCGCCACCCTGACCAGCAGCCGCGAAGGCGCGCTTCCACGGTGATCCAGATCTCGGGTAGAAGTGGACGACCGCATGACCAACCAGCACGAGCCGATGCGTTCCGGCGAAACCAGTCTGATGCCGTACTGGGATCGGGTCGCCAGCCGCTACGCCGCTAGCGATCCGCTCGGAGCCGTCTGTTATCCCGCTGCGCCGCGCTGGTTCAACCGGTTCTACGCGCGCTTTCAGCTCCGGGCGGTGACACGGATGCTCGGTGATCTGCGTCTCGACGGCGCGCGCGCGCTCGACGTCGGCTGCGGCGGCGGACGGTGGAGCCGCTGGCTGCAGCAACGCGGCGCAAGCGTGGTCGCGATCGATCCGACGCCGAGCATGCTCGAGACCGCCGCCCGCTTGTCACCCGGCGTCGAGCTCCATCGCATGTCGGCGACCGAGATCGATCTGCCGGCGTCGAGCTTCGATTTGGTCGTCTCGGTGACGGTGATCCAGCACCTGCGCCCCGAGGAGCAGGAGCACGCCGCGGCGGCGATGGTGCGCGTGCTACGTCCCGGCGGTCATCTGTTCGTCCTCGATCTCATCGACCGGCGTGATCCCGGCCGCCTGGTCTTCGCGCGTACGCCTGAGGAGTGGATCGCGCTCTACGAGCAACGCGGCATGCAGATCGTGCGCTGGAGCGGCCAGGAGTACATCCCGCTCATCCGCGCGCTCACGGCGCTCGTCCCATCACAGCGCGGCGCCGATGCGGACGACGTGACGGCGCCGACGGTGATCGAGGACGTCGGCCCGCGCCGTCTGATGTTCACCGCGCTCTGGCCGGTGATCCAGCTGTCGTACCCGATCGAGCTGCTCTGCGAGCGCATGATGCCGAGCCGCTGGGGCCGACACGCCTGCTTCCTCTTCCAGAAGCGCGCCGAGTCCCCGTCATGACACCCGCTGCCGCGTGGAGCGAGCGGCCCGCGAGGACACCACGCATCCTGAGTCTCCTCACGATCTTCGCCGGCGTGCTCTACTTCGGCGCGCTCGCGCCGTACGGCATCCAGACCGGCGAGGACGGCGACCTGCTCTATCAGTCGTATGCGACCTACCGCGGACAGATCCCCTACCTCGACTTCTCGACCGGCTACACGCCGCTCTACTTCTACTGGCACAGCGCGCTCTTTCACCTGTTCGGCCCCGACATCCTCGTCACCCGGGTGGCGATGGCCGCCGCCAACGTCGTCACCTTGGTCCTCCTCCTCACGCTGACCGCACGGCTCGCCGGACCGCTCTGGGGGCTGCTCGCGCCGCTGCTCTTCATGGCGATGCTGCCGGTCTTCCCGGGCGAGTTCTGCTCGTTCAACGTGCCGTACCCGGCCTGGTACGACATCCCGCTCTGGCTCGGCAGCATCGCCGCCTGCGTGGCCTACGCCGAGGCCGGACGGACGCGATGGATCTGGCTCGCCGGTTTGCTTGCCGGAGTCTCGTTCTCGGCGAAGCCCAACGTCGGGCTCTTCAATCTGGTCGCGGTGAGCCTCTTCCTCCTGTGGTGGGACGCGCCGGCGCGGGCGGATCGCCGGGTCACGCGCGCCCTCTGGTGGCTCCTCGCGATCGGAACGCTGCTCGGCGTGATCGTGGTCTTCCAGTCGCAGCTCTGGCGGCGGAGCTTCGTGCTCTTTCCGTTGCCGGTGCTGGTGATCGCGGCGGTCTTGCTGCGCCAAGCGCGACGCGACCCCGCCGGCGGCAGCTTCCTCCCCACCGTCCTCGCCCTCGGGCTCGGCTTCGCGCTGCCGACGCTGCCGTGGGTCGCGTTTTTCTTGTCGCGACTCGGCGTCGCCGGTTTCGGGCGCGACGTGCTGCTGCTCGGATCATCCTACGAGCGCTTCTTCACGATCGAGCATCGCGAGCTCTGGACGCGCTGGGACGTCGCGGTCGTGCTGCTCACCGGCCTCGCGGTTGCGATTCCCGCCACGCTCCGGCGCGGCTGGCTGCGGCCGTGGATGCCGTTCGCCGGTGTGCTCGTCGGCGCGGCGATCGCCGCCGTGTGGATCGTCTTCGGGGCGCCGATGCCGAATGGCTTCGGACCGTCGGTCGCGATGCGTTTGCAAGATTTGAGCTTCTTCCTGCTGCAGCTGGTGAGCTGGGCCGGCATCGCGATCGTGGCCGATGCGCTCGCCCGGCGCCGTCGATCGCCGCAGCTCGCGTTGCTCGTCGTGGTCGCGGTGTCGGCGCCGGCGTTCGCGCTGGCGATGTATCCGCGCGCCGACTTCATGCACCTGCTCATGGTCGCGCCGCCGGCGCTGATCCTCGGCATCACGATGATCGCGTGGATCGCGGAGCGGTGGCGCGCCGCCGGTCCGGATCGACCCGCCTGGCGTCTCGCGAGCGCGGGGCTCTTCGCCGCCCCGCTGCTCGGCCTCGCCGCCCTATTGTTGATGCCGGGCATCGGCCTGACCGGCGAGCTCTTCCGGCACTATCTCGATCTGCCGAACGATCGTCTCGCGAACGCGGGGCTCCTCCACGGCACGATCATCATGGATCGCAATCATCGCCTGCTCGGTCCGCTGCGCGACATCTCGGCCTTCATCGACCGCGAGACCCGTCCGGACGAGTTCGTCTTCCCGTTCCCGAACTTGAACCTGCTCTGTTTCCTCGGCGGCCGACTGAACCCGACGCCGAAGGGTTACTTCATCGCCGGCTATCCCGACCACGCGACCGAGGCGGAGATCGTCACGCAGATGCGCGCCCACATGCCGCGACTGGTGGTCGCGCTCCACGACCACGAGCTCTTCGTCACGACGGCGCCGCTCTACTACTTCCTGGTGCGCGACTTCGTGCGCAGCACGTTCAAGCCGGTCGCGCACATCGGGCCGTACCTCGTCCTCGGACGGGAGGGCGACGTCCTGGCGACGCCGCCGGCGCTGGCATTCACCGCGGCCTCGAGCAACGTCGACGCGGGCGCGTGGCCGGGGCTCGAGGATCCGAACCCGGCGGTGCGGTGGGCAACGGCGATGGACATCCACGCCGTCCGCGATCCGCGCGGCGCCGCCGCGCTGGCGCAACGCGCCGCCGACGGCGACGACGCCTACGGTCCGCTCTTCCTCCGCATCACGTCCGAGTTCGGCGACGAGCGCGCGATGCCGCCGCTGGTCGACATCGTCACCCGTGACCTCGCCTTGCCCCGACCGGAGTGGTGGATCACGGCGGGCACGCTCCGCACCGAGGAAGGCTACCTCGCCGCGCAGGCGCTCTTCTACCTGGCGCAGAAGTCGGTCCTCGCCGAGTTCTGGTTCGTCCGTGAGGACGCGCAAGAGCGCATCGCCATGCTGCGCTCCGAGCTGCGGACGGCGCCCGCGCTGGCATGGCTCCGCAGTCCAAACCTCGACTCGCGCCTGCGCTACGTCGCTGCGTGGCTCGCCGGCGCGACCGGCGACCGCGAGGCGGTGCCCTACCTGCTCACCATGCTGAGCGTCACCAACTTCGATCTCGCGGTGACGGCGGCGCACAGCCTCGCCAAGCTCGGACAGGTGGCCGGCACGGTCGAGTTCCTCGTCAGCTTGGCGGGGCTCGATGAGATCTACACCCCGAGCATCCTGCTCGAGCTCTACGCGCGCGATCCCGACCACGTCCGACCGGTGCTGGCGCGCGGCCTGGTCGACGGCTCGATCGGCCAGCGCGAAGCGCTCAGCTGGATCGCCGCCGCGTCGCGCGACCCGACCTTGGTGCAAATGGTCGCGGCGATGCGCAACGACGGGAGCGTCACGGTGAGCCGCGCCGCAACCGCGGCAACCGCACTGGTCGCGTCGACGACGAACCCTTCCCCACCGGCACGCGCCGACGGCATGGGCGGCTGAGCGTGGCCCCACTGATCGCCGCCCTCCCCGCGCGCGCGGGATCTCCGCTGATGCTGATCGCGCTCGGCGCCGTGATCGCGACCGCTCCGAGCATCGTCGGCCATCACGCGCCGCGCCCGAACGTCATCCTGATCACGGTCGACACCCTGCGCGCCGACCGTCTCTCCGCGTACGGGTACCAACGACATCAGACGCCGAACTTCGACCGGCTCGCCGACGAAGGCGTGCTGTTCGAGCACGCGTTCTGCGACGTCACGTGGACGACGCCATCGATGGCCTCGGTGATGACCGGCAAATACGCGCCGGCCCACGGCCTGCGTACGAGCTTCCAGTTCCTCGCCTTCGAGGCGACGACCCTCGCCGAGGTCCTGCACGGCGCCGGGTATCAGACCGCGGCAATCATCGCGTCCTCTCCGCTGCACTCGATCTACGGTCTCGGGCAGGGCTTCCAGAAGTACGATCAAACGTTCAGCCAAACTATCGCCGCGAACGACGATTCCAGAGCGACCGGACCGCCCCTCACACCGAACACCGATAGCGTGACCGAGCGGATGCGAAACTTCCTCCTCGGGGTTACCGCTGCGTATCGCAGCGACGCTGAGACCAGCACTCGCGTTCTCGGCTGGCTGCGGACGGAGCGGCACCAGCCGTTCTTCTTGTGGGTGCACTACTTCGGTCCCCACGAAAAGCCGCAGGAAACCGACGACATCTTCGAGGCGGTGAGGCGCCAGCTCCCGGCGTACGATCCCGACGTCGTCACCGCCGACGTCGAGGTCGGGCGCGTGCTCACCGCCTTGGACGAGCTCGGCCTCACCGCCGACACCGCGGTGATCCTCCACGCCGACCACGGCCAGAGCCTGCTCGAGCACGACTACTTCGGCCATGGGCGGTTCCTCTACGACACGGCCCAGCACATTCCCTTGCTGCTGCGCTTTCCCAGCCGCGTCCCGGCGAAAGCACGGGTCGCGACGATGGCCCGCAACGTCGACATCTTCCCGACCATCCTCGAGCTGATGGGCGTGCGGTACGCGGGCGCGCTCGACGGCGTGAGCCTGGTCGGCGCGATCCGCGGCGAGCCCCCTGCACGCGACGAGGAGACCTACGTCGAGACCTACCTCTCCGCGAATTGGCTTTTCGCCGACGTCATCGACTCCGAGAGCGACGCCCGGCTCGGCTTCCGCCGGCTCGGCTGGCGCACCCGCCAATGGAAGCTCATCCTCAACGACCCGATTCCGATGGTCGATCGTGAGGGCATACCGATCGACGAATCGATCCACCGAAAGTTCTACAGCGAGGAGCTCTACGACCTCGCCGCCGATCCCGGCGAGACGACGAACGTCGTCACCGCGCACTCCGACGTTGCAAACGCGCTGCGCGACAACATCTGGCGCATGCAACGATCGACGAAGCCGGCGAGCCCGACGATGACGCTCGCGCCGTCGACGCGGCAGCGCTTGCAGAGTCTGGGTTACCTCGCGAACTGACGGACATTATCTTGGTTGTGCCGCCGGACCGCCCGATCTATACGCCCTCACGACGATGACCCCCCGCCAGCTGGCTGCCGGAATCTTTGCCGCCGCGTTCGGTGTGTTGCTCCTGGAAGTGGCACTGACGCGCATCTTCTCGTTCACGATCTGGTACCACTT
>JBGPIT010000035.1:0-23053 GCA_041485125.1 Binatia bacterium | reverse complement strand
TCGGGGTCGCGATCGGGCTTGCCGCGCTCACGCTCGTCGGCTGTGGCGGTGGCGGCGGTGGTGGGGGCGGCGGCTCGAGCGAGCCGCGCTTCACGAGCGTGCCCACGATCGAGGCCGGTCCGAACCCGCAAGTGCCGCTCGTCCGCGTGGTGCACGTCGAGACCGACGTGCCGGCGCGGGTCGAGATCAGCGCCAGCGACGGCGCGTCGCACGCGCTGACGACGACCTCGACCGACCTCGCCACCAGCCACGATCAGCCGGTCATCGGGCTCAAGCCGGGCCGGAGCTACGACCTCACTGTCACCGCGATCTCCGGCGACGGGACTCGACGTCAGTCGGACCAGCCGCTCACGACCACCACCGATCCGCTGCCGCAGAACTTCCCCGTCCTCGAGCTGCGCACGTCGACGCAGGACGAGATGGAGCCGGGCTTCACGCTCTTCGGCACCCGCAACAAGGACGTGAGCGCGTCGTACCTCGTCATCGTCGACAGCCGCGGCGACGTCGTCTGGTACATGAACGTCGCGACCACGGCGGTCGTCGACCAGCTCTCGAACGGCAACCTCGTCTTCATCCGCGGCGATCGCTTCGTCGTTCTCGAGATCGATTTCCTCGGCGTGACCCAGCGCAGCTGGTACGCGGCGCGCTCGACGGTCACACCGCCCGCGGGCGCGCTCCCCGTCGACGTCTTCACCTTCCATCACGACGTGGTGGAGGTCGGGGACGAGGAGAGCTTCCTCACCACCAGCGACGCGGTGCGGACGATCGAGAGCTTCCCCACCGACGAGAACGATTCGAACGTGCGCGCGACCGTGCCGGTGCTCGACCAGCCCGCCGTCGAGTTCGCGCGCGACGGCACCGTGCTCCGGACCTGGAATTTCCTCGACCTGATCAACCCGACGCGGATCGGCTTCGACGCGACCACCGGCCTCCCCGACGCCGCCGATTGGGCGCACAGCAACGCCGTCATCCTCGATCCGCGCGACGACAGCATCATCACCTCGCTGCGGCACCAAGACGCGCTGGTGAAAGCGTCGCGGAGCGATCTGAGTCTCGAGTGGATCCTCGGGCCGCACGACAACTGGCAGGGCTTCGAGCAGTTCCTCTTGACCCCCGTCGGCGAGCCCTTCGCGTGGTCGTACCATCAGCACGCGCCGCAGCTCACCGCGCGCGGCACGCTCCTGCTCTTCGACAACGGCACCTACCGCGCCAGCCCCTTCACCGGCCAGCCGAAGCTGCCCGCGCCCGCGAACCACAGCCGCGCCGTCGAGTACGCGATCGACGAGAACGCGATGACGATCCGCCAGGTGTGGGAGTTCGTCGATCCCGAGCAGCTCTACGCGCCCTTCGTCGGCAGCGCGTACGAGCTCCCTGCGACCGGCAACGTCCTGGTGACCTACGGTGGGCTCTGCACGATCGACGGCATGCACAGCGACGACATTGCGCGCTGCCGCGGCAGCGCCCGTTTCATCGAGGTGCGTCGCGATACGCCCGATCGGATCGTCTTCGATCTCGCGCTCGGCGATCGTGATCCCGACGCGATCGGCTGGCTCGTCTACCGCGGCAACCGCATCGCATCGCTCGGACGGTGAGGCCGGGCGCCCGCCTGCTGCCTTAGAAATGAGCAGTGACTGCCGCAATTCGCGGCAGTGCTCTCCTCGCCCATGGCTAAATCTTTGACGTCGTGCGCATACGGCGCGGTGCGACCCGGTATGTGCCTTGCTCTTGACCCGCCCGACGCGACGCCGCCGTGAAGTGGAGGAGTGTATGCGGCGTCGCTCGTGATCACGACATGCGACTCCGACGAGAGACCTGCTGGGCCACCGCCCGCGTTGCCCTGATCGCCGCCCTCGCGGTCCCTGCTCTCGCGACGTCCGCCGCCGCCTCGCCGGGCTACATGACGCATCCGCGCGGTGTCGCGGTGCCGCTCGTTCGCGGCGCGGGCAGGCGGCCGATCGTCGTCAGCGCTGCACGCGAGGAGCTGCGTGCCTCGCGCCCGCGCTGTGCGTCGACGGTTCGTGTGGCATGGGCGGGCCGAGGTCCGGCGCCCCAGACGGACGGCGCCTGCCGGTCGGGACGTACGGAACGACCGTCGCGCTCGAGCGGCTATCGCAGCGGACGATCCGACCCGTCGCTCCCCGACTCACCGCCCGAGCCTGCGGCGCGCGAATCCCGAGCCCCCGGCATTGGCGTCGTCGGCCTCGGAAGCGAACACCACGGCGGGCGACTCTCCAGCTACGCGGCTGCGCTCGCATCGACGAGCGCGGCCCACTCGTCGGCGCCCGGATCTCGGGCGGCAGCCGACGCGTCTGCGCAGGTCGCGACGCGCACGGCGCTTTTTCACGAAGCGCACGCACCTCCTTTCGGGTCGTAGTCCTCGGAAGCGCCGCCACTCTCGCGTTCCCCGGCGGCTCCGCCGGCTGCCTCGCAGCCGATCTCGATCAACGACCCAACAAGGAGACCCTCGATGACCTCATTTGCCGTATCGACCCGGCTGCGTGCCGGCGGCGTCGTGCTCGGCGCCGCCGCGCTCACCCTTCTCTCCAGCACCGCCCTGTGGGCGGCAGAGGCGGCTGCAACGCCGCCCGCGATCGACACCGGCGACACCGCCTGGGTGCTCACCGCCTCGGCCTTGGTGTTGATGATGACCTTGCCCGGCCTCGCGCTCTTCTACGGCGGCCTGGTGCGCGCCAAGAACATCCTGAACGTCCTCATGCAGTGCATGCTGTCGGCCGGCATCGTCGGCGTGCTGTGGATCGTCGTCGGCTACAGCCTCGCCTTCGGGACCGGCAACGCATGGATCGGCGACTTCTCGAAGGTGATGCTCTCGGGCGTCACGATCGACTCGGTGACGGCCAACTTCGCGACGCCGCCGCGGAACATTCCCGAGTACATCTTCATCATGTTCCAGGCGATGTTCGCGATCATCACGCCGGCGCTGATCCTGGGCGCGATCGCCGAGCGGATGAAGTTCAGCGTCTGGGTCGCCTTCATCACGATCTGGCTGCTGGTCGTGTACTGCCCGATCGCACACATGGTGTGGTCGTCGGAGGGCTGGCTCTTCAAGTCGGGCGCGATCGACTTCGCGGGCGGCCTGGTCGTCCACATGTCGAGCGGCTTCTCGGCGATCGTCGCGGCGATCATGCTCGGCAAGCGGCGTGGCTTCGGGAAGGACGCGATGGTGCCGCACAGCCTGCCGCTCTGTCTGATCGGCGCCGGCATGCTGTGGACCGGCTGGTTCGGCTTCAACGCCGGGAGCGCGTTGAGCGCGAGCCCGCTCGCGACCTTGGCGTTCCTCAACACCAGCACGGCGGCCTCGACCGCGGTGGTCGCGTGGGCGCTCATCGAGGCCCTGCATCGCGGCAAGCCGACGGCGCTCGGCGGCGCGACCGCGGCGGTCGCGGGTCTCGTCGCGATCACCCCGGCGTGCGGCAACGTCTCGCCGGCGGGCGCGATCGCGGTCGGCATCGGCGTGGCGATAGTCTCGTACGCGGCCTGCACCTTCCTGAAGCCGGCCGTCGGCTACGACGACTCGCTCGACGTCTTCGGCGTGCACGCGCTCGGCGGCGCCTGGGGCGCGCTCGCCTCCGGCATCTTCGCCGTCACGCTCGGCTCGGGCGTCGAGAGCAATGCGCGGCAGGTCATGGTCCAGCTGAGCGGCATCGCCTTCGTCGCGGTGTTCGCGCCGATCGCGACGGTGATCATCCTGACGGTTCTCAAGATGGTCTTCGGCTCGTTGCGCGTTGGGGACGAGGACGAGATGATCGGTCTCGACCTCTCCGAGCACAGCGAGAGCGCCTACGGTCTCGACGGCGGCGGCAGCGGTATGCCGGCCGGCGAGTTCGCCGGCCACGGCGGCGCGGTCCCGGTCGGGATGATGGCGCGTCGCGAGCACGCCTAGTCGTCGTCTTTTTCGCTGTACGATCGAGGGTCGATCGAGAAGACACCATCCGCGGAGCCCGCGCGTTCAGGCGCGGGCTCCGCGGCGTGTCGCGCAGCGACTCCTAGCTGCCTGCCGCACCGCCGCGCGCCGAGCGTGACGCGTGCGTAGGATCGCCGCATGCACGACGTGCACGAGTTCTTGCGATCGCTCACCGTCGTCCTCGCCGTCGCGGCGGTGACGACCGTGGTCTTCCAGCGCCTGCGCCAGCCCGTCGTCCTCGGCTACATCATCGCCGGGCTGATCGTCGGCCCGCATGTGCCGCTCCCGCTCGTTGCCGACCGCGCCATCGTGCAGACGCTCTCCGAGCTCGGCGTGATCTTGCTGATGTTCTCGCTCGGCCTCGAGTTCAGCCTCGGCAAGCTGCTGCGGGTGGGACCGACCGCGTCCGTCACCGCGGTCATTCAGTGCGGGGCGATGTTCTGGCTCGGGTTCGTTGCCGGCCGGCTCTTCGGCTGGACCGTGCTCGAGAGCGTGTTCACGGGCGCGCTGATCGCGATCTCGAGCACGACCATCATCGCCAAGGTCTTCGACGAGCAGCGCATCGGCGGGCGCCTCCGCGAGCTCGTGGTCGGCATTCTCCTCGTCGAGGACCTGATCGCCGTCGTGCTCATGGCGGCGCTCACGGCGCTCGCGACCGGCGCCGGCCTTACCGCCGGCGCGCTCGCTGCGACCCTCGGCCACCTCGCGGCGTTTCTCGCCGTTCTGCTCGCGGTCGGGATGCTGGTGATCCCGCGCTTCATCCGGGTCGTGACGGGACTCGGTCGCGCCGAGACGACGTTGGTGGCGAGCGTCGGCGTCTGCTTCACGACCGCCTACGTCGCGCAGTCGTTCGGATACTCGGTCGCGCTCGGCGCCTTCCTCGCCGGCTCGCTCGTCGCCGAGTCGGGCCGGGGCGAGGAGATCGAGCACCTGGTGCAGCCGGTCCGCGACCTCTTCGCCGCGATCTTCTTCGTCTCGGTTGGGATGTCGATCGAGCCCGCGCTGGTCGCCCGCCACTGGGCCGCGATCACGGCGCTGACGGCGCTCGTGATCGTCGGCAAGATCACCAGCGTCGCGCTCGGTGCGTTTCTCACCGGCACCGGCATTCGCAGCGCAGTGCAGGCCGGCATGAGCCTGGCGCAGATCGGCGAGTTCTCGTTCATCATCGCGAGCCTCGGGCTCGCCCTCGGCGTCACACGCGACTTTCTCTACGCCGTCGCGGTCGCCGTGTCGGCGCTCACCACGCTGACGACGCCGTGGCTCATCCGCGCCGCCGGCCCGGTTGCCGCGTTCATCGACCGCAAGCTGCCGCATCGACTGGAGACCTTCGCGGCGCTCTACGGTGCCTGGCTGGAACGGCTCGGCGCGCGACCGTCGGCACCGTCCGCCAGCGTCGGGCGCTTCGTGCGGCTCCTCGTTCTCGACGGCGTCGTGCTGTCCGCGCTCGTCATCGCCGTTGCGGTCTGGCTCGAGCCGGCCACGGCAGCGCTCGAGCGCGCGCTCGGCATCGGCCGCGCGGCGGCGGAAGCCGTCATCGTCGCTGCGGGCTGCGCCCTCGCGCTGCCGCTGGTCTTCGGGATCGGGCGGCTCTCGCACCGTCTCGGCGCGACCTTGGCGGCGCGGGCGCTGCCGCGAACCGCCGGCAAGGTCGACCTCGACGCGGCGCCGCGCCGGGCGCTGATCTTGACGCTGCAGCTCGGCGTCGCCGTGATCGCCGGTGTCGTCGTGCTCGCCGTCACCCAGCCGTTCTTGCCGAGCTATGCCGGCCCGATCGTCTTGGCCGCCGTGCTCGCCGGCTTCGCGGTTGCGATCTGGCGCAGCACGTACGACCTCGAGGACCACCTTCGAGCCGGCGCGCAGGCGATCGTCGAGGCGCTCACGAAGGGCGCGCGCGCCGGGCCGGCGCCGGCCGTTAGGCCGATCGCCGAAGTGTCGGCGCTGCTTCCCGGCCTGGGCGAGCCCACCGCGATCGAGCTCGACGCGGCGAGCCCGTGCATCGGCAAGACCCTCGCCGATCTCAATTTGCGCGGACGCACCGGCGCGACGGTCCTCGCGATCATCCGACCCGACGCGCCCGTCCTCGCGCCGGCAGCCGGTGAACGGCTCCGCGCCGGCGACGTGCTCGCGCTGACGGGCACGCACGACGCAGTCGACGCGGCGCGAGCGGTGCTGCTCGGTTGAGGTCAGGCCGAAGGCGTGCCGTATCGCTGGCGCAGCGCTAGATTCACCTCGAGGACGTTGATGAACTTCTCTCCGACGAGTCCGCCGAACGGCGCGCTGGCCTTCTCTTGCAGCAGGGAGGCGATCTCGCGCTGCACGTCCTTGGGATCGCGGTTCAGGTTCTTCGCCCACTGCGCCGCCACCCGCTCGAGCTGATACTCGGCGTTGTCGAGCGAGATGTTCGGATCCAAGCCCGAGCCGGACGTCATCACCATGTCGGCGGGAATGTCTTGCAGCTGCGCGTCCGCGTGCTCGTCGCGCCACATGTCGAAGAACGTCGCTTGGATGTCCGTTCCCTCGCTCACGACGTCGATGCCGCTCTCCGATTTGCCGTCGGGGGTTGTGTGTTCGACCGGCGCCAGCCACTTGCCGGGATGCTCCTTCGAAAAGTTCTCGAAGAAGACGACCGTGAGATCGACCGCCGTGGGCGCCGCGCTGTCGGGGTTGTCCTTGCTCCACTGCGCGACGATCTCGGGATGCGCCTTCGCCCATTCGTCGATGTACGCGGCGCGCAGCGGGTCGGCTTTCACCCAGGCTTGCGCGGCGCCGCCGTGCGCGTCGGCCCACTGCGCGACGAGGTGCGGCTCGCCGTGGTACGTATCCTTCGCGAACCAGCCCTCGACGTCGGGACCGACCAGCTGCCCCGCCTTCGGCCCGCCGCGATATTTCACGATCGGACCGAGAATGCCGGCGACACGATTGCGCAGCATGTAGTTGGACGCGCCGAGGTTGGACGGCGCCGAGGCGGAGGCGTCGTAGGACACCGCCGATGGTCGCGGCTGGAAATACTCGTCCTTGGTGAACGGCTGCGCGATCAGCCGCGAGCCGACGGCCGTCCCGTCAGGGCCTCTGACGATGCTGCCGTTTGCCTGATCGGGGAAGACCGTCTGCCCGATCGTCCACAGCACCAGCGGGTAGACGATGCAGCAGGTGCCGACCGCGAAGGCCAGCAGCACGAGACTTTTCGATACGTAGCGCATGACGTTCTCCCTCGAATGCGGACTCACGCAGCCAGATGCATGAAGACCATGACCATGTCGATCAGCTTGATGCCGACGAAGGGCACGATGACGCCGCCGAGACCCCAGATGAGGAGATTGCGGCGCAAGAGCGCGTCGGCGCCCACCGGCCGGTACTGGACGCCCTTCAAGGCGATCGGGATCAGCATCGGGATGATGAGGGCGTTGAAGATGACCGCCGAGAGGATGGCAGAGGTCGGCGAATGCAGGTGCATGACGTCCATCGTCTTCAGCCAGGGCAGGGTGCCCGCGAACAGGGCGGGGACGATGGCGAAATACTTCGCGACGTCGTTCGCGATCGAGAAGGTCGTGAGCGCGCCGCGTGTCATCAGGAGCTGCTTGCCGATCTCGACGACCTCGAGGAGCTTGGTGGGATCGCTGTCGAGGTCGACCATGTTGCCGGCCTCTTTCGCTGCTTGCGTGCCGGAGTTCATCGCCAGGCCGACATCGGCCTGCGCCAGCGCGGGCGCGTCGTTGGTGCCGTCGCCCATCATCGCGACGAGCTTACCTTCGGCCTGCTCCTTCAAGATGTAGGCGAGCTTCGCCTCCGGCGTCGACTGCGCGACGAAGTCGTCGACGCCGGCCTGCTCCGCGATCGTCGCGGCGGTGAGCGGGTTGTCGCCGGTGATCATCACCGTGCGCAAGCCCATCTTCCGCAGGCGCGCGAAGCGCTCGTGGATGCCGGCCTTCAGAATGTCCTCGAGCACGACGACGCCGGCGATCGCGGTGCCGTCGGCGACGACAAGCGGCGTCGCGCCCTTCGAGGCGAACTCGTCCACGACCGACTGGAGCCCGCTCGGGACCGTGCCGCCTTGCGCCTGGACGAACTTCACGACGGCATCGGCGGCGCCTTTCCGAACGCGCCTCCCACCGGGAAGATCGACGCCGCTCATGCGCGTCTGGGCGCTGAAGGCCACGAACTCGGCGCCGCTGACGGCGGTGGTGACGGCGTCGCCGGTCTCCTGTGCGAGCGTCACGATCGACTTGCCCTCAGGCGTCTCGTCCGCGATCGAGGCCATGGCCGCGAGTCGCGCGAGATCGGATTCCGAGTGTCGTCCGACCGGCACGAACTTGGTCGCGCGCCGGTTGCCGATCGTGATGGTGCCGGTCTTGTCGAGGAGCACGGTGTCGACGTCGCCGGCGGTTTCCACGGCCTTGCCGCTCTTCGCGATGATGTTCGCTTGCAGGGCGCGATCCATCCCGGCGATGCCGATCGCGGCGAGGAGCGCGCCGATCGTGGTCGGGATGAGGCAGACCAGGAGCGCGACGAGCGTCGGCACGTCGGTGCCGAGGCTCCGGAGCGGCTCCTGGACGCCGAGATAGCCCATCATGTACTGCTCGGCGTTCCACGCCATCGGCCAGAGCGGCACGACCACGATCAAGAAGATGAGCGTGAAGGCGGTGAGCACGAGCGTGAGCGCGATCTCGTTCGGCGTGCGCTGCCGGATAGCGCCCTCGACGAGCGCGATCATGCGATCCAAGAACGACTCGCCGGGCGCGGCCGTGATCCGGACGACGATGCGGTCGGAGAGCACGAGCGTCCCGCCGGTGACGCCGGAACGGTCGCCGCCCGCCTCGCGGATCACGGGCGCCGATTCGCCGGTGATCGCCGACTCGTCGACCGACGCGATGCCCTCGACGATCTCGCCGTCGCCGGGAATGACCTGGCTGGCCACGACAACCACCAGGTCCCCCATCTTGAGCGCCATCGAGGAGACCTCCTCGATGGTGCCATTCGCGCGTTTCCGAAACGCCGTCGTGTCGCGGCGCGTCCGGCGCAACGAGTCGGCTTGCGCCTTGCCGCGCGCTTCGGCGAGGGCGGTCGCGAAGTTCGCGAACAGCACCGTCAGCCAGAGCCAGATGTCGAGCGCGATGAAGTACGTCACTGGCACCTGACTGGCGGAGCCGCCGAACGCGGCCTGCACGACGAAAAGTGCCGTCAGGAACGCGCCGATCTCCACGACGAACATCACCGGGTTCGTCCACTGAATGTCGGGACGCAGCATCACGACGGACTGCCTGAGCGCCTGGCGTATGAGATCCGGGGCGAGCAGGCCCTTCCGCCGCGTCCGCCGCGGCGGACGACTCATCGCCGCCGGAGCCGCGGGCGGCTTAGACATGGACTCGGTCATTGGAATCGCCATCGACGTACTCCTTCTCATCGAAATCGTTCACGGCGCCGAGCTCAGCCGCCGAAGGGGATCGGCCCCAAGTGCTCGGCGAGCGGCGCCAACGCGGCGACGGGCAGGAACAACAGGGCGCCGATGACCACGACCGTGCCCAGCACGAGGAACCCGAAGGTCGCGGTGTCGTCACGCATCGTGCCCGACGTGAACGGCGTCTTCTTCTTCGCCCCGAGGCTTGCCGCCATCGCGATCGGCGCGATGATCGGCAGATACCGGCTGAACAGCATCACCAGCCCGGTCGCGACGTCCCACGGTACGGCCGTGGGCGCGGGCGTGGGATTGTCGTTGAAGCCGTACGTGTCGCCGAGGCCCTCGAAACCGGAGCCGTTGTTCGCCGATGCCGACGAGAACTCGTAGAGGACCTCCGCGAAGCCGTGGGCGCCGGGGTTGCTCTCCGCCTTGGTGCCCCACGTGCTCGCGGCGAAGAGCCCCGTCGGTCCGAGGATCATGATGGGATGGACGAGGAGCGCGATCATCGCGAGCTTCATCTCGCGCGCGCCCACTTTCTTGCTGAGATACTCGGGGGTCCGACCGACCATCTGGCCGGCGAGGAACACGCCGACGATGAGGAAGAGCAGCAGATTGATCATACCCACGCCCTTGCCGCCGAAGACGCAGTTCAGCCACATGCCCACCATCGGCGAGAGGCCCGCCAGAGGATTCAAGCTGTCGTGGGCACGATTCACGGCGCCCGTGGTGAAGGCGGTCGTGAGCGCCGCGAACGTCGCGCCGGCGGAGGTGCCGAAGCGCAGCTCGGCGCCCTCCAGGTTGCCGAGGTGCTGATCGACGGGCAGCGCCGCGACCGCGGGGAACGGCACGGGCCGTGATCCGCCCGGCGCCGTTGCGCTCGGGATGGCGTAGTCCTCGACGGCCGCATGCGCGGTGAGGCCCGGATTGGGCTTCATCGCGTCCCAGTAGACCGCCCACCCGATCATGCCGACCAGCAACGTTCCCATGACGGCGTAGATCACGGCCGCGTGACGCACCCGGCGGAGCATCCGGCCGTACATCAGTACGAGCGACGCGGGGAACAGCATCATGGCGACGCAGGTGATCCAGTTGGTCCACGCGCTCGGGTTCTCGAACGGATGAGCGGCGTTGGCGCCGAAGAAGCCGCCGCCGTTGGTCCCGACCTGTTTGATCGGGATGACCGCCGCCACCGGGCCTATGACGATCGTCTGCTGCTTCACCTGGCCGTCGTCGGTCGTGCCCATGGCGCCGGGCTCGAGCGTCGAGACCTGGACGGAGGCTTGATACGTCATCGGCATGCCCTGCTGCATGAAGAGAATGCCGAGCACGAGGCAGACGGGAATGAACATGTAGAGAATCACCCGCCACATATCGACGAAGAAGTTGCCGACGGTCTTGTCGCCGCGGAACAGCCGAATGATCGCGGCGAGCGCGCAAAACCCGACCGACGCCGAAAGGAACATGTTCGCGATGACGAAGAAGAGTTGGCTGAAGTTGGAGAAATGCACGTCGCCGGAATAATGCTGGAGATTCGTGTTGGTCATGAACGACGCGACGGTGTTGAAGATCGTCGTCGGCTCGAGCATGCCGAGGCCGCGCGGATTGAGGGGCGCGAGCGGCTGCACCGCCAGCACGACGAAGCCGTAGACGAAGAGCACGGCGTTGAAGACCAGCAGCGCGGCCGTGTACTGCTTCCAATTCTGCGGCCCGCCGTCGAGTCGCTCTTCGAACCATCGTAGGAAGCGCGGCGCTCGATACTGTCCTTCCATGATCCAGGCCGCGTAGCGGCTGAGCGGGATCGACAGAACGACCATCGTGACGAGCAGCGAGATCGGCAAGAGCCACATGGAATCAACCCTCCCTAGAACCATTCCGGACGAATGAGCGCCGCGAAGAGGTACACGAAGAGAAACAGCGCGACGGCTCCGGTGACGTAAATCATGGTCGGCTCCTCAGATTTGTTCGCACGCGTCGATGAACGCGTAACAGAGCGCCAGGCTCGCCAGGCCGAGAAAGAACATGGCGGGCAGCCAAACAACGAGATTCATGGTTCGACCTCCCGTGAGACGTTTCATGACCCGATGCAGCAATGGATATGCCATCGCCGCTGTTGCGGTCGGCAACGTATCGGTCGGCCTTTGCGGCGGACGGCACGTTCCCGGCGCTGCGAAATGCACGAATCGGTGATTTGCGATTGCGGGAAAATGCAGTGTGACGGCTACGCGTCGAAGTGGGGTTCATCGGCCGCCACCCGCGACGGCAGCGTGAACCAGAACGTGGTGCACCCGTCCGCTTCGCTGGTGAAGCCAATCTCGCCGCCATGCGCTTCGACGATCTCCTTCGCGAAGGAGAGTCCGCGCGCGGCTTCTGTACTCGACCCCGCAGGTGGTCGGGCGAAGCGGTCGAACAGAGCCGCGCGGACCTCGGGTGCGATGGTCTCGCCGCCGTCGACGATCTCGAATCGCACCGCGCCTTCGACCGGCCGGACGTGCGCGGAGACCATCGCGCCGGGAGCGGAGCGGTGGATCGCGTGGGTGAGCAGATTGGCGAGCACGACGCATATGCGCTCGCGGTCGGCTCGGACGTCGCCGACGCCCGCCGGCACATCGGCTTCGAGCTGAACGTGGTGTTTCGCCGCGAGCGCTCGGTGGGCGTCGATCGTCGTCTCGACGAGACTTCGCGGCGAGGTCGCGCGCCGGTCGAGCTCGATCGGGGCGCCCTGGATACGTGCCAGGTGCAACAGCTCGTCGACGGTCGACTGCAACCGATCGCAGTCCTCGCGGCTTGCGTACAGAAGATCCGATTGCTGCTCCGTCAGCGGTCCGGCGGTCTGCTCGAGGCAGAGATGGATGCCCATGCGCAGCGACGTGAGCGGCGTACAGAGCTCGTGCGCGAGAGTCGCGACCATGTCGTTCCGCAGCTCGTCGACGCGCCGCAGGCGGGTCACGTCCTGGAGCATTACCGTCGCGCCCGCGATGTCGCCCTCCTCGGCATACATGGGCGTCGCGCGCGGGAGGAAGTAGCGCTCGCCCTGCACGGGAGACACGCAGATCGCTTCCTCGAAGCCCTTCGGCGCGTACGCGCCCTTGCCCTTCAGGACGTGATCACGGGCGCCCTCCACTACCGCGCGAACGGGCGGCGCCAGCGCATCGAGCGGATCGCCGCCGGCATGCTCGAGCGACACGCCGAGCAGCGCGTCCGCGGCGCGGTTGACCGCGAGCACGGCGCCATGCTCGTCGAACACGACCACCGGATCCGGTAAGCCGTCGATCGCCGCCTGCGACGCTTGCTGCGCCAGTAGCAGCTCCCCGATCGAGCTCTGGCGATACTGCTTCAAGCGCGCGGCCATGCCGTTCACGTGGCCGGCGAGTTGGGCGAGCTCGTCGCGACCCGTGAGGCCGATGCGCGCGTCGAAGTCGCCCTCGCCGATCCGCTGCACCGCGCGCGTCAGGAGCGCCAGTGGCTGGACCAGGCGGTTCGTGATGAGGACCGAGAGCAGCGTGCCGCCGAGAAGCGCGACGAAGGCCGCGACTAGCAGGGAGAGGTTCAGCCGGGCAGCGGACTGCCGGGCGCGCTCGCTCTTCCGTGTCATCGCATCGTGGTTCAGCGCGAGGATCTTGTCCGCGGTGTTCCTGATGGCGGCCGCCGTCGGCGCGATCTCCTCGACGAAGAGCGTCCGCGCGCCAGCCGGATCGGTCGTCACGAAGCGATCCAGCTTCTCCTGGTACGCCCCCCAGAGCTCGCGGAGCCGGCGGGTCGCCTCGTTCTCTCCGGGCTCCGTGATGTTGTGCTCCTGGACCAGGAGCTCCGCCTCGAAGCGGCGGCGCTCGGCTCGCGGCTCGTCGTCCGCGTCCGCCGAGCCCCGGATCAGCGTCAACGAGAGCGCGTCCTGCAGCCCCCCGATCGCGTCCTTCATGCGCTCGGCCGCGAGCACGCTCCGGTAGTTGTCTTGCAGGATCGTGCTTCCTTGCTCCGCCAGCGACGACAGTGCTCGCGTCGCGACGAGGCCGAAAAGCACGAGCGCGATCGCGAGCGGCGTTTGCGCGAGCAGGAACTTCGTTCGGGTGCTCACGCCTGCTCCTCGTCGTCGAGCGCGACGATGTGCAGGTCGAAGCCGGCGGCCTGCAGGACCATGCGCGTGACGAACGATCGCCGCAGCACCTGCCGCCACCACGGACGGTGCGAGCGGCCGACCATGATGTGCCCCACCCCGTGTAGGCGGGCGTAGTGCAGGAGCGCCGGAACGGGATCGGTGCTCTGCAGGCGGACGACGAGCGCGCCGAGCTCCTGCGCCTTGTCGATGTTCGCGAGGAGATGCCGCTGGGCATCCGCGGCAATCCGGTCCGGCGCCTCGCCCGGCGTCTCCACGTAGACCACGTACCAATCGGTGTTGAGGCGTCCCGCCATGCGCGATCCGCGCCGCAGCAGCGTGCTCGCGCGCGGGGAGAAGGACGACATGCACACCATGAGACGCCCGGTCGCGTGGTCGGTCCGCCGCGACTCGCCGGTCGCGAGCTGCGTCGGGCTCGCGCGGTCGAGACTCTCGGCGACTTCGCGCAGCGCCAGCTCACGCAGCGTTCCCAGGTTGTCCTCCTTGAAGAAATGCGAGAGCGCCCACTCGACCTTCTCGGCGCCGTAGATCTTGCCCGCGCGCAGCCGCTCGAGCAGATCCTCGGCGGCGAGGTCGATGTTGACGACCTGATCCGCTTGCTTGAGGAAGCTGTCCGGCACGGTTTCGCGGATCATGACACCGGCCGCGCGCTCGACCACCTCCTTCAGGCTCTCCAGGTGCTGGACGTTGAAGGCGCAGATGACGTTGATCCGCTCGGCCACGATGTCGAGCACGTCCTGGTAGCGTTTGCGGTTGCGGGAGCCCGGAGCATTGGTGTGCGCGATCTCGTCGATGACGACGACTTGCGGGCGCCGCGCGATGATGCCCTCGACGTCGGGCTCCTCCAGGACCAGTCCGCGGTACTCGATTTGCCGCCGCGGAAGGTACTCGAGTCCTTCCATCAGCGCCGCCGTTTCCGCGCGGCCATGGGTCTCGACGAACCCGAGCACCACATCGACGCGACGGTGCGCGAGCGAGTGCGCCTCCTCGAGCATGCGAAACGTCTTCCCGACGCCGGCCGCAAAGCCGATGTAGATCTTCAGTCGACCCCGGGCGTCGCGCTTCAGGAGCTCGAGGAAGTCTTCCGGGCGCGCTCGCGGCGTCGTCACGCGGGTGGCACGAACGATGCTCGAAAATGGGAGGACGACCAGGCCGACCACGCGGGAGGCATCATGAAGAGGATCGAAGCAACCGTCGCGCCATTTCAAATCGACGCCATCAGCGACGCCCTCGATCGCGAAGGCATCTACGACATCACGCTTTCCGAGGTGCGCACCGCGCCGCTGCGAAGAGGGCAGGTCGCGCGCTACCGCGGCGCGGAGTACCTGCTGAAGTTCGTCCCTGGAATGAAAATCGAGGTCTTGTTGGACGATTTCGAGGTGCCGAAGGTCGTGGCCCTCATCAGGATGCTCGCTCGGACGGACGGCGCCTGCGACGGCAGGATCTTCGTGATCCCGGTCGCCGACGCGATCCGGATCCGGACGGGGGAGCACGCGAGCGCCGCCTCGTTCGGAGCCCGCATCTGATCCGGACGCGGCGCGCCGGAGCGGGCTCGGCCCGTGATTCCTGCAATGTGACGTAGGGCGGGTACTGCATCTCGCAATGAGCTCGCCGACGGCGAGCGCCGCCGGGAACCCGTCAGAGCGCTGGAATGGAGCTCGATCGTGCGCGAAGACCACCACGCCGGTAGCCCGCCGAGCGCCGCCGTTCCGCCGTCCGCGGACGCTCCCACGCCGCCGGGCGCCTCCGCGGCGCGGCCGGACGCCGATGGGGCGTGCGGGCGCGCGGCACCCTTCGCGACGGTCCTGGTGATCGAGGACGACGACGCGGCACGCACCCAGCTCGCCGAGGCATTGCGGCGGGGCGGTCATCGAGTGGAGACCGCCGCGCCGCGCGAAGCGGCACTCGCCGCGGTCGCGACCCGGGAGTTCGACGTCGTCCTCGCCGGGGTAGGCGCCGGCGGCGCTGACGCGTCTTCCCTCCTCCGCGATGTGCTCGATCGCCAGCCTCACGCTCTGGTCGTGTTCGCGTCGCGGGATGGAATCGCCCCGGAGACGTTGGAGCGGATGGGAGCGGACGATGTCGCGCACGTGCGCAAGCCCGCCTCACTCGAGCGGCTCGAAATGATCCTGCGCTGCGCCCTCGACGTCCGATCGCTCAGACGGCCGGACGCGGTCGGGAGCAATCCGGATGCGTCCTTCGTCCTGAGCTCGCTCAACTGGACGATGAGCCGGGCCGCTGCGACGGCGCGACAGGTCGCGCCGTTCGACATGACCGTTCTTCTCACCGGGGAAGGCGGAACGGGAAAGAGCGCTCTGGCGGCAGCGATGCACAATTGGAGCTGGCGCCGCGCCGGACCGTTCATCACGGTATCGTGCAGCGGTGAGGAGCCGCCCAAGCGCGAGCGCCGGCGCCTTTTCCGCCGCGATGCCGCGAGTGCCCGCGACGCGAACGAGAGCGACTGGGGGACGGCGGCCCACGGAACGTTGTTCATCGACGAGGTCGGCGCGCTGCCCGCGGGACTCCAGGCGAAGCTCGTTCGCTTTCTGGACGAGGGGATTCCGGAGGCGAAGGCGCGTGTGATCGCCGCCACGAGCCGCGACCTCGAGCGAGACGTCCGCGCCGGACGGTTCCGCCACGACCTCTTCTTCCGTCTGAACGTCGTCGGCATCTATCTCCCGCCCTTGCGCGAGCGGCAGGAGGATCTCCCGGGACTCAGCGATCACATCCTGGCGAGCTTGTGCGCGCGCCATCGGCGGCCGCCCGTTCGGCTCACGGAAGAGGCCCGGCAGGCACTCGCTGGCTACGCGTGGCCCGGCAATTTGCGCGAGCTCGTGACGGTGCTCGAGCGTGCGACCGTGCTGTCCCGCGACGACGCGATCGGCCTCGACGATCTTCCCGACCGCGTCCTCGCGTCGTCGAAGTGACCTTCTGATCGCCTCGTTCATCTGTGCCGCCAGCTCGGGGCGCCGGAAAACGCGGTCGACGCAATGAGTCACGACCCGCCGCCATGCAATCCGCATTGATGAGTTGCTGCATCTTGCAGGGATCTCGCGATCGGCGTGTGCGACGTTCGTGCAGCGCTGATTGATTCACAGCGCCAGGCGTCGTTCGCGTTGCCTGATTCGCGGGCAGTCGCGTGGCGCGCGGCGACGTCAAGCAAAGACGCCGGCGCAACGTTCGTCGCCAGGGCGATGCGTGCCTCTTCACGCGGCAGTGCTCACGATCGCGACACACGCCTCACTCGGCATGCGCAATGCTCTCCGCGAGCCGGAGTGAAGCGCATCGACGCGATCATCAGACCCCACCAGCTCGACGAGGTGAAGGAGCGGCTGACGCACGGCGAGGCCGATGGGCTCACCGTCGCCGAGGTACGCGGCTTCGGCCGGCAGAAGGGACGCTCGGCGCTCTATCGTGGCGCCGAGTACACCGTCGACTTCGTGCCGAAGGTGCAATTGACCATCATCGCCGCCGACGATCGGGTCGCGCGCATCATCGACGCGATCATCGAGTCGGCACGCACCGGCGCCATCGGCGACGGCAAGATCTACGTTTCGCCCGTGCTCGAGGTGATCCGCATCCGAACCGGCGACCGCGGTCGGAACGCCGTCTGAAGGAGGAAGGAATGAGATCGTCCCCGATCCTGTCCCTCGGTGCGCTCGTGGTGCTGGCAAGCGTGCTCGCGGGCGCTCCGCCGGCCTGTCGGGCCGACGACGAGCCGCAGCCCGATCCCGCCGGTCTCGCGACCGGCGACCGGACGAGCGTCGCCGACGCCGGCGGCAACGCGTTCATCGTCGCCGAGCCGACCGACGCGTCGGCGCCCGACCACGCCGAGAAGGCAGCTGCCTACGACGAGTACCAAGGCCTCGCGGCCAAAGAGCCGTTGGCGGTCAAGCTCGCCGACGCCGTCGGCCATGTGCGGGTCGCCCTCAACACCTCGTGGACGCTGAACACCGGCTACCTCGTCTTGTTCATGCAGGCGGGCTTCGCGCTCCTCACCTGCGGCCTCGTCCGCAAGAAGAACGCGGCGCATCTCATGATGCTGAACTTCGCGGCCTACGTGTTTGCGTTCCTCGCCTACTACGCGGTCGGCTTCGCCTTCCAGTGGGGCGGCGTCGCGATCAACGCCGCGCCCGCCGCGATCGGCGGCACGCCGACCCTGAACCACTACCTCCTCGGCGACGGCCAGTGGGGCTTTCTCGGCGGCCGCGGCTTCTTCCTGAGCGGACCCGCGTACGACGCGAGCTCCAACACGTTGATGCTCTTCGAGGTCGTGTTCATGGAGACCGCCGGCTACATCATCGTCGGCGCGATCTGCGAGCGGATCACCTTCGGGGCGTTCATCCTGTGCGAGCTCTTCGTCGGCGCGATTCTGTATCCGGTTTTCGGGTGCTGGGTGTGGGGCGGCGGATGGCTGTCGCAGCTCGGCTCGACGATGGGCATGGGCCACGGCTACGTCGACTTCGCGGGCTCGAGCGTCGTCCACGCGATCGGCGGCTTCTGCGCCATGGCGCTCGCCATCATCCTCGGGCCGCGCGTCGGCAAGTACGGTCCCGACGGCAAGCCGCGCGCGTTCCCGGCGCACAACATTCCCTTCGTCGTGACCGGGACCTTCATCCTCTTGTTCGGCTGGATGGGCTTCAACCCGGGCTCGACGCTTGCCGCGACCGACCTCCGCATCTCGGTGATCGCCGTCAACACCAACCTCGCGGCGGTCGCGGGTTCCGCGAGCGCGCTGATGTTCTGGTACTTCATGTTCGGCAAGCCCGACATCACGATGGCCTGCAACGGCATGCTCGCCGGCCTGGTCGCGATCACCGCACCCTGCGCGTTCGTGACCCCGAACGCGTCGGTGATCATCGGCATCCTCGCCGGGATCGTCGTGTGCGCCGGCGTGCTCTTCAACGAGCGCGTGCTGAAGGTCGACGATCCGTGCGGCGCGATCTCCGTCCACGGGTACTGCGGCTTTCTCGGCGCCGTGAGCCTCGGCGTCTTCGCCGACGGCGCGTACGGTGCCGGCTGGAACGGTGTGGGCGCGGCCGAGTACCTCGGCAAGGCGGGGCAGGGCGTCACCGGTCTACTCTACGGCGACACCAGTCAGTTCATGTGCCAGCTCGTCGGCGCGACGATCTGCGTCGCCTGGGCGTTCGGCGCGACCTACGTCGTCTTCACGGTGGTGAACGCGATCCGGTCGATGCGGGTCGCGCACGACGTCGAGATCGAGGGCCTCGACGTGCCGGAGTTCGGCATGCTCGGCTACCCGGAGGACCAGATCGTCGTCGAGTCCTGATCGGCGGCGACGGCTGTACTCCAGTCGATGTGTGGGGGGGGCCGGCCCGAACCGTGGGCCGGCCCCGCACGTTCGATCCCGTCCGCGCGACCGCGCGCGTCGCTACTTCGCCTGCACGCACTGCGCGTGGACCGCGCGCCGGACGTCGAGGTCGTTCTTGGCCTCCTGCGCGCCGGAGTCGGCCCGCGCACGATCGATCGTATCGTCGATGCGGGTACGCATCCCGCGCTCGCAATCTTCGAGCGTCGCGAATTCGGCGGCCATCGTCCACGCCGGTAGCGGCGCCTCGTACTCCACGCGGTATCCGCGCGGGTAGCGTTCGTCGGGAGCCTGCGGCGGCTCGATGAGCTTCCACGCGACCTGCTTGGCGCTCCGCCGGGCTACGCGCGGCGCGCATCCCGGAGCCGTCACGACGATCATGACCACCATCGCCAGGATGCTCGCGTGTCGAGTCATGCGGCGACGCCTCGCACGAACTACCGCTAGTGTCCACTCAGCGCGCTCGTTCCCACCACGCGGGCGCGCCATGTTATGAGCGTCGCCATGCCGATTGCGTCCAAGAAGCCGTCGGCGTGGCGTCGCGTCCTGTCACGCCGCCGGACGGGTGTTCTCCTGGCCGTGATTCTCGTCGTGATCGGGGTGAGGATCGCGCTGCCGTCGATCATCCGGCGCGTCGCCATCGATCAGGCCGACAAGGCGCTCGTCGGCAGGATCGAGCTCGACGACGTCGACCTCGCGCTGCTCAGGGGTGGCGTCACCCTGCACGGTCTGCGCGTCTTCGCCAACGAGTCGACGCGGAACGCCGGCGAGTCGCCCGCACCGGAAGCCGGCGAGGGGTTGCCCGGATTCGCACCGGTGTTCTCGGCGAAGCGGCTATCGGTCGAGATCGGATTCCTCGCGCTCTTCCACAAGACGATCGAGGTCCAAGGGATCGAGCTCGAAGGCTTCGCCGTCAGCCTCGATCGCGCCAAGGACGGTGTGCTCGTGCTGCCGGCGCCCGCGCCACGCGCCGAGCCCGCGCCGCCATCGGAGCCCTCCGGCTGGGGCGTCCTCATCCAACGCGTGATGCTGCGCGACGGGCAGGTCGGGTTTCGCGACTTCGCGGTCACGGAGGCGCCGCAGCATCTCGACGTGACGCTGCCGACGGTGGACGCGGCGAACCTCTCGCTGCTCATCACCGAGACCGGGCTCGAGCCCGGCAAGATGACGCTCGACGCCGGCGTCCGCGACGGGACGGTGCATCTCGAGGCGACGATCGAGAATCTCGCCGGCGGCCCGGCGATCGAGACTCACGTCGTGCTCACGAACCTGCCGATCGACGACGCGCGCGTCTACATTCCGCGTGTCGGCTGGAGCGCGCTCGCCGGACGCCTCGACACCGACCTCGTGCACCGCTTCGAGTCGAACGGCGCGCACACCGCCCACGGCCGCGTCGCGCTCCGCGATCTCGCGGTGCACGTCGCCGGCCTCGACGACCCGGCGGTCGGCTGGCGCTCGCTCGCGGTCGAGATCGCCGGCGTCGACCTGGTGAAGCAGGTCGCGGAGATCTCCACGGTCACGCTCGAGGGCGCGCGTGTCGTGACGGTGCCGGCGGGCCCGGAGCCGCTGCCGGTGCTGCGCGGGTTGCTCAACGCCGCGCAGGAGGCGGGCGCGCCTCCACCACCGCCCGCCGATTCGGCCGCCCCGGCCGCCACGCCGTGGACGTGGACGGTGCGCACGATCCTGCTCAAGGATGCCGGCATCAAGGCGCTCGGCGGCGACGGCCCGCTCGAGGTCGCGATCGACGCCGAGATCACGCGCGTGGAGAGCGCGCCGGAGACCCCGTCGGCGATCAAGCTCACGGTCGCACCCGCGAGTGGCGGCACGCTGAGCGTCGCCGGTGATCTCACCCGGCAGCCGATCGGTTTCGACGGCACGCTCCGCGTCGACGCGCTCGCGCTTCCACCCCTCACGCTTCCGGTCGCGACGGCGCAGACGCGGTTGCTGAAGAGCGGCGTCGCCAACGTGGATCTTCAGATCGCCGTCGGGTCGGTGGCGACGGCACCGCCGGACGGCGTGCGTGCGGCCGGGACGATCGGGCTCAGCAACCTCGAGGTCGCCGGCGAGGATCCGAAGGCGTTCGCCCTGCGCTGGAAGGATCTCGCGGTCGGGGTGCGCGAGGTGATCGCGCCCGGCGTCCTCGCCGGCGCGGCGGCGAAGGCGTCACCGGTGACGGTCGCGCTCTCGAGCGTGACGCTCACTCGCCCGCAGCTCGTGGCGACGCGCACGGCGGCAGGGATCGTCTTGCCCGCGGCGATCGGCGGCGCACCGCCGATCGCGGGTGCGGCCGTGTCACCCCCGTCCCCGGTACCGCAACCGACGCCTGCCGCTCCGCGGGCGGCGGCGCCGATCGCGAAGCCCGCGCCCGACGTCCAAGTCCGCATCGACCGTCTCGGCGTTCGACAGATGTCGGTCGACGTCATCGACCAAAGCGTGAAACCCTTCTACCGATCGAGTCTCGACCCGGTCGATCTCGCCGCGACCGACGTGCGCTGGCCGGGTCCGTTCGCGCGGGACGTGAAGCTCACCGCCAAGAGTTCCGACGGTGCGACGTTCACGCTGACGGGGAACGTCGCACCGACCAACTCGCAGCTGGTCGCGAAGGTCGATCGGCTGCCGCTTGCCGCGTTCAATCCCTACGCGGCCGCGAGCGGCTACGGCGTCGAGGGCGGGACGGCGCAGCTCGAGTCGACGATCAAGCTCGGACGCGGCTCCTACGACACCCGCAGCAAGCTCGTGCTCAACAAGCTCGCCGTGAGCGGCAGCGCCGGCGAGTCGCTGTTTGCGTCGCAGTTCGGCATGCCGCTGTCGCTCGCGCTCTCGCTGATGACGGATCTGCAGGGCAACATCGTCCTCGATCTGCCGATCGCCGGTGACGAGAAGGGTATGAACGTCGGCTTCGGTACGATCATCGGCAACGCCCTCACGCGCGCCATCCTCGGCGCGATCACCTCGCCGCTGAAGCTGCTCGGGGTCGTCGCTCACATCGGCGACAAGCCCACCTCCGTGGTGCCGCCGCCGATCGTGTTCCAGCCGGGACGATCCGTGCTCGCTGCCGGCGAGGATCAGAAGCTCGACCAGCTGCGGACGCTCCTCACGGCGGCGCCCGCCTTGCGCCTTCACCTGCGCGGCGAGGCGTCCGGCGAGGACCGGCGCTGGCTGCGAGAGCAGGCGCTCCGCGCCAAGCTCGCCGACGAGACCGGCGTCGTCGGCAGCTTGCGGCACATCGGCGAGCGGGGCGCGCGCCGTGCCGTCCTCGACGCGCTCACGGCCCGCGCCGATGGAAAGCCCGGCGAGATCCCGGCCGAGCACGAGCAGTGGTTCGAGGAGCAGGTCGCGCGCCAAGACGTGCCGGGCGCGACGCTCCAGGCGCTTGCGGAGTCGCGCGCGAAGCAGGTGCAGGCCGAGCTCCAGCGCGAGGCAGGGATCGCGGCGGAGCGGATGATGGTCGATGCGACGACCGCCGAAGACTTGAAGAGCCGGCCGGTCGTCGCGATCGGGCTCGGCAGCGAGCCGGCACGGGTGCCGACGGCACAGGCGACGCCGGCCGCCTGACGACCGCTCGTCGTCTCAGTCGTCGTTGACCGCCAACACGTCCTCGACCCAGCTCAGTCCCGCCATCGCGCCCGGAAAGCCGAGTGTCGAGATCGCGAGCAGCGCCGCATGGCGGATCTCGTCGGCGCTCGCGCCCGCGCTCCGCGCCCGGCGCACGTGCGAGTGCGTGCCGCCCTCGAGCCGTGCGCCGAGGGCGATGCCGAGCTTCACCAGCTCGCGCGTCTTCTCGTCGAGCGGACCGGCGGCGGTCAGCGCCTCGCCGAGCGCGTCCGACGCGGTGCTGATCTGCGGGTAGTCTTTACGGAAGTCCCGGTACCATTGCGGTAGCTCGCTCATGCACCCTCCTCGACCCGTGATGGAAGGGTTTAGACGCGGCCGCTTCGCGGGCGTCAAATGACGATCGTCGACATCTCACGGCGCGTTGCGTTGCGCGGGGCAAGTTGCCCCACCAGGATTTTTTTGTTGACTTTGTTTTGCGTCACGATGAAACAATCCGCCCGCCTCTTGCGTACTCTTCAGCGTCGCCCACACGGATCCTGATCCACGATCATGATCCGCGATGCCGTACGAGACAATCAGCGAGGGTTTTCCCACACGCTTGCGCGGCGCGCGCGGACGCGCCGCATGGAAAGGATCGACCATGACGGATGCTCTTCGCACCCGGGCGAAGCTGCGGTCTCGGCTCGCCGCCGGTTGCCTCACGACGTGTCTCTTGGCGCTGACTCTCGCCGCGAGCGCCGC
>JBGPIT010000034.1:0-23317 GCA_041485125.1 Binatia bacterium | reverse complement strand
CCATGGCCTACGAGCAGATCCGGTACGACGTCGCCGACGACGGCATTCTCACCATCACGCTCGACCGTCCCGAGAAGCTGAACGCCTTCACCACGAAGATGATGCACGAGCTCATCGACGCGTTCGATCGCGCCGATGCCGACGACGCGGTGCGGGTGGTGATCGTGACCGGCGCCGGCCGCGCGTTCTGCGCCGGTGCGGATCTCTCCGGCGGCAGCGGTGCCTTCGATCACAGCCAAGGCAAGAAGCCGCTCTCGATGGAGGAGCACCGCGACGGCGGCGGCCTTCTCACGCTGCGCATCTTCGAGTCGAAGAAACCGGTGATCGCCGCGATCAACGGTCCCGCGGTCGGCGTCGGCATCACCATGACGTTGCCGATGGACGTCCGCATCGCCGCCACGACCGCGCGCATGGGCTTCGTCTTCAGCAAGCGCGGCATCGTGCCGGAGGCGTGCAGCAGCTGGTTCCTGCCGCGCATCGTCGGCATCAGCCGCGCCGCGGAGTGGGTCTACACCGGCCGCGTCTTCAACGCCGAGGAAGCGCTCGCGGCCGGCCTGGTGAGCCGCGTCTTTCCGTCGGAGGGTGTGCTCGCGGCGGCGAAGAGGCTCGCGCACGAGATGGCCGAGGGCACGTCGGCGATGTCGATCGCGCTCTCGCGCCAGCTGCTCTGGCGCATGCTCGGTGCCGACCACCCGATGGAAGCGCACAAGGTCGACTCGCGCGCGATCTACTTCATGGGCGGGTCCGCCGACGCGCACGAAGGCGTCGCGTCGTTCCTGGAGAAGCGCCCGCCGAAGTTTACTCTGCGCCCGAGCACGGACATGCCGGACTTCTATCCGTGGTGGGAGAGCCGACCGTTCAAGTAGGCGGACGCCGTAGCCGCACTGCTGCAGCCGGCTGACCGCGGGAGCGCGATCAGTCGAAGAGCGTGCGCTCCGCCTCGAAGGCGGTGGCGACGCGCTCGACCACCGGTGCGAGCGCCGTGCCTGAGTCGTCGTCGGGCGCGAAGCCCTCGACCTGGGCCGGTACCGAGCCGAAGCCGAGCTGATGCGCGATGCCGTCGGCGATCGCGAGGCGCGCCGCGAGCGGCGAGGTCTCGGGCTCGTGGTGGAACATGATCGCAATGACGACCTCGTCCTCCAGGCCCCAGCGCTCGGCGAGGCAGCCGCCGACGGCGGGGTGCGTCGCGCCGTAGCGCTCTTCCTCGCTCGCCGCGTCGGCGTGGCCGAGACGCGAGAAGGTGGCGGCGTCGGCGAGATGGAAGAGCAGCTTCCCGACGTCGTGGAGCAGGCCCGCGACGAAGCCGTTGCCACCGCGCGGCTCGCCGGCGACGACGGCGAGCTCGTCGGCGGCGAGCGCCGTCGCGAGCGCGTGCTGCCAGAGCGCCTCGGCGATGGCGTCATCGGCACGGTATGCCGAGCGTGCTGAGGCGGCGATCAGGATCTTCCGCAGCGCCTGGAAGCCGACCTGCATGATCGCCTGCTGCAATGTCTGCGGCGGGTGCCGGCGCGCGTAGACGACGGATTGCGAGATCTTGAGGACGCGGGCGGCAAGTGCCGCGTCGGTCATGACGAGACGGGCGAGCTCGTCCGCCTTGGTGCCGGGGTCGCGCGCCAGCGTGAGCGCGCGGGCGGCGACCGCCGGCAGCGGCGGCAGATCGCAGGTCTGCGCGATGTGCGCGAACACCGACCGCATGACGACGTGCTGTGCGCTCTGGGCCATGCGGGCGCGATCAGCAACTCGTGTGCCGGAGCGCACGCGCGTCTGACAACGGCCCGACGCGCGACGACGGCCGCCGCTGGTCGGATCACTGACGCGCCGTCAAATGAGTGACCGCCCATACGCGCCGTGAGGCGGCGGCATTCGGCGCGACCTCTTTGCAACGCGCCTGGATCGGGCTACCTCAGTGTCGCCGTCCGGCGGTGTCGCTGCTCGGCGTCCCAGGAGGTGTCTCATGGCGATCGACTTCACGCTGCCACCCGACGTGCTCGCGGTGCGCGACCGGGTGCGCGCCTTCATGCAGGAGCGGGTCGCGCCCGAGGAAACGCGCATGCGGAACGAGCGCGGCTGGCGAAAAGGTCTTGCCGCGCTTCGCGAGGAAGCGAAGGCCGCCGGACTCTGGACGCCGCACATGCCGGTCGAGTGGGGCGGCATGGGACTCGGGCCGCTCGCGATGGCGTTCGTCTCGGCGGAATGCGGTCGTACCACCTTCGGCGCCTACGTCCTCAACTGCCACGCGCCCGACGAGGGCAACATGCACACGCTCCTCCACCACGCGACCGACGAGCAGAAGGAGCGCTATCTCCGGCCGCTCGCGGCCGGCCAGGTGCGCTCGTGCTTCGCGCTCACCGAGCCCGAGGTCGCGGGCTCCGATCCGACCGGCATCCTGACGCACGCCGAGCGCGACGGCGACAACTGGGTGCTGAACGGGCACAAGTGGTTCATCTCGGGCGCGCGCGGCGCGGCCTTCGCGATCGTGATCGCGAAGACCGATCCCGCCGCCGACCCACCGCAGGCGCGCAACAGCGCCTTCCTCGTCGACACCGACAACCCGGGCTGGGAGGTCGTCCGCGACATCGACACCATGGCGGGGCACGGCAACCACTGCGAGATCCGCATCACGAACTGCGTCGTGCCGGCGGCGAACATGCTGAGCGGCCGCGGCCAGGGTCATCGTCTCGGGCAGGCACGGCTCGGCCCGGCGCGCCTGGCGCACTGCATGCGCTGGATCGGCAACGCCGAGGTCGCGCTCGAGATGATGGTGAAGCGCGCCCTCGAGCGCGAGCTCCACGGCGGCGTCCTCGCCGACAAGCAGGCGATCCAGTGGAAGATGGCGGAGTCGGCGCTCGAGCTCTACTCGGCGAAGCTGATGGTCCTGCACGCGGCGTATCTGATCGAGCAGGGGCTGCCGTTCCGCCAGGAAGTGTCGATGGCGAAGCACCACGTCGCGAACACGCTCTGGCGCGTCGTCGATCGCGCGATCCAGGTGCACGGCGCCCTCGGCTACTCGACCGACACGCCGCTCGAGAGCATGCTCCGCCACGCCCGCTCGGCCCGCCTCGTCGACGGCGCCGACGAGGTGCACATGCAGCAGATCGCCTTGCACGTGCTCGACGCGTTCCGCGACACCGGCAGCACGCGGCGCGCGACCGGCGCCGATCTCCTATGAGCCGGGCGTGAGCCGGCGCGCGACGATCGCCGCGGTCGTACTCACCGCCGCGGTCGCGGCATGCAGCCGGGGCGGCGACGACACGGCGTCGGCACCGGCGCCGACGGCGGCGCGGGCGTCGGCGCTCCCGCCGGCAATCGCCGCCGCGCCACCGTCCGCCGCCACCCAACCGCGCCGCGAGCCGCTCAGCGGCGGACCGTATCCCGCGCTCTTCGTCGCCGAGGCGCAGTTCACCGAGGTCGTCGGTGCCGACGGGAAGAAGAGTCCCGTCCCCGGCGCCGCGAAGCTGCTGATCGTCCGGCACGCGCCCGAGGGATGGAAGACGGTGACGCTCGAGGATCCGCAGAGCAACGCCTTCCACAAAGCGATGCCGTACCGGGACGGCTTCGTCACGATCGGCGCCAACGAGGCGCGGCTCAAGCTCTGGCGCTTCGTCGACGGGACCTGGCGCGACGAGACGCATTGGAATCCGACCTTCGGCGGCAAGTTCAACCGCCTGCGCGACGTCGAGATGACGGGCGGCGGCGACCTGGTCATCGCCACGCACGACCAGGGCGTGGTCGCGATCGTCCACCCGGACGACGGCTGGCGCGTCGAGCAGATCGACCAGCAGAAGGACACCTTCGTCCACGAGATCGAGCTCGGCGACCTCGACGGCGACGGCAGGCAGGAGATCTTCGCCACCCCGAGCAAGCCGAACAAGCTCGAGGAGGAGCAGGCCGGCGAGGTCGCGATGTACGAGCGCGCCGGCACGACGTGGAAGCGCTCGGTCGTCGACGCGCCGGGCGACACGCACGCCAAGGAGATCCTCGCCGCCGACGTCGACGGCGACGGCAAGAGCGAGCTCTACGTAGTGTGGGAGGGCGCGATCGGCGCCGGCGGCGCGATCGTCCGCCCGGTCACGATCAAGCAGTACCGGCGGCAGAACGGCGCCTTCACCAGCACCGTCGTCGCGACCATTCCCGATCGGCAGATGCGCGCGCTCGCCGCCGGCGACGTCAACGGCGACGGCAAGATCGATCTCGTCGGCGGCGCGATGACCTCGGGCCTCTGGCTCTTCGAGCAGCCCGCCACACCAGGTGCGGCGTGGAAGAAGACCTCGATCGATGCGCAGTCGTCGGGCTTCGAGCATCCCATCCACCTCGCCGACCTCGACGGCGACGGCAAGCTCGAGATCTACGTCGCGTCGGAGGACCAGCACGAGCTGCGCGAGTACCGGTGGAACGGCGGCGCCTTCGACAAGCTGGGGCTCGCCCCGCTGCAGCCCGGCGACATCACCTGGAACGTCACGAGCGGGCGTCTCTGACGCGATGAGCACGCCTGCGCCTCGCTCCGCCCGCGGCCGACGCCGATCTCGCCTCGGCTGGCTCGGCCTCGGCGGCCTCCTGCTCTTCATGGCGTTCGTGGTCTACCGGAGCCTGCACATCGGGGGCGTCCGCTGCGAGGTCTGCATCGACTTCCGCGGCCGCTCGCAGTGCCGCACCGTCGACGGCGCCTCGCGCCAGGACGCGATGATGGCGGCGACGACCAACGCCTGCGCCTATCTCTCCAGCGGCGTCACCGACGGCATGGCGTGCTCGCGCACGCCGCCGACGCGCGCGGAGTGCGCCGACGTCGACTGATCAGCGCAGGGGATGATTCAGGCGCAGCCAGTAGAGGCCGACGTCGGAGACCGCATGCGCGAAGCGGTCGAACTCGACGGGCTTCACCACGTAGCTATTGACCCCCAGCGCATAGGTCTCGACGACGTCGCGCTCCTCCCGTGACGACGTCAGCACGACCACCGGAATCGCACGCGTCCGCTCGTCGCCCTTGACGCGGCGGAGCACCTCGATGCCGTCGACCTTCGGCAGCTTCAGGTCGAGGAGCATCAGCTTCGGCGTATCCCGGACGCGGCGCCCGGCATACGCGCCCGTCGCGAAGATGAAGTCGAGCGCCTCGGCGCCGTCGCGCACGATTGCGAGGTGGCTCGCCAGATCGTGGGTCTTCAACGCCCGCACGGTGAGCTCGGCGTCGGCCCGATTGTCCTCGACGAGCAGGATGTCGATCGGACGCGCGGCGTTGGCCGCCGGCTCGACTCGGTCATGATTCTCGCGCATCGGATCCTCCCTGTGCGATGGGTAGCGTGAAGAAGAACGTCGCGCCCTCGCCCACTTTCCCTTCGGCCCATACGCGTCCGCCGTGGCGTCGAATGATGCGCTCGACGATCGCGAGACCGACGCCCGTCCCTTCGAAGTCTCGCCGGTCGTGCAACCGCTCGAAGACCTCGAAGACCTTGTCGACGTACTGCATGTCGAAGCCGGCACCGTCGTCACGGACGAAGTACGTGGTCTCCTCGTCGGGACCGGCAGCGCAGCCGATCTCGATCGCGGCGGTCGGCTTGCCGCGCGTGAACTTCACGGCGTTGCCGATCAGGTTGGCGTAGACCTGCCGCAGCAGCGTCGCGTCGCCATCGGCGGCGGGCAGCGCGCTGATGCGGACGTCCACGCGGCGCTCGCTCTCGACGGCGCATATCTCGGCGGCGACCGAACGTGCGAGCGCGGTCATGTCGACGGCCGTTCGCCCGAGCTCGCAGCGGCCGACGCGCGAGAGCGCCAGAAGGTCGTCGATCAGGCGGGCCATATGCCGCGCGTTGTCGGAGACGACGTCGAGCAAACGCCGAGCGTCGCCGTCGAAGGCGGCGCCATGGTCCTCCATCAGCATGCGTGCGTACCCGTCGATCGCGCGGAGCGGCGCCCGCAAATCGTGTGACACCGAGTACGTGAACGCCTCGAGCTCGCCGTTCGAGGCGGCGAGCTCGGCATTGACCCGACGCAACTCGGCGTCGGCGCGGCGGCGCTCAGCCTCCTCGTGCTGCACCACCCGCCGCGCGCTGAGCGCCGGGGCGAGCGCAGCGGCGAGCGTCTCGAGCAGCGCACGGTCGGCGTCTTGGTACTCCCGATCGCGGTCGGCGACGTGCAGCACGCCGATCGGTGTGCCCTGGTAGGTGATCGGCGCGATCAACGATCGCGCCAGCTCCGGCATCGTCGTGACGAGGACGTGCGGGACCTCCAGGGCGGCGCTCCGACCCTCGTCCAGCGTCGCCGCCAGGAGAGCACCCCACGACTGCCGCGGCATCCTGGACGGCCCGAGCTGGTCATCGCGCGGCGGCGCGGCGACGCAGACGAGCGTTCCATCCTCGTCGAGGTACCCGACGAGGCCGACCGGGCTCTCGAACACGGCGCGCACGATGTCGAGGATGGCCGCGTAGACGTCCGGGTCTCGTCGAGTCGCCATCAGCTCGAGCAGGCGGTTCGTCAGGGCGATGCGCGCCTGCAGTCGCGCCGTCTCGCCTTCCGCGCGCCGGCGGCCGGTGATGTCCGTCGCCATCCCGCAGATGCCGACGATGCCGCCATTGGCATCGCGCACGGGAAACTTGACCGTTTCGTACACGTGAGGACCGTCGTCCAGGATCGCCTGCTCCTCGACCTCGATCCGGGCTTCGCAGGCGAGCGCCCGCAGGTCGTTGGCGCGGTAGGCGTCGGCGACCTCGGCTGGAAACAGCTCGCGATCGGTGCGCCCCTCGACCTCGGCGCGCGAGAGATGGAACGTGTCCTCGAACCGACGATTCACGAATTGCAGCCGGCCGCTCAAATCCTTCACGAAGACCACCGAGAGGGCGTTGTCGAGGATGGCGCGCAACCGCTCTTCGCTCGCGTGCAGCGCGCGCTCGGTATCGGCGCGGACGCGATCACTCGTGTTCAAGGACCGCGCGCTCCACCACAGCATCGCGACCAGCACGACGACCGTCGACACCGCCATCAGCGCCACGCCGAAGTCGTTCTCGAAGAGATCGGCGCGCTGTGCCTGCAGGTGCAGCCATCCTATCGCCAGCGGCACGACGATCGCCGAGGGAAGAAGCCGGCGCGCCCAGGCGCCACCTGCGCCGGTGCTGGTGAGGAGCGCGCCCAACCCACTGTCGGTCCGCGCGACCAGCATGCCGCTCGCGAGGAGCCCGAACGCGACCGCGGTGTTGAGCGCCATCGGGATGTGTCGCGGCAGACGGACGAACGCGTCGCTCCGGTAGGCGTAACCGACCACGGTGAGCGCGGCGGTGAACGCCGTGACGATCGCGAGGCCGCTCGCCAGCTGACGCGCGCGGCGCCGGCCGTCGCCGAGGCACAGCAGCGCGAGGCCCGAGCAGACGAAGCTCGCCGCGGTGTTCGGAGCCATCCGGTTCGGGCCTTCGCTCGTCGCGTCGAGCGCGGCACTGAAGAGCAGCCGGTCGAGCGCCGTGTCCGAGCCGATCAGATAGGCGACGAGACGTTGCGCGCCCACCGCGACGACGATGGCGCCACAGACCCAGATGCGGCGCCGGGCATGCGCGTCGGCGGGCCGGCGCACCGACCACAACCCGAGCGCCGTGACGATGAGCATCAGGGCGGTGACCGGATTCATGGCGACCAGCCCCGGCACTACGGACACCAGGATCGTGCTCCCGAGCGTCCACCCCGCGAGCGTCGTGCACGCGATCGCGACGACCGCGACCACCGCGAAGCGGACCCATGCCTCCATCATGCCTCGGACGGGCTCGATGGATCGGCGGCGGCGCGCGCCGCCTTGCCGGGAAGCTCGACCACGATGCGCGTACCCACCCCGGGCGTGCTGTCGAGGCGCACCGCGCCTCCGAGCAGTGCCGTGCAGCGCTTGACGATCCCGAGCCCCAGGCCGAGGCCTTCGAAGCGCCGGGTGCTGGAGCCGTCGAGCTGCTGAAAATCATCGAACACCAACGCGCGCGCTTCGGGTGGGAGCCCGATGCCGGTATCGCTGACCGTGAGCACCACGGTCCCGTCCGACCGTGCGTCGACCTCGACCTCGACCCGCCCCTGGTGCGTGAACTTGATCGCGTTGCTGAGCAGATGGTACGCGACCGTCCGAATCTTCTCGCGATCGTTCTCGACGCTCGCCACACTGGAGCGATCCGTCCACTCGACCGTGAGCCGCTTGTCGCCGTTGAGCAGCTCGGCGTCGAGACGGAGCTCCCGGACGAGCGCGGCGATCGTGAATCGCGAGTCGCGGATCCCGAGCTGCCCGGCGCGGAGCTCGCCGAGGGAGAGCAGCGACTCGATGAGCCCGTGCAGGCGCTGGCCCTGCGCTTCCACCTTGAGAAGCATTTCGAGCGCGCCCGCTTCCGTCGGCGGCGCCAGCTCGTCCTTGATCAGCTCGAGGTAGCCGAGCATCACGCCCAACGGCGTGCGCAGCTCATGCGAGATATTCGCGACGATGTCCGCTTTGATGCGCGCCGCCTCCTCGCTCTTGAGATAGAGACCCTCGATCGCGGCGGCCTGCGCTTGGACGGTTGCCGTCCGCACCTCGACCTTGCGTTGAAGATCCGCGGCGTACGCGGCGAGCTGCTCCTGGGACGTGGCGAGCGCGCGCTCGAGCTCCACGCGCTGCATGACACGCTGGACCGCGAGGCGCAGTGCCGGACCGGGATCGGCGGATTTCGTGACGTAGTCGTAGGCGCCGGCGCGCATGGTCTCGATCGCGAGGCCGAGCTTGTCCTGCCCGGTGAGCATGATCACCGGAACGCCCCGACCGTCGAGCGCGCGCAGAATGTCGAGGCCGTTCTGCTCCGGGAGGTGGAAATCGAGCAGCAGGAGATCGAACCGGCCCTTCGCGAGGATCTCCTCGGCGTCCTTCCACTGACCGGTCGCCACGAGCTCGACCGGGCCCGGCGGCGAGGTCAGCTTCGCGAGCGCTCGAGACGCGATCTCGCGATCTGCGGGATTGTCCTCGATGAGGAGAACGCGAATGCCGTGCGGCGTGGGCTGTGTCACATCCAAACGCTCGAGCCCCGCTGGGCGTGAACCGCGGCGGCGCGCGCCTGACATCCGCCTGGTGATGAGACCGCGTCGCCCTGGCGCACAGACCGCTCCCGCATCGTGCGTCGATCCCTGCACCTCACATGCCACGCGACCGCGCGAGCAACGGCGCGGCATCCGGATCGATCCTGCACGGCTTGGGAGCCGCGAGCAGCGTCGTTCGAGCTGCACATCGACCTCCCACCGTCAGTTTTCTGACGCGCGTCCGATCGTTGCCGTACGTGTCGAGTCGCTGCGATTTTTCCGCGCCAACGTCGAGCGGCGGTGACGCGCTGCGAGCGAGCACGCCGCGCAGCTCGTGCGTGCACGAGACTGACCGACTCGCCGGACGTGCCCAGCCCTATGGCTCGATCGAGTACACCTCGACCGGCGCGCTGATGCCCTTGAGCGGCACCGCGCCGCGGTGGACGAGCGGCACGCCGTCGGCGTCGCCGAGCGCGACCCGGGTGCTCTCGGTGAGCAGGATCGGGGTGCCGAGGTCGCGGGTCTTCACCTGCAGGCGCGCGGCTTGGTTCACGGCGTCACCGACGATCGTGTAGGTGATGCGGTCACCGGCGCCGACGTTGCCGGCGATCATGTCGCCGGTGCAGATGCCGATGCCGGCGTCGATCCGCGGGCGGCCGGCGGCGAGCACGTTCCGCTCGGCGAAGAGCTGCTGCAAGGCGATCGCCGCGTGCACCGCGCGGCGCGCGTGATCGGCGAGCGGTGCGAGCGGCCCGCCGAACACCACCACGACGCCGTCGCCGAGGAACTGCGTGATCACGCCACCTTCGGCGTCGCAGACGCGCTCGACGATCGCGTAGTACTCGTTCAGCAGCTCGACGACGCGGGCGGGCGGCGTGCGTTGCGTGAGCGCGGTGAACCCGCGCAGATCGATGAACATCGCGGTCGCGCTCACCACCTCGCCGCCGAGCGCGATGCCGCGCTCGAGCGCGGCGCTGACGACCCCCGGGCTCACGTAGCGGCCGAAGAGCTCGCGGGTGCGCTCGGCGCGGCGGAGATCGGCGACCATCGCATTGAAGTGCTGGTTGAGCTCGCCGAGCTCGTCGGTGCTTCGCACCGGCACCTGCGCCGTCAAGTCGCCGGACGAGACCCGTGCCATCGCCGTCCGGAGCGCCTACACCGGCCGGTTGATGATGCGCGCCACGAGCGTCGCCATCAGCGCCGACGCCAGGCCGGTCGCGACCACGATGAACGCCTGCGTACGCAGCAGCCCGCGCCAGACCGGCTGCACCTCGCCGGGCAGCATGTGACCGAAGCGGCGCTCGAAGCTGAAGTCGACCATCATCATCACGACCAGCGGCAGCACCGAGGTGATGAGGAAGGTCGCGGCGAGCCGGGCCAATACCGGCACGCGGAATACACCAACGCGGTCGATCCGGCCGTCGGGGAAGAAGATCGGGATCTGCCGGCGCCAGTGGAACTCGCTCGCCAGGAAGACCAGCGACGACGTGAGCGGCCCCGCGACCAGCACCAGCCCGGCGAACGCGCGCGTGCTCTCCGCGAAGTCGATACCGACGACCCACGACAGGAACACCAGATAGAAGAGGCCGGCCAGGATCCAACCGACCATGGTCACCACCGCCGACATCAACGGCGCGTTCACCGCCCGGCGCCGGACGTGCTCGGGCACCAGGGTCGGATCGTCGCCGGCCCGTAGTCGGCGCTCCCATTCACCGACCGGCCAGAGCCACAGCGTCGCTAGCGAGAAGTTCGCGAGGACGAGCGTCGTGGTCACGACGAGGAAGGTCCCGAACCGCTGCAGGTCCGCCGGCTGCATCGCCCGGCGCGCGGGATCGAGCGGGTCGATGAAGTTGAAATAGAAATAGACCGCCGCCGCGCCGATCAGGTTCGCCGGCACCTCGGGGTGCGTGCGGATCGCGCTTCGCAGCGTGGGGCGCATGATCTCGATCAGCCGGTGACGCATGGGTGGTCGACGCTCGGTCGCGGCGAGACCCTCGTCGCCGCGGCGCTCGGCTACCCGTGCCGTGATCGCGCCCGACATTCAACCTCGCGCCTCGCTCTCGACGCGTGATTCACCCGGCTGCACGATCGCGCCCGGTCATGCTAGCGGTGACGGCGATGACGACGGGACCGCCTGGACCGAGCGATCGCCCACCCGGCACGACCGACCGTCCGCGCCGGCGTCGTCGCCACCGTGGGCGCGGACGCGGCCCCGAAGGTGCGTCGAGCCCGGCGCCGGACGCGCCCTCGCACACGCCCGCTGACAGTGGCGCACAGGACGCCCGGTCCGACGGAGCTCGCGACGGCCGCGCGCAGAGCGCGCCGCCCCGTGAGAGCACGCACCGGCCGGGTCCGCCGCGCTTCGCCGGTGTGCCGCGTCCGGGCGCGGTGACCGGGGGAACGCAGCGCCGCGGGCGGCGTCGGCCGCGACGTGACGAGCCCGTGGCGCCGCCGGCCGCGCCGGCGCCGATCGTGCCGGCGGTGAGCCATCTCACCGAGTCGGGCGGCGGTCACGAGCCGCTCAGCGAGACCGAGATCGCGGAGATGAAGGAGCATCTCGCGTTCCTGCGCGGCTACAAGGACGTGCTGCGCTTGCGGCTCAATGCCGCCGAGGATCTGCTCGTGAACGGACGCCGCGAGCCGAGCGATCGCGGCGTCTGCCGGCACCTGCTCGGCAAGGTCGAGCGCACCGTCATCGAGGCGGCGATCGGACGCGAGCCGCTGCGCTCGAATCCCGAGGCACGCGCCCGCATGCTGGCGGGCGCGGTGCGCTTGAGCGCCGACACGAGCGTCCTCCTCGGCTATCTCGAGGCGCTCGCGCTCCTGCGCTCGCGCACCGAGGCGGCGCACGCCTTCGCCGAGGTCGTCCGCCGCATCGACTTCGAGAGTCTCTCCGCGAACCGCTTGGCGCGGCTGCTGCACGTGCTCACCGAAACCTTTGCGGGCCACGAGCGCGTACAAGTGCTCTTCAGCCTGCTCGACGGCGAGGCGTTCCGGCGCGCCTTCGACGCCGCGGTCCCCGCCTTGCCGCCGGAGATCACGCGGCTCTTCGCGCCGCTGCGTGCGGTGCACCGGCGAATCCTCGAGTCGCCCGCGGCCGCCGACGCGCCCGAGCTGCTCGCTGAAGGCGTCGAGCAAGTCCTCTCCGCGCCCGACCCTGTCCTGCGCACGTACGCCGAACCGCTCCGACGCGGCATTCTCGAGATCGCGCTCGCGCCCGGCGTGCCGATCGCCCTCGCCGACCGCGCGGCGAGCGTGCTGCTCTCGAGCCTGTCACGCGGGACGAGCGCGTACCCACGCCTTGCGCTGCGGCGCGCCGCGGAGCTCCTCGCTCGGCACGCCGACGATCGTGCACGCGCCGTCCTCGACGAGCTTCGTCGGGCCGAGCCGGGCTCACGCGCGGCGCAGGAGTGGCTCGAGGCGCTCGACGCGAAGCGGATCGGCCGTGTCGCGCTGCGCGGACCCGAGGAGGGCCGGCTGACGCCGGGCTTCTGGCTCGACGGGCAACGCGCCGTTTGGGTGCGGACCGCGGGTACGCCGGCGGCGCCACGCCTCGACGACGAGGCGCGGCTGCAGAGCGGGCTCGCGGTGCCGGGTGTCGCGCCGGTCGTCGAGCACGGAATGGCGAGCGCGATTCCTTACGTCGCGGTCGTCGCGCCGGGGCGGCCGTGGTCGCTCGAGGCCGCGCGCGCGCGTCCACCGCTGGCGCGGCTGGTCGAGATCGCCGCGGTCGCGCGCATCCTCCGCGTCCTCGCGCTCGTGGGCGTCCGGTTACCCGATGCCGACCCGGCGCGCTTCCTCGCGCCGACGTCGCGCTCAGGCACTGTCGCAACCGCGCTCGTCCTCGCCGACCTCGACGGCGCGGTACGCGAGGCCGACGGCGCGGCGACCGCCAACGCCGCCGCGACGGTCGCGCTCGTGCGCCAGCTGCTTCCGGACGGGCTGCCGCCGCTGCCGGAGACCGTCAGCGCGCCACTCACTCGCGCGCTCGACTCCGCTGCGCCTCTCGACGAGCTGATCGCCGCGCTCGACCGTGCGACGCTCGCGTCGCACTGAGCGCGACCGCGATCACGCGCCGACGAGGCTCGCGATCGTCGAGACGATCGCCTCCGGATCGACCGGCTTGGTGAGGTGGGTGGTGAATCCGGCGGTGAGCGCGGTGATGCGGTCGCTGATGGTCGCGACGCCGGTGAGCGCGATCGCCGGCACCGCCCGCAAGTCGGCGCGCGCGCGAATGCTCCGCATCAGGTCGTAGCCGCTCTTTCCGGGCAGGTAGATGTCGATGATCAGCACGTCGGGCTGCCATCCGTCGAGGACGCTCAACGCCGCGGGCACGTCCGCGGCCTCGCGCACCGACGCTCCGTCGCCGCCGAGCAACGCCGCGAGCGACTCCCGCGCATCGGTCTCGTCCTCGACGATGAGGACGCGGATCGGGACGCGTGCGCCATCGGAAGTCTGGCGCAGCAACCTGGTCGGCGGCGCGGTCTGTTGCACGAGCTCCTTTCCGTCCACCCTCTGGAGTCGCGCACGCCGGCGTGGGCACCGATGCGGGCGCGCGTCAGGATCCACCGATACGCGCTCAGTGTCGCCAATGAGACGACAGCCGTCAATTTCGCGTTTGTCCGTAGTGCATAGACGTGAGCAAGGGTTTTGATTGAGTGTTTTTGCACGCTTTTCGTATGGATTCGCGTCGCTTTGACACAATTCACGCGCGCGATCCTCCCGACACCCCGGCGGGGCGCGGGGTCAGAGCAGGATGATCAGCGTGTGCACCACCATCGCCAACGTCAGGATAGCGCCGACGGCGAAGGCGATGGTGCGATGCGGCTGCCGCTCGGAGAGGTAGGCGACGGTGTGCATGATGCGTGCGATGAGGAAGCCCCAGAAGTAGAGGCGCGCGGCCCACAGGCTCGGCGCCGTGAGAGCGAACGGCAACGCGGCGGCGAGAAACGGCAGGATGTTCTCGAGGTCGTTGCGATGCGCGCGCCGCGCCCGCTCGATGTCGTCGTCGATCGTGCCGCGCGGGGCGCCGCCGAAGACCGGGTAGTCCTCCGGCGCCGGGAAGGCCTGCCGCCGCGTCCGCAGCAACCCGGTGTAGAGCCCGACCGCGATGATCTTCACCACCAACAGCATCGTGACGATCGCGTACGTGCGGAACGCCGGAATCGCGTAGAGCTGGGAGAGCTCGGTCTGCATGCGCGCTGCCTACCACGCCCGCGGTCAAGAGAGAAAGTAGAAGCCGAGGACGCGCGATCGGCACCAAAATCAGCGGCGGCAAGAAGAATCGCACAGCATGTCCTCGAGTGATCGTGGCTCGTTTGCCCACTTCTGTTCCGCTACAGTGAACATGCGCATTGGCGCCGGCCACTGGAGGAGCATGACCCCATGACCTGGACGTATCGGTCGGCGACCGAGCTTGCAGCCTCGATCGCACGCCGTGAGCTGTCGGCCGAAGAGGTGGTGCGCGCGCATCTCGAGCGTATCGACGCGCTGAATCCGAAGCTGAACGCGGTCGTCGAGCGGCTCGACGACGAGGCGCTCGCGGACGCCCGCCGCGCCGATGCGGAGCTCGCGCGCGGGACGCGACGCGGCCCCCTCCACGGTGTGCCGATCACGCTCAAGGAGTCGCTCTCGATGGCCGGCAAGGTCACCTGCTGCGGCTCGACGCGCCTGCGCCACCACGTGCCCGACGCCGATGCGACGGCGGTCGCTCGCATGCGCCAGGCGGGCGCGATCCCGATCGGTCGCACCAACCTGCCCGACATGGGCATGGACTCGCAGACGCACAACTTGGTCTGGGGCGTGACGCGCAATCCGTGGGACCTCGAGCGCACGCCGGGCGGGTCGAGCGGCGGCGAGGGTGCGGCGATCGCCTCCGGGATGTCGCCGCTCGGACTCGGCTCCGACGTGGGCGGATCGATCCGTATTCCGGCGGCGTTCTGCGGCATCGTCGGCCTGAAGCCGACGCAGCATCGGGTGCCGGTCACCGGTCACGTGCCGCTCATCTTGCACGACTATCTGCAGATCGGGCCGCTCGCGCGCTCGATCGACGACCTCGAGGTCGCACTCGCCGCGATTGCGGGCCCCGACGGCAAGCAGTCGATGGTGCCGCCCGTCCCGCTGCGCGACAGCCGAGAGATCGACGCGCGGCGCCTGCGGATCGGCGTCGTCAACGGCAACGCGGGTCTGCCCATCGCACGCGCGGTGCGCGACGGCGTCACCCGCGTCGCCCGTGCGGCCGCCGACCTCGGCCACCAGGTCGAGTCCGCCGATCTCGACTGGGCGGCCGACGCCGTCTTCTGTCTCGCCAGCATCTTCGGCCTCGCGCTCTCGAAGCTCACCGACGAGGTTCGTGCCGACCCGGCGAGCTTTCATCCCTACTTGATGGAGCTCGCGCGGACGCTGCCGTTGCCGCGGTCGGAGGATCTCGCGGCGGCCTTCGAGCTCCGCGAGAGCATGCGGGCGCGGATGATGGCGACGTTCGAGCGTCACGACGTCCTGATCTGCCCGCAGGTGACGGTGCCGCCCTTCCCGATCGGCGTCAGCGCCACGGCGAACCTCGACGGCGAGCCGGTGCCGATGCTCGCGACCCTCGCCTACTCGCTCTTGGTGAACGGCACCGGCAACCCGAGCTTGGTGATTCCCGCGACGGTCACCGACGGCCTGCCGATCGGCGTGCAGCTCGTCGGCCGCATGTGGGACGAGCCGATGCTTTTCGCGCTCGCGCGCCCGCTCCTCGCCGAGCTCGGTGGGGTTCCGCACCCGCCCGAGCTCGCGTAGTCGCGCGTCGCGGCGGGCCCGGCTCGGCTCCGCGCACCTACCGTGGTACAGCGTGCCGCGGGAGGTTCCGCCATGGCCATCGCGCACGTCGGCGACATCGAGATCTACTACGAGGAGCAGGGAAGCGGTGATCCGCTGCTCCTGATCATGGGGCTCGCCGCCGACTCGATGGCGTGGCTCTTCCAGGTTCCCGACTTCGCGCAACACTACCGCACGATCACCTTCGACAACCGCGGCGTCGGCCGCAGCGCGAAGCCGGCGGGACCGTACACGATCCATCAGATGGCGGACGACGCGGCCGGTTTGCTCGATCAGATCGGCGTCGACCGCGCCCACGTCGTCGGCGTCTCGATGGGCGGCATGATCGCCCAGGAGCTCGCGCTTCGTCACCCCGCGCGCGTGCGCGGCCTGGTGCTCGCCTGCACCTACCCCGAGCCCGACGAGGACGTCGAGCGCCAGCGTCAGTTCGGCATCGAGCAGTTCGGCGGCAGCGTGACGGCGGGCGGCGAAACGCGCATCGACGTCAGCACGCTCGATCCGATGATGTTCCTGCAGCACCTGCTGCCGCGCGTCTTCAACCAGGACTTCATCGAGAAGGAGCTCGGCCGGATCATGCAGCTCTTCAGCGGCGCGCTCCAATGGGGCTTCAGCATGGAGGCGATCCTCGGCCAGGTCGACGCCGTGATGGGCCACCGCACCACGGACCGATTGGGCCAGATCGCCGCGCCGACGCTGGTGATCACCGGCGACGCGGATCTTCTGATCCCGCCCGCGAACTCGGACATCCTCGCGCGCAGCATCCGGGGCGCGAAGCTGGTCAAAGTGCCCGGCGGGAGCCACGGCTTCAACTTCGAGACCCCGGAGATCTTCAATCGCGAGGTGCTCGACTTCCTCGCGACCGCACGAAACTGATCGCGCTCAGTGCTCGCGGTGGTCGAGCCGGCTGATCGCCATGCCGTCCGCGGTCTGGACGATCCACCAGTGCGCGATGCCGTCGACGAGCCAGTCGCGGCCGGTGGCGTCGGAATATGCGATCGTCACCGGCGCGACTGCCTGGGCCTCGGCACCCTCGACGCGGATCTCGACGCTGGGCACGACGTAGCGCGCCGATTGGAGATTCGCGAAGGTGGCGGCGTAGTAGCGTCCGATCTCGAGCCGGCCGACGTGGTCGTTGTCGGTCGCATCCTCGCTGAAGAGCACCGCCAGCTCCTCGGCGCTCAGGCGCTCGAACGCGTGCCGGAAGTGGTCGAGAAAGGCGCGCACGTCGGCTTCCGAGAGAGCGCGCGCCTCATCGTCGCCCCTGTCGACCGCGTCGTCGGCGCCGGCGTCACCTGCGGCGGCCGCTGTCCCGTCGTCGTGCTCGACGGGCGCGGCCTCGTCCACCGCCGGCAGCGCGACGCTCGGCTCGGGCCGCGTGGCCGCGCGGGCCGCTGAGCCGGCGGAAGGCGCTGCTGCGGGCGGTTTTCGTCCGGCGTTCCGCGCGACCGCAACCGTCGCCGGCGCGCGGCGACGTCCGTCCGCCTCGGCGGGAGTGACCGGCGCCGGCGCGACCGCCACGGGCTGCATGACGGTGACGGTGGCTGCCTGCGCCGCGGTCGCGGCGCGCTCCGCCGCGACCAGCGCGGCGTGGGATCTGCCGAGCTCGGCCTGCAGCGTGGCGAGTCGCTTCGCCGTCTCGGCGCTATCGAGCCGGCCGGTGCGGGCGAGAAAGCCGAAGGCGAGCCCGACCATGAGCGCCGCGAGCCAGCGGTGCAGCCGGGGCCACTCGAGGACGCCGTCGACACCCCCGACCACGCTCGATCGCCGCCGGTCGGACCCCATCACCACCCTGACACCCCCCTCGCCCCCATGGGCGGCCCCCTGGGTGGAAGGATACGGCAGCGCGGGTCAACGTTTCAAATCGGCGGCAGGGTGGGCGTCTACACGCCGCCGCACGCCGCGTTGCAGTCGGCGAAGTCGGCCTTGCAGCCGTCGCTCGCATCGCTCAGCTCGGCCCGCATGTCGTTCCTGCAGGAGACGATGCCGGTCTGGATGTCGGCGAGGCACACTTTCAGGGCTTCCTTGTTCGCGCTCATGCATTGCTTGAACTCGTCGCCGCAGAGCAGCGCGCAGTTTTCGTCGGCGTCGGTCTTGGCGTCGATGCAATCGAACTCCTGGTCGTCCGCGTCCGACTTGCAGAACGCCTTCAGCCACCCGCTCAGTGTCGTGCGCAACGCCGAGCAGGCTTTCTTGTCTGCTTTGCAGAGCTCTTCGCACGTCATGGTGTCGCATTGGTCGGCTCGCGCCGTGGTCGGCGTCAATGTCGCGACGAGCGTCAAAAAAATCAGAGCCGCCGCAATGCGCATGCGCGTTTTCACGTCCATCGTTCCCTTTCCTCCGGTGCGGATTTTCGCGCGCGAATCCGAAGCCACGGCATATGATTCTTTACGATTTGATATAAGATTCTGATGCATCGCCAACCGCTATCCGCCGTCGAGCGGCGCCGCCATGCGCGATAGCAATCGAGCGACCACTTATGGAGCGACCGCTATGGCGCTCCCCGGATGGCGCTCATCTTGCATCTCGCGGCGGACCAACGATCCCCGCGCGCCGAGAGCTCGAGGCGAGGGGCACGAGGAGGGCAACAGGAATGAAACTCGGAAGGCTTCTCGTCACGGCGGTCTTGCTCGCGATGCTCGCACCTCGAGTTGCCTCGGCGTCGTCGGCCTCGCTGAAATGCCCGGGGCGCTACTCCGTCGACCACTTCGATTCGAAGATCTGCCCGGCGAACGCCAAGCGGCCCGCGATCACGGTGAAGCGCGCCTGCTGCCGCAACCCCGAGGGCAAGATCCGCTGCCGCCACATGCCGCATTGCCCGCGCCGGTCCCCTTCGGACTGAGCGCGGGACACCTACGCGCTCGACCTTGGGCGGCCACCCGCCGCCGGCACTCGCATCGTCAATCCGGTGACAGCGGAGAACAGTTCTGAACGCAGATCCGTCAAAACGTTCGTTCCTGTACGGTCCGCTATTTCATCGCCGCTCGCGCGATGTGCTCTCTGCTCCGCCATGATCTTGCGCGTTTGCGCGAGCCGATCCGGAAGCGAACGGCATGTCGCATGCGGCCCGCGGCGTCGACGTCGACCGCAGGTGGCGGCAAATAATCGCCGCCGCATCGGGGATTTCGGACGAGTCGCGGACGGCGATGCGGAATCTCGCATCGCGCGCAGATGCCATGGCTGATGCGCCGACGGCAGGACTCTGAATTTCCAAACGAGGCGGGGCGAACGCCGACAACCTTTGGGGCCGTCTCGACCGGTTGACGCGGGCACGCGTCCTGCACAGTCCGCAACGTCGCTCCTGACGCAGTCACCCCGCCTCGACGCTCCGCCGACGGAACGCCCAGGTCGGGCGGCAGTGCGCGATGGAGCACGCTACGGGGTCGAGTCATCCAGCGCAGATTTTCCATCACCAGCGGCGGTTTCGGCAGCGCCGCGCAAGCTTCGGCGCCTGCACTTCTGAACGTCGTTTCGCGCTTGCGTTTCCGCGGCTGGCATTGCTGCTCGATCTCGTAGTGCTGCAACGTCTGCGTGGCCGTTTGCTGTGGCGGAAGTGGGCATGAATGATGCACAACGCACGGACGCTGACTTGCGGTACCACACAGGGTCTAAGGTACCGCCGTAATGCCGTCATCCGATCCAAGGAGAGTCGATACGGTGTAACCCCCGGCACGTGGTGCCGGGCGCGCGTGAAAGGGAGGAGCATGCGAAGCCCAGCAACTCTACAGAGGAGACTCGTTCTCATCGCTGCGACCGCGATGCTGTTGATCGGCATAGGAACTGCCAGGACGGCGGTCGCCGAGGACTCGGTCGAGCGCTGCCCAAGCGGTGAAACCCTCGTCAATCTCGAGCCGAAGACCTGCCCGCCGAACAACAAGCGCCCCGCAATCGTCGTCAGGCGGGCGTGCTGCCAGAAGAAGAACGGCACGGTGCACTGCAAGAGCTTTCCCCACTGTCCGAGGACCTCACCGTCCTGAGGACGGGAGCGCCGCTCGATATGACCCGCGCAGGCAGGATGCCGGCGCGAGCGGATGACACTCCGATCAGGGCCGTCGTGACGGCGACGGCCCTGATCGCCCTCGTCTCGGTGAGCGCCTGCGGTCCGCCGCGAGCGACCGCACAGGCGACACACGCTCGCAGCGCCGACGCCACGACCACCGCTCCGCGCGGCGGCGATCTCACCAGTCAGGCCGATCGCGCCCGCTTGGCGGCGCTCACCGCCGAACGCGTGTCGTCGCCGGCCGACGGCGGCTACCGCATCGGCGCCGACGATCTTCTCGACATCCGCATCCCCGATCTCATCGACGCGCAGCCGTTCAGCGCGGCGGCGCGCGGCGGCGACACCGGCGGGGGCCCGGCGACGGTCGCAGCCGCGCCGGCGTATCAGCAGGGCGTCCGCGTCAGCGGCAAGGGCGACGTGAGCTTGCCGATGATCGGTCTCGTGCGCGTCGAGGGCATGACGCCGAACGAGGTCGAGCAAGCGCTCGCGACCCGTCTGCGCTCCGCGGGCATCCTGCGCTCGCCGCAAGTGAGCGTGCAGGTGGTCGAGTACCGGAGCCGCGTCGTCGCGGTGATCGGCAGCGTCGAGCGGCCGGGCCTCTACCCGATCACGCGCCCGGGCGCGACGATCGCCGACTTGATTTGGGCCGCTGGTGGACCCGGAAAAGATGCCGGACGCCTGATCGAGTTCGCCCCCGCCAGGGACGGCGGCGCTGATGCCGCACGCGCCGCCCTCGCCTTGCAGACGGCAGGCGGCAGCCGCGGGGCGCAACCGGTCCTGGCGGCGGCGCGCCCGAACGGCGTGATCGACGCGTCGACCACGGGGCCGCCGATCCGTCTCGATCTCGATCTGCTCACGCACGCGACCGGCCCCGACGCGGGCAACATGAACCCGCCCGTACGGCCCGGCGATGTGATCAGCCTGCCGGCCGCCGGCGGCGTCCTGATCGACGGCTGGGTCGACAAGCCGGGCTCGTATCCGATCACACGCGGGCTCACGTTGAGCGGCGCGCTTGCGGCTGCGGGCGGCAGTTCCTTTCCCGCCGATCGCAGTAACATCCAGGTGAAGCGAGGCATGGGAGCCGGCGAGGAGCAGACCTTCACGGTCGACCTCGACGCGGTGGCGATGGGACAGGCGGCGGACGTCCCGATCACCGACGGTGACGTCGTGCACGTGCCGGCCGCCAACAGCCGGCTCGTTCCGTACGGCGCGTGGACGCTGATGCGCGAGCTCGTGCACATCGGCGGCACCGTGCCGCTCTTCTAGCCAGGAGGACCTGTGGCGAACGATCGACGTCTACCGGCGGAGGTACTGCCGCCGGGTCATGATCAGCTCGGCCCGGCGGGGACGCCGTTCCCGGCGGGGACAGCTCAGTTCACCTCCGGCGTCTACGACGCCGAGTACAGCGAGATTCCGCGCCGGAGCCTGCGCGACTACCTGCGCGTGCTCTACAAGTACCGCTGGCTCGCCGCGACCTGCTTCGGTCTGACGGTCGGCATCGCCGTCCTGCTCACGGTGCTGACGCCGCGGCTCTACACCGCGGCGACCCGCCTGCAGGTGTCGCGTCAGGGGCAGATCCAGCTGCAGCTCTCCGAGAACGTCCTCAACGTCGAGGACAGCGACCGCAACGTGAACGGCGTGTCGAGCTTCCTCGCGACGCAGGTAGCCGCGCTCAAGAGCCGTGACCTCGCCGAGCGCGTGATCCGCGGCCAGCGCCTGGCGCAGAACGAGGCGTTCCTCCATCCAGGGGCGGAGCGCGGCGGTCTCTTCTCGGTCGGCGCCGGTTTGCTCACCTCACTCCGCCCGCGCGGCTGGGAACGCAACGCCCCGTCGATGCCCGAACGGCACGGGGAGATCTCGGGCGACATCGATCCCGGCCTGCTCGACCGCTACATGGCGTACCTCGCCGTCACCGACGTGCGCGGCACCGATCTCATCGAGGTGCGCTTCACGACGCCGAATCCCTCGCTCGCGGCGTTCCTCACCGCGGCGCACACCCAGGCATACATGGAGGCGAACGACGAGGCGCGGCTCGCCACCGACGTCACCGCCAAGGACTTCCTCGGCCAGCAGCTGCGCGAGTCACGCGAGAAGGTCGAGAACGCCGAGGCGGCGCTCCGCCGGTTCGGCACCGAACACCCGAACGTCGCCGTCAATCAGGAGCAGAAGCTCGTCGGCCAGAAGATCTCCGAGCTGACGAGCCTGCTCACCAAGGCCGAGGGCAACCGGGTCACGCTCGAGAGCCGCTTCGGCTTCCTCACCGAGCCCAAGGCCGACGCGCAGTCGTACTTCCTCGACAAGCCGGGCGTCCAGAAGCTCCACCTCGCGCTGCTCGATCTGAAGGCGCAGCGCGCCGGGCTCGGCAACCGCCTCGGACCGAACCATCCGCAGATGATCGAAATCGGCGAGCAAGAGGGCGAGCTCGCGCGCCAACTCACGGCCGAGGTCGGCCACGAGGTCGACGCCGTGCGTGCCCGCTTCGACGCCGCCAAAGGCCGCGAGGAGGCGCTGAGGAAGAAGCTCGGGCACCTCGAGGAGTCCGCGATCGGGCTGCGCGACCTCGGCGCCCGCTACGATCTCTTGAAGAACGACGTCGACACCACGGCCCAGCTGCACCAGACCTTGCTGAAGCAGCAGATGGAGACCGCGGTGAACTCGGCGCTCGTCGCGTCGAACATCCGCGTCATCGAGCGCGCCGAGGTGCCGAAGAAGCCGAGCAAGCCGAACGTGCCGATGAACCTGATGCTCGGTGTGATCGCCGGGCTCGTCTTCGGCCTCGGCGCGACCTTCGTGAGCGAGCACTTCGACAACAGCGTGAAGAGCAGCGAGGAGGTCGAGGGCCTGCTGCAGCTCCCCGCGCTCGCGACGATTCCGAACTTCGCGCTCGCGCGCCGCTCGCCGGCGATGCGGGCGATCGCCGATCACGCCGACGGCAACGGCAAGATCGCGCTCCGCAAGGAGGGCCGCATGCCGCCGCCGACGCAGAACGGCTTCAGCCGTGACCTCGTCGTGGTGAACGAGCCGCTCTCGCCGGTCGCGGAGGCATTCCGGGCGCTCCGCACCGCCGTCCTCTTCTCGACCCCGGACGCGCCGCCGAAGGTGATCCTCGTCACCAGCGCCGGCGCCAGCGAGGGCAAGACCGTGAGCTCGCTGAACCTCGCGAGCGCGCTCGCCGAGTCGGGCTCGCGCGTCCTCCTCATCGACGTCGATCTCCGCAAGCCCGCCTGCCACCGCGCGCTCGGCGTGCGGAACGACCGCGGGCTCTCGAGCTACCTCGCCGGTCAGGCGGATCTGAAGAGCGTGACCCACGTCTTCACCTCGCCGAAGCTGTCGTTCATCCCCGCGGGGCCGACGCCGCCCAATCCGGCCGAGCTCGTCGGCTCGGCCCGCATGCGCGACACGCTCGAGGCGCTGCGCGATCACTACGACTTCCTGGTCATCGACTCGCCGCCGGTCCTGCCGGTCACCGACGCGGTCGTGCTCTCGCGCGAGGCCGACGGCGTG
>JBGPIT010000033.1:0-23490 GCA_041485125.1 Binatia bacterium | reverse complement strand
GACGTCAGCGTTACTGGTCGGTCGGCGCGCTACTCGGCGGGCAACTCGACGATGAACGTCGCACCTTCGTTGGGCTCACTCGCGACCTCGATCGTGCCGCCGTGCGCTTCGACGACCTGGCGTGCCACCCAGAGACCGAGGCCGAAGCCGCCGTAGCGGCGGACGGAGACCGCGCGCTCGAAGCGCGCGAAGATCCGCGCCCGATCGGCGGACGAGATCCCCTGGCCACCGTCGCGGACTTGAACGCGCGCGTTCTTCCCCTGTTGCTCGACGAGGAGCTCGACCGGCTTGCCGGCGCCGAACTTGAAGGCGTTGTTCAAGAGATTCCCCAGCACTTGGCCGATGCGCGTCCGGTCCCAATGACCCCACACCGGGCCTCGGGTCTCGACGACGAGAGGGCAGCCGGCATCGGCGGCTTGCGGCGTAAAGCCCTGCGCGACCTCGCCCGCGAACGCCGCGAGGTCGAGACGCTCGCGGGTGAGCTCCAATCGATCCGCGCCGAGGCTCGACACGTCGAGGAGCTGATCGACGAGACGTCCGAGCCGCTGCACGTGGCGAAGGGTGGCGTCGAGTCCTTTGCGAAGGGTCGGCGGAGCCGACGCTGGCGTTGCCGTGGACGAGGCGTGCAGGAGTGCCTGCACCTGGAGCAAGAGCGGCGTGAGCGGCGTCTTCAATTCGTGCGAGGCGAGAAGAAGAAAATCCTCGCGCGCCGCAATCGCCTCCTGTGCCTCGCGATAGAGCCGCGCGTTGTCGAAAGCGACGTTCGCTCGCCCGGCAAGCTCCTCCGCGAGCGCGACGTCCGCCGCGACGAACGAGCGCGGCGGTGAGCTGACGGCGAGCGTCAGCACGCCGAGCGCGTCGCTCCGTGCCGCGAGCGGCAGCGCCAACAGGGAAAGACCCGGACGTCCGCTCACGCCGATGCCTTCCTCGAGCACGAGCTCGAGACGGTGCAGCGCTTCGTGCGCAAGCCGATTCGTACTCGCATCGAGCGCAACCCCGTCATCCATCGCGGTGCGCGCCGCCTCATCCGTCGCAGCCGACGGCGCGCTGATCGCGACTCTCCGAAGCGTGCCCGGATCGGCGACGAGATCGACGACGGCGTAGTCTCCCAGCAACGGAACGGCGAGAGCGACGAGCGTTTCCGCGACCGCGACCTCATTCAGCGACTCGAAGAGTCGAGCACTCGCCCGGGCGAGAAACGCAAGCGCGGCTCGCGAGCGACGGCGGTCGCGACGAAGCTCCGCCTCTTCCAACGCGCGGGCAATGGCCGCCGGCAAGCGGGCGAGACGATCCTTCAAGAGGTAGTCGTTGGCGCCCGCCTTGATCGCCTGCACCGCGATCTCCTCGCCGATCATTCCCGAGACGAGGATGAACGGCAGGTCCGCGCTGGATTCCTTGACGATCACGAGCGCGTCCGTGCCGCTCCATCCCGGGAGGGAGTAGTCCGAGATCACGACGTCCCAGGGTCGACGTGGGAGCGCAGCGGTAAGCGCCGCACGGGTCTCGACCCGCTCGACGACGGGATCGTAGCCGCCGCGGCGGAGCTCACGTTCGAGCAACAGGGCGTCCGTCGGCGAGTCTTCGATGACGAGAACGAGCAAGGGCACGCAAATCCGGCCTCTCGAAAGTCATGATTGGTCCTTGTCGGTCGAGCTGCCAAGGCTGAAAATGACCCAGGAGAATCGATCGGCCGTGAGCACGCATCTCGACGGAACTACGCAAATCACCTTAGGCGAGATCCTCGTCGTCGACGATGACGTCGGGATTCGCGAGGCATTGGAGGCCCTGCTCGAAGGGGAAGGATACACGGTCCGCCTCGCCGAAAACGGCGCTGTCGCCCTCGACATCGTCCGCAGTGAGCGCAAGCCCGATCTGATGCTGCTCGATCTCATGATGCCGGTCATGAGCGGCTTCGAGGTTCTCGAGCTCCTCGAGGACGGTGATCCCGATCTCTCTGCCGTACCGATCTTCGTCGTGTCCGCATTCAACGCTCCGCTCATGCCGACTGCCGCGGGGGGCGGTGTGAGGCGCTGTTTCGGTAAGCCCTTGGACGCCGACACGCTGCTAGACGCGATTCGAGACAGCCTCTCCGAGCGCACGGCGACGGCCGCGCCTCACTGATCCCGCCGAGAGCGACGACGTGATCACGCTCGCCGAGCGACGAGCGCGATTCGACAGGTGTGCATGACGGGAATTCGCATCCTCCTGATCGAAGACAACGACGCCGACCGCGAGCTTGCCCGGCGCGCGCTCGCCGGCCTCAGCGTTCCCCCCGGCCCGGCCGAGGTCGTCGCCGTCGGAAGCTGGACGGAGGCGGAGACGCGTCTCGCGGCCGAAAAGTTCGACCTGCTGCTGCTCGATTTCAATCTGCCCGGCTGCACCGGCCTCGAGATCCTGCGGGCGCTCGGGGACCGTGCGCATCCTCCAGTCGTCATGCTGACCGGCCAGGGCGATCTGGCAACCGCGGTCGAGACGCTGCGCGCCGGAGCGTACGATTACGTGCCGAAATCGGTCGATTCCGCGCCGGCGCTCCGCCTCACCGTCGAGCGGGTGCTCGAGCGCGTCGAGCTCGAGCGCGAGCTCGAGGCGGCGCGGCAGCGTCTCGCGGCACACGCTCTCGATCTCGAGGAGAAGGTCGCGGCTCGGACCGCGATGGTCGCGGCGCAGGCAGCGGAAACCGAAGCGCTCTATCTCAAGAGCGAAGAGGGCGAGCGCGTGAAGCGCGAGATCGTCGCGAATGTTTCGCACGAGCTGCGAACGCCCCTCAATGCCATCCTGGGGTATCTCGAGCTGCTGCCGGACGAGCTGCCCCCCGACATCGGCGACTCGGCCCGCGCGATGCTCAACGGCGTGTCCACGCAGTCGCGGCGCCTGCACGAGCTGGTGCAATCGCTGTTGGCCGTGCAGCAGCTCCGCAGCGGGACGGTCGGCATCTCGCTCTCGCGGGTCAGCCTACCCGCGCTCGCCAGGGAGCTCCGCCACGAAGCCGAGTTGCTGAACGACGACAAAACGCTTCGGCTCACGTGGGAGATCCCGGCCGAGCCGTGCGTGGTGGTGAGCGATCGGGAGAAGCTGCGGACGATCGCGTACCATCTCGTGAGCAACGCGATCAAGTTCACTCACGACGGCGGCGTCCGGGTGGCGTTCGCGACACGCGATCAGATGGGCATCGTGCTCACCGTGAGCGACACCGGCATTGGGCTTCCCGCCGAGTCGCGCACGCTCGTCTTCGACGACTTCCGCCAGCTCGACGGCTCGTCCACGCGGCGTTACGAAGGGGTCGGCCTCGGCCTCGGCATCGTGCGGCGCTACACGGCCCTTCTCGGAGGAACGCTGCGTCTCGACAGCGCGCCCGGCGAGGGAACCACGATCACGGTCGACCTCCCGCCGCCGCGCGGCAACGACGCGGCGGCAGACTACCCGATGGATGACGATGACGCGCGCTGACGTCGAAGAGACTCGGACGCGGGACAGTCATCCCTTCACGGGCGGGGCGTCGCGGTCTCTAGGCGACTCCGGCAGCTGTCGTCGACAGAGCGTGCTCAGGCGGCGGGCGTCGCGGCGGCGGGCTCGAGCCACCAGCGAGCGAGCTCCATCTCGAGCGCCTCGAACGGCGGAACCCGGACGCGCGCAGCGTCTCCATGTACGTCGCCGAGAACCCACCGTCCCGCGTCCAACTGGTAGGCCTCCAGCGTGCGGGCGAGCGGATCGACCAGCCAGATGTGCTCGACGCCCTCGCGCGCGTAAACCGGCATCTTCCGTTTGCGATCGAGGGCGCCGGTCCGTGGTGAGACGACCTCGCACACCCAGTCTGGCGCGAGCATGATCGCGGGCGCGTTCGGGATCGTCGGCATCCGCGAACGGCGCCAGCCCGCGAGATCCGGGACGAGGACGTCGTCGCCGAAGTGGAGCTCCGGCTCGATCAGGATCCACCAGCCGCCGAGCGCTCCCGGCCGCGAGGGATCGTCGTCGAAGGCCGCGAGGGCGCGGGCAATCGCTACCTCCGCACGCGCATGGGGTGTCGCAGGACGAGGAGACGTGTACAGCTCGCCGTCGACGATCTCGGCGACCATCGTATCCGGCACGCGGAGCAAGTCGTCGTACGTGGCCTTGCGCTTCGGTGCGGACATGCGAAGCGACCGTACCACACGTCGCGACGGGCGGTGAACGCTACTCGTCACGACCGAAGGAGGCTCCTCGTCGTCATCGCGTGCGCCCTCGCAGGCAAGGCGGTCCGGTCCGCGCGCGGTTGTGCTCGCGTCGTTGGCGCGTTATGGAGCGCGCCCCAAACGGCTCCGCAACGGTGGAGGAACTATGCGTTCATGCGTTCGGTGGTTGCTGATCGGGTTGATCGTGCTGTCGGCCGTCGGAAGGTCGGCGCCACCGTCCTGGGCCTACGACGGGGACGGGCTCCGCGGCTATCTCGGCCTGCGCGTCGGCGGCTTCCCGATCTTCAAGGACACGAAGAGCGACTCCGAGATCCACCTCGAGAAGAACTCGGAGACGCTCGGCGGCGCCGTCCTCGGTTTCAACTGGGACAAACACTGGGGGTTCGAGGTCGCGGGCGAGCGCTCGAAGCAGGGCCTCGTCCTCGCGTCGACTGGCGGCCGGACCGCCTTCTACCCGTGGTGGACGCTCCTCGGGCAGATCCGCTGGCGGTATCCGATCCTGAACGACCGGCTCACGCCCTATCTCATCGCCGGCGGCGGCTTCCGCTTCACCGAGGTCGAGCAGAAGGATTCGGACTCGCCGGTCTTCTTCGGCAACGACCAAGTGCCGGTCGGAACCGGCGGCGGCGGGCTCGAATACTTCATCATGAACAACGTCACGCTCGGCGTGGAGCTCAAGTACATCTTCGGCGCCGACTCGGAGATCGGGACGCTCACCGGTCGCCACAAGCTCGACATGGATGTGTTGGTCTACACCTTCGGCCTGCGGGTCTTTTACCCCGAGTGAGCTCTCCCGGCGGTCGAGCCCACGAGCGGCGCGCCGACTACGACGCCGCGTGTTGCCGCTCAAACGACCCCGGTGCACCCGGCATCGGCACGCCGCGCTTCCACGCCGGCAGGTTCCCCGGTGGACGAAAGTGCGGCATGACCTCCTCGGCGAAGAGCGTCATGTTCTTCACGACCTTCCAGTTCGGCATCGTGCCCACCTGCATGCCGCCGGCGACGTGGATGCCGGCGCCGAGCTGGTCGGTGTAGATCGCGAGCTTCTCGGCGACGGTGTCGGGCGAGCCGACGATCACGTACTGCTGATCGATCAGCTCCTCGTAGGTGAGCTCCCAGAACGGCTTGATGTTGTACTTGTCGCGGCCCATCAGCATGCCGCGCAGCGACTTCCCGCTGGTGTAGCCCGGCGGCATGAAGAATTGATCGGGCACCTTCAGGCCGGTGTGGAAGAGCCACATGATGTGCTCCTTGGCCTCCTGGTGCGCTTTCTCGTCGGTCTCGGCGACGTAGGTGCCGACGCAGAACGCGAGCTGCTCGGGCGCGGGCTCGTAGCCGAACTCGTTCGCGGCGCGCCGGTACATGTCGTAGTTCACCTTGGTGAACGCGAGCGGCGCGAACACCATCATGAAGGGGTAGCGGCGCTTCGCCGCCTCGCGGATCGTCTCCATCGAGCCCTGGCCCGGCAGCCAGATTGGCGGGTGCGGCTTCTGAAACGGGCGCGGCCAGGTGTTCACGTACGGGATGTCGAAGTGCTTGCTCTGCCAATCGAACGGCCCGTCCTCGGTCCACGCCTTGATGATGAGGTCGTGCGCCTCCCAGAAGCGCTCGCGCGACGTCGCCGGGTTCGAGCGCATCGAGTGGTACTCCATGCCGGTGCCGCGCACGAAGCCGGAGATGATGCGACCGCCGGAGATCACGTCGAGCATCGCGATCGCCTCGGCAACGCGCAGCGGATTGCCGTGCAGCGGCAGCGCGTTGCCGATCACGCCGATCCGGAGGTCTTTTGTCCGCGCGACGATGTGCGACGCCATCACGTTCGGGTCCGGCATCGTGCCGTACGCGTTCTGGTGGTGCTCGTTCACGCAGGTGCCGTCGAACCCGAGCTTCTCCGCGAGGACGGCCTGGTCGAGGTACTCGTTGTAGAGGCGATGGCCGATCACCGGGTCGTAGTACTTGTTCGAGAGCGTCACCCAGGTCGACTCGATCTCCTCGGCGGGGGGGATGTACGGATACGGCATCAAGCCGAAGTGGAAGAACTGCAGCGAGCGGCTCATCTAATCGCCTCCTGGAAATCGAGAATCGTCTTCGCGAGCGCTTCGGGCTGCTCGATCGCGATCGCGTGGCCGGTGCCGGGAATGCGCTTCACACGCGCGTTCGGGAGGAGCTCGGCGTAGCGGTCGGCGGCCTCGTTCGGCACCAGCTTGTCGTTCTCGGCACCGACGACGAGCGCGGGGCACGTCACCCGCGCGAGACGGCGCACGAGCTTGCGGTCGGACCGGCGCTCCCACACCAGCGCCGCAACCGCCGACGCCTCCTCGAAGGCGTGCACCGCGACGTCGATGTCGTTGATGTCCATGAAGACCTCGCCGGCATTCGTGAAGTCGTTGAAGAGCGTCGCGAAGAGCTGCTCGGGCGCCATCATGAAGATATCCGCGACGGGCGGCTTCCCGGGGATCGGCATCCCGGCGGGCACGATCAACGTCAGCGACCGGAGCTGCTCCGGGAACCAGGTCGCGTAGCGCGCCGCGATCCAGCCGCCAAGCGAGTAGCCGACGAGATCGAAGGGCTCGTGGATGCGGAGCTCGCGGCGAAGCGCGTCGTAGTGCAGCACGAGGTCGTCGAAGTCCTCGATCCACTCCTGCGCCGGGGTCGCGCCGAAGCCGGGATGCTCGGGCGCGATCACGTCGGCGCCGCGGGCTAGCGCCTCGTGGAACCGCAGCCAACGCCCGGTGAACCCCGCCCCGTGGAGGAAGAGGACGGGACGTCCCCTGCCCTTGCGGCGCAGCGCCACCGGCGCGCCATCGACGTCGACCGTCTGCGCCTCGATCTCGGGCGCGGCGGGGGTACTCGTCATCGAGGATCTCTCCTTCCCGGTCGCGGAAAGCTCGCACACACGAACGCGCGCCGCAAAGCCGCGCAGCGTCACCTCCCCGCGCTCTCGACCGGCGGCTCGGCGAGATCACGGCGGTGCAGGATGAGCGTCGGCGCCGTGACCTGCGCCAGGAGCGGCGTCACGTCGACCGTCCACAGTCGCGCGGAACCCATCCGGGGACGCGCGGCCCGATCGAGACCCGACCCCGGGCGCGGCTCGACAGCGACGACCGTCACGCTCTATAGCGGCGCCATGCCCGAGCGACGGCCGCGCGCGATCCTCGCTTTCGCGCTCGTGTGCCTGGCCTGCTGCGCGAAGCCGCGCCCGCCGCTGGTGACACGGCCGGCCGCCGGCGGCAGCACGGTGATCACGAACGTCGCGGTCTTCGACGGCGTCGGCGCGACGACGACACCGGCGCGCGACGTGCTCATCGAGAACGGGCGCATCGCGCGCATCGCCGCGGCGGGAACGCTCGCATCCGCCGAAGCCGCGCAACGGATCGACGGCGCCGGCGCGACCGTGCTGCCGGGCCTGATCGACGTGCACGGGCACGTCGACAACACCTCCGAGCCGGCGTGGATGGCGGGCCAGCCCGATGCCCCGCGCAACATGCAGGGCTATCTGTACTGTGGGGTCACGACCGTCTTCGATCCCGCCGACCTCGCGACGCTGGCGTTCCAACGGCGTGACGACGTCGCTGCCGGCACGCTGCTCGGCCCACGCATCTTCGCGACCGGACCGATGTTCACGACCCCCGGCGGCCATCCCGTCGCCGTGCTCCAGGCGCTCGTGCCGTGGTACCTGCGCTGGTACGTCGTGCCGCGCTTCAGCCGGCAGATCGCGACCGCCGAGGACGCGCGGCGCGAGGTCGAGGCGCTCGCCGCGCTCAAGCCGGACGCGGTGAAGATCGCCGTCGACGCCGTGCCGCTCGGCGGCCCGATCCTCGCCGACGGTCCGCTGCGCGCGATCGTCGACGAGGCGCGGGCGCGCGGTCTCCGCACCGTCGCGCACATCGGCACCACCGCCGACGCGCTGGCAGCATCGGACGCCGGCGTCGCCGCCTGGATGCACGGCGTCTACAAGGAGCGCATCCCGGACGAGCTCGTCGCCCGCTTCGTCGCGCCGCACATCCCCTACGTCGCGACGGTGACGGTCTTCGACAGCTACGCCGACATCTTCGAGGGCAAGCGGCAGGCGACGCAGCTCGAGCGCGAGATCGTCGACGCCGCCGTGCTCGACTCGTTCGCGCCCGTGCCGCCGAACGCCGCGCCGCCACCCGGCTTCGTCGACTTCTTCCGTCTGCTCACGACCACACGTGAAGCGCGCTGTGACAACGTGCACCGTGTGCACGCTGCCGGCGTCACGATCCTCGCCGGCTCCGACACGCAGAGCGGCGTCTTCCCCGGTCCCGGCCTGCACCGCGAGCTCAGCCGTCTGGTCGAGTGCGGGCTCAGCCCCGCCGAGGCACTGCGTGCCGCCACCGGCGACGCCGCGCGTTTCCTCGCCCAGAGCGACGACCCGCCGTTCGGCAGCGTCCGCGAAGGCAAGGCCGCGGACTTGCTCCTCGTCGACGGCGATCCGACGCGAGACATCGACGCCGTCCACCGCATCCGCGACGTCTTCCTCGGCGGCGTGCGACTCGAGCGCCATCCGCTCGTGAGGGCGGTTGCTCGCGTCGGTGCTTCGCTATAGTCGAACGGGTTCGAGGAGGAAGAGACGATGAGCATGATCGGCCAAAAAGCGCCCGAGTGGAGCGCGATCGCGTACGTGAACGGGGAGCAGAAGAGCATCAGCAGCAAGGACTACGCCGGTAAGTGGCACGTGCTGTACTGGTACCCGCTCGACTTCACGTTCGTGTGCCCGACCGAGATCAAAGGTTTTCAAGAGAAAAGCGGCGACTTCAAGGACGACGGCATCGAGCTGATCGGCGTCAGCACCGATTCGTTCTTCAGCCACAAAGCCTGGTTCGCCGATCGCAAGATCTTTCCGCAGCAGGTCACCCATCCGGTGATCGCCGACACCAACCACGCCGTGAGCCGTGCCTTCGGCGTGCTGAAGGAGGATGCCGGCATCGCCTATCGCGCCACCGTGATCGTCGACGACAAGGGCATCGTGCGCTCGGTCACGGTGAACGACTTGAGCGTCGGACGGAGCCCGAGCGAGGTGCTCCGCACCGTGCAGGCGCTCCAGAGCGGCGGTCTCTGCGGCGCCGACTGGAAGAAAGGCCAGAGCTTCGTCGGTTGACGCCATGGCTCGGCGGCGGCGCGCGGAGAAACGTCGCGCGCCTGCCGCCGAGCGATCTTCGTGAGGACCCGATCATGAGCCGACTCGAGATCCTCGATCGCGCCACCTGGCGCGACTTCCTCGCCGCGCCCCGCGCGGTCCTCATGCTCGGCAAGAGCGATTGCCCGGCGTGTGCGCAGTGGACCGCCGAGCTCAGCGACTTCCTCGAGAACGATCAGGAGTTCCGCGACGTCCGCTTCGGGAAGGTCCTGCTCGACCAAGGCGGTCTCGCCGACTTCAAGCGCGAGAACCCCTGGCTCGCGGACGTCGACTCGCTGCCGTACAACGTCCTCTACACCGCCGGCGAGCGCCGCAAGGAGTTCGCGGGCAGCGGCATCGAGCGCTTGACGAATCGTCTCCGCAGCATCGCCGGCTGACGCGCGCGGCGTTCCGCTTCCCGCCGCCGCTCAGCGCCGGCGTCGCGTCGGGTCGATGATCGTGAGCGCGGAGAAATAGTCCCGGTAAAATCCGCGATCGCGGGTCAAGAGCGCATCCGCCTGCATGCGCGCGTGCGCCCCGACGAGGAAGTCGGCGACGACGCGCGGTCGCGGTGCCTTCGCGCGCACCCGGTACGATCGCCAGATCTCTCCCGCCAGCACCGCCGCGTCCGCCGACAGCGCGTCGAAGCGAAGAGCGAGCTGCGTGGTCACGTCGTGAAAACGTGTCTCGTCGTCGAAGTGCGCGCGGACTTCGGCCCAGACGACCTCGCACACCAGGAGCGCACCACCGTGATACGCGGCGCGCAGCGCTTCACGGGATGGCTCGCCGTGCTCCGGATCGGCGCCGAGCACGTCGAGAAGGACCGACGTATCGACCGCGGTCTTCATCGCTTCTTACGACGCGACGTCAACCGTTGCGGTTTCGGTCGCGGTCCTCGCATCGCGTCGATCAAGACGTCGACCGGAGCCCCGAGCTTCAGACGTCCGAAGACCGCGTCGACGGGGTCCGCCGTGCGACGCTTGCGCATCACCACCTCCCCTTCGCGCACCAAGAACTCGACCGCCGTCCCCGTCACGAGGCCGAGCTGGTCGCGAACCGCTGCCGGCACGGTCACCTGCCCCTTCGACGAGATGCGACTCTTCACCGGGTAAAGGATATTGCTCTTTACATCGGCGGTAAAGACTCCGGGTGCGGCGACCGCGATTGCGCCCCACCCGGCGCGCCCGTCGGGTCGCCGCGCTCAGGGCGGGTCGCAGGTCCCGCCGACGCCGCACACGTTCGAGCAGCAGTCGGTGTTCGTCGCGCACGCACCACCGTTCGGGACGCAGCAGGCGCCGAAGAACTGCCCGACGAAGCGGCCGCACACCTTGCCCGCGCAGCAGGGCATCGTGATGTTGAAGAGCGTGTTCACGCAGAAAGCGCCGGCGGTGCCGCAGCAGCCGCCGCCGACGCAATCGTAGCCGGGGCTGCACGTCCACGGCGATTCGCACGACGTCGAGATGCAGCTCTCGTTGCATGGGCCGGGCGCCGGCACGGGGCGGATCCCAGGCCCGCAGCAGCCGGCGACGTCGCCGCACTGGCCGCCGCAGCAGGTGCACTCGCCCGGAACGCCGGGCGGCATGCAATCGATGTTGCCGAACACAGTCGAGCACGAGCCCGGACCGTCGCATTCTTCGGACGGCGCATCGACGACTCCGTCACCGCACTGAACGACGCCGCCCAAGCTCCCCGTCGCGCAGCTCGTCAGCGCCGAGGCCGGCGCGTCCTTCGCGATGAAGCGCCCTCCCTCGTCCGTGCTGATCGTCGCCGCGCCGAAGAGCGCGCAGTTGCGCAGCTCACCGGTCGTCACGCGGACGCCGACGGAGCCCTGCGGGCCCGCGAGCGTCAGCCCCGTGCGCTTCGCCTTCAACTGCAGCCCGCGCCCCTGACGAATGACGATCGTCGCCACCTCGCTGACGCCTCCGGGCGCTTCGGGATTCTTGAAGACGTAGCGATTCAGGTTACCTCCGACGCGCTTCCATCCGGGCTTGCCGATCCCAGCGGGCACGGCGAGCGTGGCGCGCTCACCACCGGCGCCGAACAGCTCGATGGTGAGCCCGGAGATCGTCGGATCACCGAGCTCGTCGAACAATGGAAAAAGCAGGGCGGGATCCTTCAAGACGACGTTCAGGGTCTCCTTGCCCGAGCTTGCCCGTTTGACGACGATCTTCGTGCCCGCGAGGGGTTGATCCGTCGTTTGCGCAAACGCCGCGCTCCCGACGAGGCTGACGACGGCGAGCGCGGCGATCTGAGCCAGGATCCGCGTCGGCAGGTACGTCATGAGCGGAGCAGTCGCATCGCCGGCGGTCGCCGGTCAAGGGAAATCGCCGGCTTTCATCGGAAAACCGTCCGCGCTAGTAGCTCCCGGGCGCATCGGTGGCTCCGCAAGCTCCGACGCCCGCCGCTCAGGATCACAAGGTCGCGCAGGATTGAACAGCCTCCTCATCGCAAATCGAGGTGAGATCGCGATCCGCATCGCGCGGGCGGCGGCGGATCTCGGGCTGCGCACGGTCGCGGTCTACTCGCAGGACGACGCGACGTGCCTCCACACCCGCAAAGCCGACGAGGCGCGCGCGCTCCAGGGTAGCGGCGTCGCGGCGTATCTCGACGTCGAAGCGATCATCGCGGTCGCGCGCGAGACCGGCTGCGACGCGATCCATCCCGGCTACGGCTTCCTCGCCGAGGACGCGGCCTTCGCGCGCCGCTGCGGCGAGGCAGGGCTCACGTTCGTCGGCCCGCGCGTCGAGGTGCTCGAGACGCTCGGCGACAAGGGCCGCGCCCGCGCCCTCGCGGCGGCGTGCAGCGTACCGACCCTGCCCGGCACCACGCGCGCGACGAGCCTCGACGAGGCGCGCGCGTTCTTGGCAGGTCTCGCGTCCGGGTCGGCTATCCTCCTCAAGGCGGTCGCGGGCGGCGGCGGTCGCGGCATGCGCCTCGTCCGCGATCCCGGCGCGCTCGACGACGCCTACGCGCGCTGCCGTTCCGAGGCGGAGGCGGCATTCGGCCGCGGCGATCTCTACGTCGAGCGCTTCCTGCCGCGTGCGCGCCACCTCGAGGTGCAGATCGCCGGCGACCGCGCCGGCAACGTCAGCCATCTCTGGGAACGCGAATGTACGCTCCAGCGCCGGCACCAGAAGCTCGTCGAGATCGCGCCGAGCCCGACGCTCGAGCGTGGCGTCCGCGATCGTCTCACGGCGGCGGCGGTCCGTCTCGCTGAAGAGCTGCGCTACGACGGCATCGGGACGTTCGAGTTTCTCGTCGACGCGTCGGCGGCTCCCGGCGGCGGCGCCGACCTGTTCTTCATCGAGGCGAACCCGCGCTTGCAGGTCGAGCACACGGTGACCGAGGAGGTGACCGGCATCGACCTGGTCGCGACGCAGCTGCGGCTCGCGGCGGGCGCGTCGCTCGCCGACCTCGGTTTGCTCCAGCGCGACGTCCCGCCGCCGCGCGGCCACGCGATCGAGCTCCGCATCAACGCCGAGACGATGCAGGCGGACGGCGGCGCGCTGCCGGCGGGCGGCACGCTCACCGCCTTCGAGCCGCCGAGCGGCCGCGGCGTCCGCGTCGAGTCGCTCGCGTACGCGGGCTACACCATGAACCCGCGCTTCGACTCGCTCTTGGCGAAGCTCATCGTGCATTCACCCGCGCGCGACTTCGCCGCGCTGGTCGGGCGCGCGGCGCGCGTGCTCTCCGAGCTGAAGATCGAGGGCGTGCCGACAAATCGCGACTTTCTCGCCGCGCTCATGGCGCACCCGGCGGTCGCGGCGGCCGACGTCGACACGCGCTTCGTCGAGGAGCACGCCGCCGAGCTGGTCGCCGCGGCGCGGAACGGCACGCGGCGGCGCTTCTTCGAAACCGTCGCGGACGGCCCGACACCGCGCGGCCGTCTCGACGCGACGCTCGATCCGGACGATCCCCTGGCCGTCCTCGAGCACGGCAAGCGCGGTGCCGCGCGCGACGGCGGGACGCGCACCGTCGCGAGCGACGGCACCAGCGCCGTACGCGCACCGTTCCAAGGCACAGTCGTGACGCTCCAGGCGCGCGAGGGCGACCGGCTGGTCGCCGGCGCGCCGCTCCTCGTCCTCGAGGCGATGAAGATGGAGCACGTCGTGCCGACCGATCGCGGCGGCGTCGTCCGCGCGATCGCGGTCGCGCCGGGCGACACCGTCTTCGCCGGCGATCCGCTCGCGTACGTCGAGGAGGCCGAGGTCGAGAGCACCGCGGGCGCCGCCGCGGCCGAGGTCGATCTCGACCACATCCGCCCGGACCTGCACGAGGCGCGCGAGCGGCACGCGATCGGTCTCGACGACGCCCGCCCGGAGGCCGTCACGCGACGCCACGACACAGGGCAGCGCACCGCGCGTGAGAACGTCGCCGATCTCTGCGACTCCGGCTCGTTCGTCGAGTACGGCGGCCTCGTCATCGCGGCGCAGCGCCAGCGCCGCTCCGTCGAGGATCTCATCAAGAACACGCCCGCCGACGGTCTCGTCGCCGGCGTCGGCCGGGTGAACGGCGATCGCTTCGACGAGACGCGCTCGCGCTGCATCGTCCTCGCTTACGACTACACGGTGCTCGCCGGCACGCAGGGCGCGCAGAACCACCGCAAGAAGGACCGCATGCTCGAGATCGCCGAGCGCGAGCGCCTGCCCGTCGTCCTCTTCAGCGAAGGCGGCGGCGGCCGGCCCGGCGACACCGACGCGCTCGGCATCGCGGGCCTCGACGTGCCGACCTTCCACACCTTCGGGCGGCTCTCCGGCCTGGTACCGATCGTCGGCATCAACTCGGGCTACTGCTTCGCCGGCAACGCGGCCCTCCTCGGCTGCTGCGACGTCGTGATCGCGACCGCCAACTCCAACATCGGCATGGGCGGCCCGGCGATGGTCGAGGGCGGCGGCCTCGGCGTCTTCCGGCCGACCGAGATCGGCCCGATGAGCGTGCAGGTGCCGAACGGCGTCGTCGACGTCGCGGTCGCCGGCGAGGCGGAAGCCGTCGCGGCAGCGAAGCAGTACCTCGGCTACTTCCAAGGCGCGGTCACCGACTGGCAGTGCGCCGACCAGCGCGCATTGCGGACGCTCATCCCGGAGAACCGCCTGCGCGTCTACGACGTCCGGCGGGTGGTCGAGACGCTCGCCGACAATGGATCCGTCCTGGAGCTTCGGCGCGGCTTCGGTCCGGGCATGGTGACGGCGCTCGCGCGCATCGAGGGCCGCCCGGTCGGCATCGTCTCGAACAACCCCACCCACCTCGCGGGCGCGATCGACGCCGACGGCGCCGACAAGGCCGCCCGCTTCCTGAAGCTCTGCGACGCCTTCGACGTGCCGGTCGTCTTCCTCTGCGACACGCCCGGCATCATGGTCGGCCCCGAGATCGAGAAGAGCGCGCTCGTGCGCCATGCGGCCCGGCTCTTCGTCGTCGGCGCGAGCCTGACCGTCCCGTTCTGCACGATCGTGCTGCGCAAGGGCTACGGCCTCGGCGCAATGGCGATGGCGGGCGGCAGCTTCAAGGCCGGCCTCTTCACCGTCGCCTGGCCGACGGGAGAGTTCGGCGGCATGGGTCTCGAAGGAGCGGTGAAGCTCGGCTTTCGGAAAGAGCTCGCCGCCCTCACCGATCCCGAGCAACGTCGCAAGCTCTACGACGCGATGGTCGAGCGCATGTACCGCCACGGCAAGGCGGTGAGCGCCGCCTCGCACTTCGAGATCGACGACGTGATCGATCCCGAGGAGTCGCGCCGCTGGATCGCGACCGCGCTCGCGTCCGCGCCGGCGCCGGGACCGCGTCGCGACAAGAAGCGGCCGTGCATCGACCCCTGGTGAGCGCAGCGAGCGAAGCGCGGTCGGCTGCGAGCGCGGCGCGCACGTAGGCGTCGGTCGCGAGCGCGCCACGGTCGCGCTTGTAGGTGAGATTGCGGGCGCTCAACGCCGCCGCCTCCTCGAGACGGACACGGTGATCTGCGTAGAGGCGCGCCAAGCCCTCGAGCGTGTAGATCTCGCCGGCTTCGAGGACGCGACGGAAGCCTGCTTCCGCCGCCGCGAAGTGCGTCTCGGCGTCGCGCGTACGGCCGAGATCGCGGGCGAGGAGCGCCATGCGGCGATTGATCTCGGGGTCATTCGCGCGCGCGAGCAACGCCTCATACGTCGCGAGTGCCGCCGCGCGCTCGCCGCGCGCGACGAGCAGCTCGGCGCGATGAATGAGGAGACGTCGGTCCGTCGGACGGAGACGCGTTGCCTCCTCCAGGTATGGCGCGGCTCGCTCGGCTGCGCCAGCGTCGATCCACATACCCGCGGCGCTCACCTTCGCCCACGCGACGAGCTCTTCGACGCCGGCAACGCGTGCGATCTCGGCGGCGCGGGTGAAGGTCGCGACCGCCTCCGCAAAGCGCGAGGCGTCGGCGAGGCAGAGTCCGCGCGCGACCTCGAGGTGAAAGTCGGGAAGAGCGCCGGGTCCACGCGTCTCCGCCGCGGCGAGGATCTCGGTCGCCCGCTCGCGCTCGCCGAGGCCGACGTGAGCCTCGACGCGGAGCGCGATCACCTCCGTGTCGACGGGCCACGCCTGCGCCGCGCGCTCGCCCCACTCGACGCCCTCGCGGAAACGGTGCGTGAAGCTGCTGAGCGCCGCCATCGCCTTCATGGCCTCGAAGTTCGGTTGGATCTCGAGCGAGCGCGCGAGCGCGGCGCGGGCCTTCACGATCGCCGTCGGGTCCAAGGTTTCGCGCGCTTGGTCGAGGTACGCCGAGCCCAGGTGCGCGTACGCGGGATAGAGACGGCGGTGCTCACGCACGCGTTCCGAGTAGTACCGGATCCGCGCCGCGACGTCGGGCGTAGCATGCACGGCGCCGCGCGCGCACCCCGCCGCCACCGCGACGACGAGGCAGAGCGTCCAGCGCCCGAGCGCCGCTGACCGCCGACGCACTACGGCGTGGGCGGATGCGGCGGCGCGAGGTACGGAAACTCGTCGAGGAACGCGACGTCGTTCGCCGACGGGAAGGGCGTGTCGGTGGCGAGGATGCGCGCATCGCCGACCAGGTCGACGACGTCGTCGGTGAGGGCGCGGCCGTTCGGAAACGCCGCCGGTCGCGACGTGTCGTACACGACGACGTCGGGTTTGAGGCCGAGCTTCTTCAGGTGCTCGCGCGGCGGCAGCGTGTTGAGGGCGTTGTTCTCGGGAAATTGGCTGCGGAGCGAGCGCGCGCCGAGGTCGGCGATGGGGCCGCGGATCTCCGGCACGCGCGAGCGCGCCCACACCAGCAAGGTCGGCTGACGGTCGAGCACCGACGCGAGCGGCACATCGATCACGACCGCGGCGACGTTCCGACCGATGCGCGGGCCGCGGATGAAGGGATCGTCGCGCAGGCCGGCGAAGAAGCGCAGGCTCGCGCGCGCGGCCTGTGAGAGTCCTTTCGTCCGTAGCCGCGGCGTGCCGTTCTCGAAGCTCACGTGAAACGTGACGTCGGGTCGGATGCGCTCGGGGCGGACGATCGTGCCGCCGAAGGCCGCCGCGTCGGCCGGATCGTCGAAGCGCACCTCGCTGTCGTTGTCGACGTCGATCCAGAGGTGCAGATCCTCGGGATAGAGGTACGTCGTCACCGACGGCGGCACCGTGGGATCGGTCGCGAGCACTAGGACCAACCGGTCGCCGTTCGTGAACGCGTGCAGATCGGTGATGCGCGCGTCGTGGCGCGCGATCTCCTTCAAGAGCGGCGTGTCGTCATGATCGGACGGGAACGCCGGGGCAGCGGTGAGAGCCATTGTGAGTAGAAGAGTCGCGGCGAGATGTGGGCGCATCAGGGTATCCTCGAGCTGGATTTGTCGGGCGTGCCGGACGCGCAACCGTAGGCGGGACGGTGGTCGCCCGTCAAGGACGTTCCGTCAGGAAGTTCCGTCAGGAAGTCGCCAGGCCGATCAGGCGAGACGCTGCCGCTCGTCGAGCCAGGTCCGCGCGCGCGGCGGGTAGAACGCGAGCGTCACCAGGTCGTACACCAGACGGCCGGTCTCCGAGAGCACGATCCGCGTGCCGTCGTCGCGGGTGAGATCGGCGGCGGCGAGGCGCGCGAGGAGCGCGCCGAAGTCGTCCTCGACGTCGTGTCGGAAGGCGTCGCGATACGCCCCGCGCTCGAGCGCGCGGCCGTCGCCGAGCGTACGCGCGATGAAGAGCGTCTGCCGGTCGTGCTCGTCGTCGAGCGTGAACACGCCGTCGACGGGGCTCTCGCCGCGCTCGATCCGCTGCATGTAGCCCTCGAAGCCCTCGTGGTTGCGGTAGATCGTGTCGCCGAGATGCGACAGCGCGCTCAAGCCGGCGCCGAGCTGGTGGCCGGCGCCGAAGCCGTCGACGCACGGGGCGCGGTCGAACGTCGAGGCGCCGTCGCCGTCGCGCACGAACATGTGCCAGCGGCGCTGCGCGTAGCCGAGCTCGGCGGTGGTGCGGTTGACGACGGTGCGCCAGCGCATCAGCCGCGGCAGGTCGAGGCGGTCCATCTCGTCGACGACGCGCGCCAGCGGCGCGCGCTCGTTGAGGCGCAGGTTGTAGAGCGAGATCGAGTGCGGGCCGCGCGCCGCGGCCGCGGCGAGATCGGCGCGGAAGTCGTCCTCGCTCTGGCCGGGAAAGCCGTAGATGAGATCGACGTTCGTGACGAAGCCGCCGTCGACCAGGAGCGTGCAGGCGTCGAGCGCCTCTGCCGTGCCGTGACGCCGATCGATCGCGGCGAGGATGCCGGCATCGAGCGACTCGATGCCCATGCTGACGCGGTTCACGCCGTGGCGTCGGAGGACGTCGAGATGCGCCGGCGAGATCGACTCCGGCGAAGACTCGACCGTGAGCGAGGCGTCCGCAACCGGCGACGTTCGCGCCCCGATCGCGGCGAGGAGCTCGTCGAGGAGATCGGCCGGCAGCGCGGTCGGCGTCCCGCCGCCGACGTAGAGCTGCGCCAGCGGCGTCCCCGGCGGGATCCACTCGAGCTCGCGCGCGACGGCACGCACGTAGCGCTCCATCTGCGCCCGCGGCGTCCCGACCCGCTTGGCGTAAAAGCAAAAGCTGCATGCGTAGTTGCAGAACGGGACGTGGACGTAGAGCTTGAACGCTGCGTCGCCCGGATGCTCCCGCTCGAGCGCGGGGGTTTTCACGAAGGTGGGCGTCGAGAGCGGGTAGACGTGCGGGCACTCGTAGGCGACGCGCGGAACGCTGCCGATCGCGTCGACGATGCGGGCAAGATCGACGGCCGGCGGCGCCGCGAGGCTGGTTTCCAAGGCGACTGTGTCCGAGGCTTCCATCTTCCGGCAGTGCACGTCTACCAAACGGCGAGCGGATGGCAACCGCGACCTTTGCGCCGGCACTGGCGCCCGGCAGGCGAGTGTGCAATTGCCTTGCCGCGAGGTACGTATGGGACGAGTCAGCGGAGACAAGGCACGATACAACCGCCAGCGTCGTGCGAGGCTCGCGCGTCGGGTCGAGATGCGCCAGCTCGCCGAGCAGCTGCGGGGGGGAACGCCCGCGACGCCGCCCGCCGCCGAGCGTCGCGCTGATCGCTGATCGGTCGCGGCGGCACACTACGGTCCGTCGTGCGCGCGCGCGAGGCTGACCGCGCATGACCGACGCGCAACGGGCGCGCTCGACGATGACCTCGCGCGTCCTCCTTTTCGTCTTCCTCACCGTCTTTCTCGACATGATCGGCTTCGGGATCGTGATCCCGTTGCTGCCCTTCTACGTGCAGTCGATGGGCGGCTCGGCCGAGGTCGTCGGCCTCATCCTCGGCACGTTCTCGCTGACGCAGATGCTGGCGACGCCGATCCTGGGCCGGCTCTCCGACCGCTACGGTCGCCGGCCTGTGATCCTGCTCAGCCTCGCCGGCAACGCGATCGCGATGGTGATCTTCGCCTTCGCCGCCGAGCAAAAGTTGCTGGCGCTGCTCTTCGTGTCGCGCACTCTCGCGGGCACGACCGCAGGAAACCTCGCCGCCTGCCAGGCCGCGATCGCCGACGTCACCGAGGGGCCGGAGCGTGCCGCCGGCATGGGGCGCCTCGGCGCCGGCATCGGTCTCGGCCTCGTCATCGGCCCGGTGCTCGGCAGCGCGCTCAGTCATATCCACGCCTCCGCGCCACCGCTTGCCGCCGCCGGCCTCGCGCTCCTCGACTTGGTCGCCGCCTACCTGCTCATGCCGGAGACGTGCGGGGTCGGCGTCGATGCCGCACCCACCGACTCCGAGCAACGCTCGGTCGCGCAGGCGCTCCGCGATCCCCGCATCCTCGCCGTGATGGCGATGTACTTCCTCACCTTCCTCTCCATGGCGAACATGCAAGTCGCGCTGCCGCTCCTCGCCAATGCGCGCTTCGGGTGGAACGAGCGGGAGATCGGCTACGTATTCGGCCTCTACGGGTTGATGGCGCTCGTCGTACAGGGCGGCATCATCGGACGGCTGTCGCGGCGCTACGCCGCCGTGACGATCCTGATCCTCGGCGCGCTCTGCGTCGGCGCCGGGATGGCGTCGATCGCGGCGGCGTACCGTCCGTTTCTCCTCGTCACCGGCGTCGCGCTGGTGGGCTTCGGCATCGGGCTCACCAACCCGACCCTCGCGAGCCTCGCGTCGCTGCACGCCGGGCGGCAGCGGCAGGGCGTGATCCTCGGATTCGCGCAGTCCGCCGGTGGCGCCGCGCGCACCATCGGCCCGCTGTGGAGCGGCGTCCTCTACGCGCGCGTCGGCAGCGCTGCGCCCTTTCTCTTCGGCGTCGGCGCCGCCACGGTTTCGACGTTCATCGCGCTGCTGCTGCGACGCTACACCGCGCGGACGACCGTCAGCGGTTGATCACAATCGCGCGCGTCGTCCAGCCCTGAACGTGAAGACAGCTTTTTGACGGTTGCGGCACCGGGGAATGGTCGTCACGCGTCGCTCTGTAGAGGCACCGTTGTTGCTGGGTCTTCGCGCCATCCTGACGCGAACGATTTCGCACGCGCGGGAGCAGACGGGAGGATCGTGTCCGCGAAGCAGCCCATTCTAGTCGGCCAGCATCCATTGATGCAGAAGATCGTGCAGCTGATCGCCAAGGTCGCACCGACCGACGCGAGCGTCCTCGTCCTCGGTGAGAGCGGCACGGGCAAGGAGCTCGTCGCGCGGGCACTGCACGCCGGCTCGCCGCGCGCTCACCACGCGTTCATCCCCGTCAATTGCGGTGCGATTTCCCCTGAGCTCTTCGAGTCGGAGCTGTTCGGCCACGAGCGCGGCGCGTTCACCGGTGCGTCGAACGCGCGTGCCGGCTTCTTCCAGCTGGCCGACGGCGGCACGATCTTCCTCGACGAGGTCGGCGAGCTGCCCGCGCCGATGCAGGTGAAGCTTCTGCGCGCGTTGCAAGATCACGAGATTCGCCCGGTCGGCGCGGAGCGCTTGGTGAAGGTCGACGTGCGCGTCATCGCCGCCACCAACCGCGACCTCGTGACCGACGTGACGCGCGGCACCTTCCGCGACGATCTCTTCTATCGCCTGCAGGTGATCCCGATCATCGTGCCGCCGCTGCGCGAGCGCCGCTCCGACGTGACGCTGCTCGTCGACGATTTCCTCAAGCGCTCCAACGCGAAGACCGGCCGCCACGTCGAAATCCCCGACGAGACGCTGGTCTCTCTCTGGGAGTACGACTGGCCCGGCAACGTCCGCGAGCTCGAGAACGTGCTCGAGCGTGTCGTGACGCTCGCCGAGAGCGAGCGCATCCGCGTCGACGATCTCCCCATCGAGGTGCGGACCTACGTCGCCGAGCGCCGTGCGCCGCGCCCGAGCTTCGGGACCGACAGCATCGACCTCTTCACCGCCGTCGATCGTTTCGAGGACGCGCTCATCGACCAAGCGTTGCACCGGACACGCGGCAACAAGGAGCAGGCGTCGCGCCTGCTCGGCCTCAAGCGCACGACGTTGGTGGCGAAGCTCAGGCGCCGTGCCATGCCCGCGCATCTGCGGCACGCCGTGGTGATCGACGAGGACGCCATGGACGCACACGTCACCGACGAGCTCGAGCCGCCCCCGCTGCCGCGGACGTTCGCCAGCCGCTGACCACGCGGCGGCGCGAGCCGCCGGGCGACGTCCCCTTTCGACCACGGGTCCGGCGTCGTTCACCATCGACGCCGCGACGTCGAGAAAAGCGGTTGCGGCGATTCGGGAAAACGGCAGAATAGCGGGGCCCGGCGGGCAATCCCGACCGCGCGAGGAGGACCCATGGCACAGACAGCTCAGCTCCGCCGCTTCGACGTGCTCGAGAACGAGGCGCAGCGCATCTTCACGCTGCAGCGTGAGGCGTACCTCCGGCATCCCTATCCGAGCCTCGAGGAGCGGAAGGCGAACCTCGAGACGCTCGAGCGGATCCTCCTCGACAACGCCGACGCAATCGCCGACGCCATCAACACCGACTTCGGCCATCGCAGCGCCGAAGAGTCGAAGATGCTCGAGCTCTTCACCTGCGTCGACGGCATCCGCCACACGCGGAAGCAACTGAAGAAATGGATGAAGCCGCAGAAGCGGCACGTGTCCATCCTCTTCGCGACCGGCCACAACCGGGTGATCCCGCAGCCGAAGGGCGTCGTCGGCCTGGTCTCGCCGTGGAACTACCCGCTCTTCCTCACCGTGAGCCCACTCACCAGCGTCCTCGCGGCCGGCAACCGCTGCATGATCAAGATGGCATCGAACTCGAGCAACGTGGCGCGGCTCCTCGCCGAGAAGTTCCGCGAGCGCTTCCCCGAAGAGTTGGTCGCGATCCTCCCCGGTGTCCGTCCGGCGGATTTCACGACTCTCCCCTTCGATCACATCATCTTCACCGGCTCGGCCGATGCCGGCCGCACGGTGATGCGCGCCGCCGCCGAGAACCTCACGCCGGTGACGCTCGAGCTCGGCGGCAAGTCGCCGACGATCATCTGCGACGATTACGACGTCGAGAAGGCGACCGAGCGCATCCTCTACGGCAAGTTCGTCAACGCCGGGCAGACCTGTCTCGCGCCCGACTACCTGTTCGTGCCGGAGGCGAAGCGCGACCAGTTCGTGGAAGCGGCGAAGCGGATCCTGGCGCAGCGCTATCCCGACATCAACGAGCGCAGCTACACCTCGATCATCGACGAGAAGTCGTACAAGCGCCTGCGCGCGACGCTCGAGGACGCCGAGCGCAAGGGCGCCCGCCTGGTGCCGCTCGTTCCCGGCGCCACCTTCAACGACGCGCTCCGGAAGATCCCGCCGCACGTCGTCCTCGACGTCACCGACGACATGACGATCATGAAGGACGAGATCTTCGGCCCGCTCCTCCCGGTGCGCACGTATCGCAACATCGACGAAGTGCTCACGTACGTGAACTCGAAGGACCGGCCGCTCGGTCTCTATTTCTTCACCAACGACAAGCAGCTCGAGGAGAAGATCCTCTACAACACCATCTCCGGCGGGGTGACGATCAACAACGTCGTCTTCCACGTCGCGCAGCACGACATGCCGTTCGGCGGCGTTGGCGCGAGCGGCATGGGCCACTACCACGGCCACGAGGGCTTCCTCGAGTTCAGCAAGCTCCGTCCCGTCTTCACCAACCCCCGCCTTCCCGGCCTCGAGATGTTCTACCCGCCGTACAAGAAGCGGCACCTCCGGATGGTGAATCTATTGTTGCGGTTCAAACGCTAGCGGCGGGAACGGACGCGATGCGCGAGTACCTCCAAGCGACCGAGACCGTCGACAGCGAGCACCCCACCGTCGTCGCCTACGCGCGCCGGCACGCCGCCGGCGCGCTCGACGCCCGCGACGCCGCCGTCAAGCTCTACTACGCGGTCCGCGACGGCTTCCGCTACGACGCGTATCGCATCGCCGTCACCGTCGACGATCTCCGCGCCAGCAAGACCCTCGATCTCGGCTACGGCTGGTGCGTCTCGAAAGCGGTGCTACTCGCGGCCTGCTGCCGCGCCGTCGGCGTCCCGGCACGACTCGGCTTCGCCGACGTCCGCAACCATCTCTCCACCGAGCGGATGCGGAAGCACATGAAGACCGACGTCTTCAAGTGGCACGGCTACACGTCCATTCATCTCGACGGCGCCTGGTACAAGGCCACGCCCGCCTTCAACGTCGAGCTCTGTACGCGCTTCCGGCTGAAGCCGCTCGAGTTCGACGGCTGCGGCGACTCGATCTACCACCCGTTCGACGAGGACGGGAACCGCCACATGGAGTACGTCCGCGACCGCGGCGAGTTC
>JBGPIT010000032.1:0-23685 GCA_041485125.1 Binatia bacterium | reverse complement strand
GTCCCGACGACGCGCTCGCGCACGCCGCCCGCATCCTGCAAGATCAGCTCGAGATCTTCATCAACTTCGAGGAGGAGATCGAAACCACCGAGCCCGTCGAGGAGATCAGCGAGGGCAAGGTCAACGAGAACCTCTTTCGGCCGGTCGACGAGCTCGAGCTCTCCGTCCGCTCCGCCAACTGCCTGCAGAACGCCGACATCAAGTTCATCGGCGAGCTGGTGCAGCGCTCCGAGCAGGAGATGCTCAAGACCAAGAACTTCGGGCGCAAGAGCCTGAACGAGATCCGCGAGATCCTCCACGAGATGGGTCTCGGCTTCGGCATGCGTCTCGAGAGCTTCCCCAACCGCGAGGAGCTCGAGCGCCGCCGCCTGCAGAAGGAGAAGGAAAGCGCCTGATGCGTCACCTGAAGGCGGGACGAAAGCTCAATCGCTCGGCGTCGCACCGCCGCGCCCTCTTCCGGAACCTGGTGACCGCGCTGCTCGAGCGCGAGCGCATCCGGACCACCGACGCCAAGGCGAAAGAGGTGCGCCGGCTCGCCGAGCGCATGATCACGCTCGGCAAGAACGGCACCCTCGGCGCCCGCCGCCGCGCGCTCTCGTACATCCAGAGCCGCATGGTGGTGAAGCGCTTGTTCGACGAGATCGCGCCGCGCTTCAAAGACCGTCCGGGCGGCTACACCCGCACGATCAAGATCGGCATCCGCCACGGCGACGCCGCGCCGATCTCACAGATCGAGCTCACCACCCTCGCCGCCGACGTCGAGAAGGCGAGCGGGGGCGAGAAGAAGAAGTCCGGCCGCCAGCGCGCGCGCGGTCGCGCGAAAGCCGCGTCCGACGCCGGCAAGGCCGACACCGCCATGCCCGCCAAGCCGTCGCGCAAGCGCGCCGCCGGCTGAGACCTTTCACCGCTGCGACGCGACGACGTTCCGGTCGTCGCGTCGCGCGCTACCGGCTCGACGCCACGGCGTGCAACGCGCCGTCGCCCTCACGGCGACCACGCTCTGATACCTTCCGACCGCCACGCGCGATCGTCGCAGCCGTCAGCACCGCGCGTTCTTGACTGCACGATCGAAAGCACATATCCACGACGCATATTCCTGATTTCGTTTGGTTTTTGAGGAGCACCCCGTGCGTCGTCAGCCTGCCGAAGAGCGTCGCTTCCGCCTCTGGTGGCGTGTCGCCCGAGCGGCCTCCCGTGTTGGAGGGGCATGAAGAAGCCTCTCGAAACACTGCTGCGCGACGCATGCGAGCGCGCGACCAAGGGGGGAGAGCTGCTGACCACAACTCTCCCCCCTTTGTTTCTGAGCGTCCCGAAGGAGCCGGAGCACGGCGACCTGGCGACGAACCTCGCGCTCGTCCTGGCGAAATCCGAAGGGAAGCCGCCGCGCGAGGTCGCGGCGACGATCGTGCGTCACCTCGACGATCGCGACGGCATCCTCGCCAGCGTCGACATCGCGGGTCCGGGCTTCATAAACGTCCGCTTCGCGCCGGCGTACTGGTGGCGTGAGCTCGCCGACATCGAGCGCGCCGGCGAGACCTTCGGGCGCTCGGACGTCGGCGCCGGCCGCCGGGTGCAGATCGAGTTCGTGAGCGCGAACCCGACCGGACCGTTGCACGTCGGGCACGCGCGCGGCGCGGTCACCGGTGACGCCATCGCGAGCCTGCTCACCGCGACCGGGCACGCCGTCGAGCGCGAGTACTACGTCAACGACGCCGGCAACCAGATGGAGATGCTCGGCGCCTCGACCTACGCGCGCTACGCCGAGCTCTGCAACCGCGCGGTGCCGTTTCCCGAGAACGGCTATCAAGGCTCGTACGTCCGCGACGTCGCCGCCGCGATCCTGGCGCGCGAGGGCACGCGCTGGGCCGATGCGAGCCCCGACGAGGCGCGCGCCCACCTGCGCGACGAGGCCGGCGCGATGCTCCTCGAGGGCATCCGCAGCGACACCGACGCGCTCGCGATCCGCTTCGACCGCTTCGTGAGCGAGCGCCGCCTGCGCGAGGACGGCGTGGTCGACGCGACGCTCGCCGCGCTCGCCGAACGCGGCTTCGTCTACGAGGCCGAGGGCGCACGGTGGTTCCGCTCGACCGCGTTCGGCGACGACAAGGACCGGCCGCTCGTCAAGTCGGGCGGCGAGTACACCTACTTCGCCGCCGACGTCGCGTACCATCGCGACAAGTTCGCGCGCGGCTACGACCGCGTGATCGACGTTTGGGGCGCCGACCACCACGGCCACGTGCCGCGCATGAAGGCCGCGCTCGCAGCGCTCGGCCTCGACCCGGACAAGCTCCAGGTGGTCCTGGTGCAGGTGGTGAGCGTCACGCGCGGCGGGGCGCCGGTGCGCATGGGCAAGCGCTCGGGCGAGTTCGTCACCTTGCGCGAGGTCGTCGACGAGGTCGGTCCGGACGCGACCCGCTTCTTTCTCTTGATGCGGAAGTCGGACGCGCAGCTCGAGTTCGATCTCGATCTCGCCAAGCAGCACACCGCCGAGAATCCGGTTTTCTACGTGCAATACGCGCACGCACGGGTGGCGAGCCTGTTCCGTACTGCCGCCGAGCGCGGCCTCGATCGCGCCGCCGCGGCGGCCGCGGACCCGTCGCGGCTCACGGAGGCCGACGAGCTCGCCCTGATCCGCCGGCTGGCGCAGTTTCCCGAGATCGTCGAGGCAAGCGCGCTCGAGCTCGAGCCGCACCGGCTGGTCTTCTTTCTCGTCGACTTGGCGGGCGAGTTCCATCGCTACTACAATCGGACGCGCGTCCTCGGAGAGGATCTGGGCCTCGCCGCGGCGCGATTGCTGTTGGCAGCGAACGTCCAAAAAGTGATCCGTGTCGGGCTGACCGTGCTCGGCATCGCCGCGCCCGATACGATGTGAGGGGGAGGGGATCATGGCAGAACGGGGACCGCGTCATCGCTTCGAGCTCACACGGTTGGAAATGGGCGGCGTGATCGTCAGCGCGGCGGCCACGCTGTTCGTGGTGTTCTTGCTCGGCGTCTACGCCGGCCGCGGCATGGACGGCGGCAATGCCGGCGCCCAGCAGCTGGTGCGGCTGCCGGTCGCGGCAGCGACCGAGGACGATGGAGCCGAGGACAAGTGGACCTTCGACGAGACCTTGCCCGAGGGCAAGGTCGTCGGATCGCAGCACGCCGCGGTCGCCGCGCCACCGCATCCTGGAGCAGCCGCAGCGCGCGACGCCGGAACCGGCGGCCAGGCGGCGTCGGGCGCGCCGCCCGCTCGCGAGGAGACGCGTGAGCGCGCCGACGCTGCCCCCCACGCCGCGCCGGCTGCGCGTGACGACGCCGCGGATGCGGCCGACGCCGAGGCGTCCGGCGGCGTGGCAGCGGCGCGCGCCAAGGAGCCGGCCCCGAAGGAACCCGTCGTCGCCGAGAAGAAGGTCGCCCGTCCCGCCGCCGCCGAGCCGACGCCGCGTGCGCGCATCGCGGTCGCGATGGTGAGCGTCGGCGCGACGCCGCAGGCCGGCGCGCGCGGCGAGTGGAGCGTGCAGGTGACGGCGACCAAAGACCCGCGCACCGCCGACGCGATGGCGCAGCGTCTCAAGGCGCGCGGCTACCAGGCCTACGTCCAGCGCGTACAGCGCGGCGAGGGCACGCTCTACCGGGTGCGGGTCGGCAAGTACCCCTCGCTCGAGAGCGCCAACCAGATCGTGTCGCGCCTGCGTCGCGAGCCGGGGGTGCCGGAGGCATTCGTCGCCTCCGACTGACCGCTATGCCCGACTGTACGCCGAGCGCGAGCGACTTCGTCACCCTGGCGGGTCGCGGCAATCTGGTGCCGGTGTTCCGCGAGATCCTCGCCGACACCGAGACGCCGGTCTCGGCATTCCTCAAGGTCGCGCGCGGCGACCACTCCTTCCTGCTCGAGAGCGTGCAGGGCGGCGAGAAGTGGGCCCGCTACAGCTTTCTCGGCACCGAGCCCGCCGCGATCTTCACCAGCCGCGACGGCACCGTTACCCTGCACGAGCACGGCCGCGATCCGCGCAGCTGGCAGGTGCGCGACCCGCTCGAAGCGCTGAAGGAGATCCTGGCGGCGTATCGTCCGGTCGCGCTCCCCGAGCTGCCGCGTTTCTTCGGCGGTGCGGTCGGCTACATCGCCTACGACGCGGTCCGCGCCTTCGAGCGCCTGCCGGCGACGCTGCCCGACGACCTCGGTCTGCCGGAGCTCTACTTCGTCGTCCCCGCGACGGTGCTCGTCTTCGACAACGTCGCGCAGTCGATCAAGGTGGTCGTGAACGTCGACCTGCGCGATCCCGACACCGATCCGCACGCCGCCTACGACGCGGCGGTCGCGCGCATCGAGGAGATCGTCCGCCGCCTCGGCAACGCGCTCTGCTTTCCCGACGCCGTCCGCGCCGTCGACGAGCCGCTCGCGGTGCGCGCCAACTTGAGCGCCGGGGAGTACGGCGCGATGGTCGAGCGCGCCAAGGAGTACATCCGCGCCGGCGACGTGATCCAGGTGGTGCTGGCGCAACGCATGGAGGCGCCGCTCCGCGCCGCGCCCTTCAACGTCTATCGCGCGCTCCGCACCGTGGACCCGTCGCCGTACATGTTCTATCTGCAGCTCGGCGAGCAGATCCTGGTCGGGGCGTCGCCCGAGGTGATGGTCCGCGTCGAAGACGGCGAGGTGACGGTGCGGCCGATCGCCGGCACCTCGCCGCGCGGCACCGTCGAGCTCGAGGACGTCGAGCTCGAGCGCGCGCTGCTCGCCGACCCGAAGGAGATCGCCGAGCACATCATGCTCCTCGACCTCGGACGCAACGACGTCGGCCGGGTGGCCGCGGTCGGCAGCGTCGAGGTGACCGAGCGCCTGGTCATCGAGCGCTACTCGCACGTGATGCACATCGTCTCGAACGTGCGCGGCCGTCTGGCGCAGGGTCGCGACTGCTTCGACGCCTTCCGCGCCACCTTCCCCGCCGGCACGCTCTCGGGCGCGCCGAAGATCCGCGCCATGGAGATCATCGAGGAGCTCGAGCCGGTGCGCCGCGGCGTCTACGGCGGCGCCGTCGGCTACTTCGGCTGGACCGGCACGATGGACACCTGCATCGCGATCCGCACCATGCTGATCAAGAACGGCACCGTCTATCTGCAGGCCGGCGCCGGTATCGTTGCCGACTCGGATCCCGAGCGCGAGCACGCCGAGTGCGTCAACAAGGCGCGCGGTATGCTGCAGGCGCTGAAGCGGGCGGAGCGGCTCGGCACCCGCTTCGAGGGGCCACTATGATCCTGATGATCGACAACTACGACTCGTTCACCTTCAACCTGGTGCAGTACCTGGGTGAGCTCGGTGCCGACGTCGTGGTGCGCCGCAACGACGCGATCACGCTCGACGAGATCGCCGCGCTGCGGCCGGCCGGGATCGTCGTGTCACCGGGGCCGCGCACGCCGAAGCAGGCCGGTGTGTCGGTGCCCCTGATCGAGCGCTTCGCGGGCGCGATCCCGATCCTCGGCGTCTGCCTCGGCCACCAGGCGATCGGCGCCGCCCTCGGCGGCACGATCGTGCGCGCCGACCGCATCATGCACGGCAAGACGTCGCCGATTCACCACGACGGCAAGGGCGTCTTCCGCGGCCTCAGCAATCCCTTCGACGCCACCCGCTACCACTCGCTGGTCATCGATCGGTCCTCGCTGCCGCCGACCCTCGAGGTCTGCGCGTGGACGGCGGAGAACGAGATCATGGGCGTGCGCCACAAGAGCGCTCCGCTCGAGGGCGTGCAATTCCATCCCGAGTCGATTCTCACCGTCGAGGGCAAGCAGCTGCTGAAGAACTTCGTCGACGGTCTCGCCGCTGCGACGACGGGCCGCGCGTGATCCGCGCGGCGATCGCGCGCGCCGTCGCGCGCGAGCACGCGAGCGAGGCCGAGATGCAGGCCGTCATGGAGCGGCTCATGGACGGCGAGGCGACCGCGGCGCAGGTCGCGAGCCTGCTGACGGCGCTGCGCATGAAAGGGGAGACCGTCGACGAGCTGGTCGGCGCCGCGCGCGCGATGCGCGCCCGCATGATCCGCGTGCCGGCCGTGCCGCCGCTGGTCGATACCTGCGGCACCGGCGGCGACGGTCTCGACACGTTCAACATCTCGACCGCCGCGGCGCTGGTCGCCGCCGGCGCCGGCGCGGTCGTCGCCAAGCACGGGAACCGCGCGTCTTCCGGGAAGGTCGGCGGCGCCGACGTGCTCGAGGCGCTCGGCGTCCGCATCGACCTGCCGCCCGAAGGAGTCGCCCGCTGCCTCGCCCGTGCCGGCATCGGGTTCTGCTTCGCGCCGCGCTACCACGCGGCGATGCGCTTCGCGGCGGCGCCGCGGCGCGAGATCGGCATCCGCACCTTGCTCAATGTGCTCGGGCCGCTGACGAATCCCGCCGGCGCGGAAGCCCAGCTCGTCGGTGTGTTCGCGCCGCAGTGGACCGAGCCCGTCGCCGCCGCGCTGGCGCGTCTCGGCGTCCGCCGTGCGCTCGTCGTCCACGCCGAGGACGGCCTCGACGAGATCAGCGCCACGGCGCGCACGCGGGTCAGCGAAGTGGCGGGCGGCGCGGTTCGCACGTATCATCTCACCCCGGATGACTTCGGCCTCCCTCCCGCTGCCGACCCGCCGCGCGCGCACGACGCCGCCGAGAGCGCGGCCGTGATCCGTGACGTCCTCGCCGGCGCCGATGGTCCGGCCCGGAGCGTGGTTGTGATCAACGCCGCGGCCGTCTTGGTCGTCGCCGGCGTGTCTCCCGACTGGCGCTCCGCCGCGACCTCCGCGGCAGCTGCGATCGACACCGGCGCCGCCGCCTCCGCCCTCGAGCGTCTGGTCGCCGCGAGCAACGAGCCGTGAGCCGCCTGCAGGAGATCCTCGATCACAAGGTTCGCGAGCTCGACGAGCGCCGCCGGGCGCGTCCGCTCCGCGAGCTCGCGACGGGCGCGCTTTGGGATGCGCCGCGTCGCGACTTCGCCGCGGCGCTCGCGGCGCCCGGCCGGCGGATCGTCGCCGAGGTGAAACGCGCCTCGCCGTCGCGCGGGCGGATCCGCGAGGACTTCGCGCCGGTCGAGATTGCGGCGGGGTACGAGCACGCGGGCGCGGCGGCGATCTCGGTCCTCACCGACGAGCGCTTCTTCGAGGGCAGCCTCGACCACCTGACCGCCGTGCGCCAGCGGGTCGCGATTCCGGTGCTGCGGAAGGATTTCCTCTTCGAGCCGTACCACGTCTACGAGGCCCGCGCGGCGGGCGCGGACGCGTTCCTCCTGATCGCCGCCGTGCTCCGGCTCGAGATCTTGCGCGAGCTGGTCGCGCTCGGACGCGAGCTCGGCATGACGGCGCTGGTCGAGGTGCACACACGCGAGCAGCTCGAGCGCGCGCTGCGCTCCGACGCGACGGTGATCGGCATCAACAACCGCGACCTCGACACCTTCGAGACCACGCTCGAGACCGGCCTCACGCTCTTGCGGTTGGTGCCGCCGGACCGCACCGTCGTGATCGAGAGCGGCCTCAAGTCGCCCGCGGATCTCTCGGCCTTCGAGGCCTCTGGCGTGCGCGCGTTCCTCATCGGCGAGAGCTTCATGTCGGCACCCGACCCGGGCGCGCGGCTGCGGGAGTTCCTGGCGTGACGGACGCGACGCGTCGGCGGCCGTTGTGCGTCAAGGTGTGCGGCATCACCCGCCAGGAGGACGCGCAGGCGGCGATCGAGGCCGGCGCCGACCTCCTCGGCTTCAACTTCTATCCGGCGAGCCCGCGCTACATCACGCCCGCCGACGCGCGGCCGATCGTCCGCACCCTGCCGCGTCACGTGCTGGCGGTCGGCATCTTCGTCGACGCCGACGCCGAGACCGTCGCCGAGGCGATCGCGCTCGCCGGCATCAAGCTGCTGCAGCTCCACGGCGCCGAGCCGCCCGAGTTCTGCCGCGCCTTCGTCGTGCCTGCGATCAAGGCCTTGAAGATCTCGCGGCTGGCGGATCTGGCGAGCGCGGCAGCGCCGTACTCGGACGGCTGGGTGCTCGCCGACACCGCCGATTCGTTGCTGCACGGCGGCACCGGCCGCGCCTTGTCGGTCGAGCCCGTCGACGCGGCGCTGGCGCGGCGCCTCTTCATCGCCGGCGGTCTCTGCGCCGAGAGCGTCGTCGAGGTCGTGCGCTGCGTCCGCCCGCTCGGCGTCGACGTCTGTTCCGGCGTCGAGCTCGAGCCGGGACGGAAAGACCATCACAAGCTGCGGAGCTTCGTCGCCAATGCCAAGGCTGCCTGATTCCGCCGGTCACTTCGGCCCCTACGGCGGCCGCTACGTGAGCGAGACGCTGATGCCGGCGCTGCTCGAGCTCGAGAAGGCGTACGCGCACTTCAAGAAGGACACGCGTTTCCGCCGCGAGCTGCGCGCGCTGCAGACCGACTACGCCGGGCGGCCGACGCTCCTCTACCACGCGACGCGACTCTCGCGCGCGCTCGGCGGTGCGCAGATCTACTTGAAGCGCGAGGACCTCTGTCACACCGGCGCGCACAAGATCAACAACACCCTCGGGCAGATCCTGCTGGCGCGTCGCATGGGCAAGTCGCGCATCATCGCCGAGACCGGCGCGGGGCAGCACGGCGTGGCGACCGCCACCGTGTCGGCCCTCTTCGGCCTGCGCTGCGAGGTCTACATGGGGAGCGAGGACGTGCGGCGGCAGGCGCTGAACGTCTTCCGCATGAAGCTCCTCGGTGCGACGGTCCATCCGGTCGACTCCGGCAGCCGCACGCTCAAGGACGCGCTCAACGAGGCGATGCGCGACTGGATCACCAACGTCGCCGACACCTTCTACATCATCGGCTCGGTCGCGGGCCCGCATCCGTATCCCATGATGGTGCGCGACTTCCAGACGGTGATCGGCATCGAGACCCGCCGCCAAGCGCGTCGTGCGATCGGCCGCCTCCCGGACTATCTCGTCGCCTGTGTCGGCGGCGGCAGCAACGCGATGGGCCTCTTCTACCCGTTCCTCAAAGATCGCAAGGTGAAGATGATCGGCGTCGAGGCGGCGGGCCACGGCGTCGAGACCGGCGAGCACGCGGCATCGCTTACCGGCGGCCAGGTCGGCATCCTGCACGGCAACAAAACCTACTTGCTGCAAACCGAGTCGGGGCAGGTGCGGATCGCGCACTCCATCTCGGCGGGTCTCGACTATCCGGCGGTCGGCCCCGAGCACAGCTATCTGCGCGACAGCGGCCGCGTCAGCTACGAGGCGGTGGGCGACGACGAGGCGGTCGCGGCGCTGCGGACGCTCGCCGAGCACGAGGGGATCATCCCGGCGCTCGAGAGCGCGCACGCCGTCGCGAGCGCGATCCGGCTGGCGCCGACGTTGTCGCGCCGGCAGGTGATGGTGGTGAACCTGTCGGGCCGTGGCGACAAGGACATGGAGACCGTCGCCGAGTACCTCGCCGCCCACGCGCCCGCCGGCAACGGGTCCGGCGTGTGAAGGCGCGCGCGGGTGATCGCGTGAACGCTCCTCCCCTCGGAGCGGGGGCCGGCGAGGGCGGCGCTGCGGGCTTGCGCGCGCCCGCGGGAACGAGCCGCATCGATGCGAGCTTCGCGCGCTTGCGCGCGCGCGGCGCCGCCGGCTTCGTGCCGTTCATCATGGCGGGCGATCCGAACCTGCCGACGACGCTCGAGCTGATGCGCGCCGCGACCGCGGCCGGCGCCGATCTCATCGAGCTCGGCGTGCCGTTCTCCGATCCGATGGCGGACGGGCCGCTGCTGCAACGTTCGGCGGAGCGCGCGCTCGCGAAGGGCACGATGCTGCCGGGGATTCTCGAGACCGTCGCGCAGTTCCGCCGCGCGTCCGACGTGCCGGTGATCCTCTTCGGCTACGCCAACCCGTTCTTCCGCTACGGCGCGGAGCGCCTCGCTCGCGACGCGGCCGCGAGCGGCGCCGACGGATTTCTCTGCGTCGACATGCCGCCCGAGGAGGCCGACGAGCTGCAAGGCGCCGCCGACGCCGCCGGCCTTGCCTTCGTCTTCCTGCTCGCGCCGACCAGCGACGCCACCCGTCTCGCGCGTGTGCTCGCGCGTGCGCGCGGCTTCGTCTACTACGTCTCGATCACCGGCGTGACGGGCGCGGCGGCGCCGGTCGCGCGCGACGTTGCGGTGATGATCGAGCGCGTGAAGGCGCACACCGATCTGCCGGTCGGCGTCGGCTTCGGCATCCGCACGCCGGAGCAAGCCGCCGAGATGGCGCGGGTCGCTGACGCGGTCGTCGTCGGGAGCGCGGTGATGCAGCTCGTCGAGGAGCACGGCGGCGCCGACGTCGTTGCCGTGGTCGCGGAGTTCCTCGGCCGCATGGCGCAGGCGGTGCATGGCGCGCGTACGGAGCACGGTGGCGAAGCAGGATGACGACGCCGGCGCGGCGCCCTGGACGCGCTGCGCGGAATGCGACGCGCTCATCGACCGTGCCGATCTCGCGCGCCAGCTCCTCGTGTGCCCGCACTGCGGCTACCACTTCCGTCTCGGCGCCGACCAGCGCCTGGCGCTCCTGCTCGACCGCAACAGCTTCAGCGAGCTCGACGCGTCGCTCGGCTCGCGCGACCTCCTTGCCTTCCCCGAGCAGCCCTCCTACGAGGAGCGGCTGGCGGCCGCCGCCGCGCGCACCGGCCACCGCGAGGCGGTCGTCACCGGCACCGGCCGCGTCGACGGCATGCACATCGCGATCGCCGCCTTCGACTTCCCGTTCATGGGCGGCAGCATGGGGACGACCGTCGGCGAGAAGCTCACGCGGCTCATCGAGCACGCGCTCGCCGAGCGCATGCCGCTGGTGATCGTGTCGGCGTCGGGCGGCGCGCGCATGCAGGAGGGTATGTACTCGCTGCTGCAGATGGCGAAGCTGAGCGCGGCGCTCGGCCGCTTGCGCGCCGCGGGCGTGCCCTACATCTCGGTGCTCACCGACCCGACGACGGGCGGCGTCGCCGCCTCGGTCGCGATGCTGGGCGACGTCAACATCGCCGAGCCGCGCGCGCTCATCGGCTTCGCCGGGCCGCGCGTGATCGCGCAGACCATCCACGAGCAGCTGCCCGAGGGTTTCCAGCGCGCCGAGTTCCTGCTCGAGCACGGCATGGTCGACAGCGTCGTCGAGCGCCGCGAGCTCCGCGCGACGGTGGCGCGGCTGTTGCGGCTGCTCTCCCCGGGCGCGGCCCGCAAGCCCACCGCGCGCGGCGGCGGACGGGTCCGTCCGGCGGCGGTCCGGCATCGTGAGCACGAGTGACGTGGCGGCGGAGCCGGGTGCCTACGAGCGCACGCTCGCGTGGCTCTACCGCATCGAGACGCGCTCCGGCATAGATCTAACGATCGATCGGGTGCGTGCCGCCGCCGCCGCGCTCGGACATCCCGAGCGCGCGGCCCCGACCTGGCACGTCGGCGGTACCAACGGCAAAGGCTCGACGGCGGCGATGCTCGCCGCCATGCTCGCCGCCGGCGGCCGGCGCGTCGGGCTCTTCACCTCGCCGCACCTGGTGTCCTTCCGCGAGCGCATCGTCGTCGACGGTGCGCAGGTCGGCGAGGACGAGGTCGTGGCCGGCATCGCGCGCATCCGTCGCACGCTCGGCGCCGCGCCCGCGCTCACCTGCTTCGAGATGATGACCATGCTGGCGTGGTGCGTATTCGAGGAGCGTGGCGTCGACGCGACGGTCCTCGAGGTCGGCCTCGGCGGCCGGCTCGACGCGACCAACATCATCGAGCCCGAGGTCGCCGTGATCACCAACGTCGGGCTCGATCACGAGGAGTACCTCGGCCACGACGTGGCGACGATCGCGGGCGAGAAGGCCGGCATCGTGAAGCCGGCCGTGCCGGTCGTCACCGCCGCGAGCGGCGCGGCGCTCGCGGTGATCGCGGCGCGTGCCGGCGTGCTCGGGAGTCCGCTCCACGTCCTCGGTCGCGACTTCGCGGTCGAGCCCGACGGCCGCGGTCGTCTCGCGTATCGCTCGGCGGAGGCCGCGCTCGGGCCCTTCGACCTCGCGCTCGCCGGCAGCCACCAGCATCGCAACGCGGCGGTCGCGATTCGTGCCCTCGAGCTCACCCGCGGCCTCGACGACGGCGCGGCGCTGTGCGCGGCGCTCGCGTCGGTGCGTTGGCCGGGCCGCCTCCAGGTAGTGCCCGGCGCGCCCCTCGTGCTATTGGATGGCGCCCATAACGCCCCCGGTGTGGAGGTGGTGGTCGAGGAGGTGCGGGCGCTCGCGTCGGGTCGGCCGGTTCGCGTCCTGTTCGGTGCCATGCGCGACAAACCCTGGAGACGGATGCTGCAATCGCTCGACGCCCTCGCCTGTGAAGTCGTCGTGACCCGGCCGCGCCAGCCGCGCAGCGCCGATCCCGCCGAGCTCGCGGCCGCGGCCGGCGTGCCGGCGCGGGTGATTCCGGATCCCGCCGACGCCTTCCGCGCGCTCGTCGCGTCGAGCGCGCCCGGCGACGTCGTGCTCGTCACCGGCTCGCTCTTCCTGATCGGCGACGTGCTGCCGATCGTCGACCCGACCCGTGCCGCCGACGCGGCTCGCGAGCGTGCCGCCGCGGCGCTCGCCGGCCGAGCCTAGCAGGTGGTGCGCGGCCTCCGTTCCCGCGGCGAGCGTTGGTCGCGCCGGCGCGACCAACGCTCGGTCCTCGCAGCGCACGCACGGGCGTCGCGCCCGCCGCTCGCGGCTTGGCTGTGCCGCGGGCTCGTCGCCGTCGCTGCGGTCGCGTTGCTCGCGACGCCGGCCGCCGCCGCGTCCGCGTTCCCGACCTTCAGCCGCGAGGAGAGCGGCACCGGCGAGGTGACGGTCGACGCGGCGAGCATCAGGTACGACCAGCGCAACAACGTCATCGAGGCCGAGGGGGCGGTCAAGGTGACGCGCGGTGAGATGACGCTCACGGCGGACAAGGTGCGGGTGAACCGCGCCACGCAGGTCGCGGAGGCGGAGGGCAACGTCGTCGTCACCGATCCGCAAGGCACGACCACGGCCGACGCGCTCACCTTGAATCTGGTCGAGGAGACCGGCGCGATGGACAACGGCTCGGTCTTCCTCAAGCAGAACCACTACCAGCTCTCCGGCCGCCGCTTCGAGAAGTTCCCCGGGCAGAGCTACCTCGTCGAGGGCGGCCGCTTCACCACCTGCATGTGCGGCGAGGGCAACAAGCCGAGCTGGAGCGTGCGCGGCGAGCGCGTGCTGGTCGACTTCGAAGGCTACGGGCGGGTGAAGGGTGCGACCTTCGAGGTGCTCGGCCGGCCGATCGCGTACCTGCCCTACGGCCTCTTTCCGATCCGGCGCGAGCGCCAGAGCGGCTTCCTCTTTCCGCGCTTCGGCGCCTCGAACCGTCGCGGCTTTCAGATCGAGCAGCCGTTCTACTTCGCCATCAACAAGAGCATGGACGCGACCGTCTCGCTCGACATCGAGACCGCGGCGCGTATCGGCGTCCTTGGCGAGTACCGCTATGCCCTCAGCAAGGAGACGCTCGGCGTCGTGCACGGCTCGTACTTCAACGAGCAGATCCGCGGTGCCGCCTCGAACGACGTCGTGAACAGCCGCATCGCCGATCCAAGCATCCCCGTGAACCGCTGGAGCCTCGGACTGACGCACGACCAACACCTGCCCGCCGGCGTCAAGGGTTTCGCCGACGTGTTCCGCGTCAGCGACGACCTGTTCCTGCGCGAGATCAACGTGTTCACCTTCAGTCCCGGCGTCGACGTGGCGCTGCGCACGCGCCGCTTCGAGCGCTCGCGCGTCGGTGCCGAGCGGCTCTTCGATCGCGGCCTGCTGATGGCGACCGCGACCTGGTACCAGGACTTCATCAATCCCGACCGCTTCGACTTCCAGACCCCGCCGCGGGTCGGCGGCTTCGCGAGCGCCCACCTCTTCGACGATCGCCTGCTCGTGCACTTCCAAGGCGAGGGCGTGAACTTCGAGCGCGACAAAGGGTTCCAGGGCCAGCGCCTCGATCTGCAGCCGGAGATCGAGCTGCCGTGGCGCTGGCAGCAGGCCTACGGCTCGGTGCGCGGCGGCTTCCGCGAGACCGCCTACACGCTCGACGACACCAGCGTGCCGACGCAGGTGAACGTGAACCCCGCCGACCCCGGCAGCAAGCCGCCGAGCATTCTGCCGACGCTCGACGACAACGCCACCCGCGAGGTCTTCTACCTGCGCGGCGAGACCGGCACGTCGCTCGCGCGCGTCTATCCGTTCGACCGCTTCGGTATTTCGCGCCTCAAGCACACGATCGAGCCGACCGTCGACTATCTCTTCGTGCCGCGTACGACCACGCGTCAGTCGGCGCTGCCGCTCTTCGACGACGTCGACCGGGTGAACCAGCGCAGCATCGTCACCTACGGCGTCACCAGCCGCCTACTCGCCCGCATGAAGCCGCACGGGGCGAAACCGAAGGAGACCAAGCGGCGGGGGTCGAAGAAGGAGAAAGCTCGTGCCCCGGGGATCAACGGCGTCCCGTCCGCGCCGCCGGACGGCGCGAGCGAGCATGACGGCGCGGCCGCCGGCGACGGCGAGGCGGAAAGTGCCGGCGGTGCCGGCGAACCCGACGCCAGCCGCGACCCCGACCTCGACGAGGCGCTCGCCACCGGCGCGGCGTACGACGAGACCAGCATGGGGCCGCAGCTTCCGCCCGGGCCGGCGAGCCGCAGCAAGGACGGCGCGATCCGCGAGCTCGGCCGCTTCGCGCTCTTCCAAAGCTACGACTTCGTGCACCGGGGCGGCGACTTCATCGACCAGGTCGATCCGCAGACCGGCATGGTGCGGCGCGACGACGGCGACCGCATCTCCGACCTCTCGGCGTACCTGCGTTTGACGCCGGTCGAGTTCCTAAGCTTCGAAGGTCGGACCGACCTCGGCCTGACCACCGGCCGCTACTCGGGCGCGAGCGTCGGGCTCTCGGTCGCCGATCCGCGCACGCCGAGCGACGACTTCTCGCTCGCGATCCTGCGCGGCCGGAGCCGCTTCAGCATCGGTTACCGCTTCGTCGCGCGGAGCGCCATCGAGGAGGTGAACGGCAGCATGCTGCTGCGGCTCACCAAACGCTTCTACGCCGCCTACGAGGCGCGCTACGACAACCTGAGCAAGCGCTTTCTCGAGAACCGCTACGGCTTCCGCATGATCTCGGACTGCGAATGCTGGGTCGTCGACGTCGGCGTTTCCGACAAGATCAACCCCAACGAGACCGAGGTGCGCGTGCTGGTGTCGCTGGTGGGGCTGGGCCAATTCGGCAAGGAGCCGTTCCAACGTTCGCTCGCCTCGGTGACGACGCCGAGCCTGGGCTTCCTCGGCCAATGAAGGGCGTCATCCTCGCCGGGGGGCTCGGGACGCGGCTCCATCCGCTCACCCGCATCACCAACAAGCACCTGCTGCCGATCTTCGACCGGCCGATGATCTACTACCCGCTCCAGGCGCTCATCAACGCCGGCATCCGCGACATCCTCCTGGTGACCGGCGGCAACAACGCCGGCGATTTCCTCAAGCTGCTCGGCAACGGCCGCGCCTTCGGCTTGAGCCACCTCAACTACACCTACCAGGAAGGGGAGGGCGGCATCGCCGCGGCGCTGTCGCTCGCCGAGCATTTCGTCGACGGCGAGCGGGTGTGCGTGGTGCTCGGCGACAACGTGATCGAGCGCAACTTCCGTCGCACGGCCGAACGCTTCGAGGCCGGCGGCGCCGGCGCCTGCATCCTCCTCAAGCGGGTCCCCGACCCGGAGCGCTTCGGGGTCCCCGTCTTCCGCGGGCGGACGATCGTCGGGATCGAGGAGAAGCCGAAGCGGCCGAAGAGCCGCTATGCGGTGAGCGGCATCTATATGTATGATGCCCGCGTCTTCGACGTGATCCGCACGCTCAAGCCGTCTCGGCGCGGCGAGCTCGAGATCACGGATGTCAACAATTGGTATCTGCACCGTGGCGAGCTCACGTACGAGCTGCTGCGCGGCTGGTGGACCGACGCCGGGACGTTCGACGCCTTGCACCGTGCCGGCAACCTCGTCGCCCGCACGGGCGCCAACAAGCTCGACGACGCACGCAGCCCGGCGAGGAGGAAACGATGATCGACGGCGTACACCTGAAGCGTTTGACGGTCCACTCGGACGACCGCGGCGTCCTGATGGAGGTGCTGCGCTCCGACGACCCGTTCTTCGCGCCCGTCAAGCAGACGACCTATACGGAAGCGTATCCCGGGGTGATCAAGGCCTTCCACTGGCACCGCCACCAGATCGACATCTGGTTCTTCGTGACCGGCATGGCGCAGGTGGTGCTCTACGACTTGCGCCCCGAGTCGCCGACCCACCGTGAGACCAACGTCATCGTCATGGGCGAGCGCGCGCCGGCGCTGCTGGCGATCCCGGAGCGGGTCGCGCACGGCTATCGCGTCCTCGGCGCCAAACCGGCCGGGCTCTTCTACCACACCAGCGACGTCTACGATCCGGCCAAGCCCGACGAGGAGCGCATTCCGCACGACGACCCGACGATCGGCTTCGACTGGACGACGCGCCCGCGCTGAGCACGCGATGCGGCTTCTCGTCACCGGCGGCGCCGGCTTCATCGGCGCGAACTTCGTCCAGCACGTGCTGGCCGAGCACCCGTCCGACGAGATCGTCACGCTCGACGCGCTCACCTATGCCGGCAACCTCGCCAACCTCGAGGCGGTCCTCGACGATCCGCGCCACCGGTTCGTCCGCGGCGACATCGCCGATCGCGCCGCGGTCGACGCCGCGCTCGCCGGCGTCGACGCCGTCGTCAACATCGCCGCCGAGTCGCACGTCGATCGCAGCATCGCCGGTGCCGAGGAGTTCCTGCGCACCAACGTCGTCGGCACCCAGGTTCTGCTCGACGCGGCCCGCGCCGCGGGAGTGCGTTTCCTCCAGGTCTCGACCGACGAGGTCTACGGCAGCCTCGGTCCGAGCGGCGCCTTCACCGAGACGAGCCCGCTGCAGCCGAGCAGCCCTTACGCGGCGAGCAAGGCGGCGGCCGATCTCCTCGTCCTCGCCGCCCATCACACCCACGGGATCGACGCGGTGATCACGCGCTGCTCGAACAACTACGGGCCGTACCAGTTCCCCGAGAAGCTGATCCCGCTCTTCATCACCAACGCGCTCGCCGACGAGCCGCTGCCGCTCTACGGCGACGGCAAGAACGTGCGCGACTGGATCCACGTCGACGACCACTGCCGCGCGCTCGACCTCGTGCTGCGGCGCGGCCGCGCCGGCGCCGTCTACAACGTCGGCGGCGGCAACGAGCGGCGGAACGAGGAGATCGCGGCGACGATTCTCGCCGCGCTCGGCAAGCCGGCGAGCCTGGTGCGCCACGTCACCGACCGTCCCGGTCACGACCGCCGCTACGCCATCGACGCGACCGTGGTCGCGACCGAGCTCGGCTTCACCCCGCGCCGCCCCTTCGACGAGGGTATCGCCGACACGATTGCGTGGTATCGGACGCACGCGTCATGGTGGCGGGACGTGAAGAGTGGCGAGTACCGCGCCTACTACGAGCGCATGTACGGCGAGCGCCTGCGCGCCGCCGCGCCCGGCGCGAGGCCGCGCGCATGACCGCGCGCGCGCGGTCAAACGGCCTCACCAGGGTCGACAAGCCCTGGGGATGGGAGCTGTGGTGGGCGCATACCGAGCGCTACGTCGGCAAGATCCTGCACATCAACCGCGGCGAGGCGCTCAGCTATCAGTTCCACCGCAAGAAGGACGAGACGATTTATCTCCTCCACGGGACGCTCGACCTCGAGCTCGCGCCCCCGCGGGGCCGCCGCCGGCGCCGCCGTCTCACGCCGGGCCACGCCGTCCACATCAAGCCCGGCGATCGTCATCGCATGACCGCGGTCACCACCTGCGACGTGCTCGAGGCGTCGACCCCCGAGGTGGATGACGTGGTCCGTCTCGAGGATCAGTACGGCCGTCTCGCAGGGCCGGCGCCGGTCGCCGCTCGCGGTCGGACGCAGCGCAGCGCCGCGGCGAAAACGTCGCGGGCGCGGAGGGTCAGGTAGCTCATGGCATCACGACGTGCGCTCATCACCGGCATCACCGGTCAAGACGGATCGTACCTCGCCGAGTTCCTGCTGGCGCAGGGCTACGAGGTCTACGGCATGGTGCGGCGGTCCAGCACCGAGAACTTCGAACGGATCGAGCCGTTCCGTGATCGCTTGCGTCTGGTGCAGGCCGACCTGCTCGACCCGATGTCGCTGATCACCATCCTCGAGCAGATCCATCCGCACGAGCTCTACAACCTCGCCGCGCAGTCCTTCGTGCCGACCTCGTGGGCGCAGCCGGTGTTGACCGCGGAGTTCGACGCGATCGGCGTCACGCGTCTGCTCGAGGCGATCCGGCTCGTCGACAAGACGATCCGCTTCTACCAGGCGTCGTCGAGCGAGATGTTCGGCAAGGTGCGCGAGGTGCCGCAGACGGAGCTGACGCCCTTCCACCCGCGCAGCCCCTACGGCGTCGCCAAGGTCTATGCCCACTACATCACCGTCAACTACCGTGAGAGCTACGGGATCTTCGCGTGCTCCGGCATACTTTTCAACCACGAAAGTCCGAGAAGAGGTAAGGAATTCGTCACGAGAAAAGTCAGCGATGGAGTTGCGGGAATCGTATCGGGTGTCGCGCACGAGCTGCGGCTCGGTAACCTCGACGCGCGGCGCGACTGGGGCTTCGCGGGCGACTACGTGCGCGCAATGTGGATGATGCTGCAGCAGGCGGAGCCCGACGACTACGTGGTCGCCACCGGCGTGTCGCACACCGTCGGCGAGCTCGCCGCGCTCGCGTTCCGTCATGCCGGTCTCGACTGGAACCAGTACGTCCGGCTCGATCCGACGCTGACGCGGCCCGCCGAGGTCGATCTGCTGGTCGGCGATGCGACCAAGGCGCGCGCCAAGCTCGGTTGGAAGCCGGAAATGACGTTCGAGCAGCTCGTCGCGTCGATGGTCGACGCCGATCTGCAACGGTACCGCCGCCGAGGCTGAGCGTCCGTGCGCTGTTTCGTCACTGGGATCGGCGGATTCGCGGGCGCGCACCTCGCGGATCATCTGCTTGCCGCCGGGAACGCGGTCGGCGGCTCGATCACCGGAAACCCGGACCGTCCGTCGCTGCGGGCGCTGCGCGCGCGTCACGACGCCACGCTCACGCTCGCCGAGGCGGACGTCACCGATCGCGGCACGATCGAGCGCGCGCTCGCGGCGTTCGAGCCCGAGGCGGTCTTCCACCTCGCCGGACTCGCGTACGTGCCGCGCGCCGGCGCCGACGCAGCGCGCACCCTCGCCGTCAACACGCTCGGCACGATCAACGTCCTCGACGCGGTCCAGCAGACCGCGCCGCGCAGCACCGTCGTCGTGGTGGGCTCGGCCGAAGCATACGGCGCGATCGACGAGGGCGATCTCCCGGTGACCGAGGAGACGCCGCTCAGGCCGCTCAGTGTCTACGGCCTTTCGAAAGCGTCGGCGGACATGGCGGCGTATCAACGGTGGTGGTCGTCCGACCTCGCGGTCGTGCGGGTGCGACCGTTCAACCACACCGGCCCCGGCCAGAGCCCCGACTTCGTCTGCTCCGACTTCGCGCGCCAGATCGCGCGCATCGAGACCGGCACGGTGCCGCCGATCCTGCGCGTCGGCAACCTCGGCGTGGTGCGCGACTTCTCCGACGTGCGCGATATCGTACGCGGCTACGCCGTGCTCGCCGCGCGCGGCGCGCCGGGCGCGGTCTACAATCTCTGCTCGGGCATAGGGACCAGCATCGGGCGCATCATCGAGCTGCTCACCGCCGAGAGCACGGTCGGCATCGAGGTCCTCGAGGAGCGCGGGCGGGTGCGACACCGCGAAGTGCCGGTGGTGATCGGCTCGGCCGAGCGCGCCGCGGCGCTCGGATGGCACACCGAGATCGCGCTCGCCGACACGCTGCGTGAGCTGCTCGTCGATTGGCGGCGGAAGATCGCGTCGGATCGGCAATGAGATGACGCCGCGAGGCAGCGGCGCGCGGGCGCGGATCGCGCACGGCGAAAGCTGCCTTGAGGCCCTATCACCCCTATGTTAGGCCATTTACATGGAAGCTGACGCCGCCCTGCAGCAGCACCGCACGTTCGAGGACGTCATCCTCGCGCGCGGCCGCGTCAGCGCCGAGGACCTCCGCAAGGTCCGCCGGCTGCAGCAGGAGCGCGGCGAGCCCATCGAGCGCCTGCTGCTCGACCTGGGCTTCATCTCCGAGGACGACCTGATCAGTCTCCTCTCCGAGCATCTCGAGGTCCCGTACATCGGCCGCAAGGAGTACCCCAAGGTCCCGGTCGTCCTGCCGAACGTCAACACGCCTTTTTTGAAGCACGCGAAGATCCTGCCGCTCGAGATCGAGGACGGCACGCTCACCGTGGCGATGGCCGATCCGAGCGACCTCTACAGCATCCAGGGGCTCGAGGTCGCGACGGGGCTGCGCGTGAAGGCGGCGCTCGGCCGCGAGAAGGAGATCGCCGCGGCGCTCGAGGGCTACGACGATGCCACCCAGGCACCGTCCGAGGACGACGTCGCCAACCTCGAGTACGTCGGCCAGGACGAGGAGGACGTCAACCACCTCCGCGACCTCGCCAGCGAGGCGCCGGTCATCCGCCTGGTGAACCAGCTCATCAACCGCGCCGTCGAGCAGCGTGCCTCCGACATCCACATCGAGCCCTTCGAGAACGCGCTCAAGGTCCGCTACCGCATCGACGGCGTGCTGCACGACATCGAGCAGCCGCCGCGCCGCATGCAGGCCGCGATCGTCTCGCGCGTGAAGATCATGGCGAAGCTCAACATCGCCGAGCGACGCCTGCCGCAGGACGGCCGCATCAAGCTCCGCACCATGGGCAAGGAGATCGACCTCCGCGTCTCGACCTTGCCGACCCTCTACGGCGAGAGCGTCGTGCTGCGTATTCTCGATCGCTCGAGCATCGTCCTCGACCTCGAGCAGCTCGGCTTCCCGGCCGATACGCTCGCCGAGTTCGAGAAGCTGATCATCCGTCCCTACGGGATGGTGCTGGTGACCGGGCCGACCGGCAGCGGCAAGACCACGACGCTCTACGGCGGGCTCGAGAAGATCAACTCGCCCGACAAGAAGATCATCACCATCGAAGATCCGGTCGAGTATCAGCTCTCGGGTGTGAACCAGATCCACGTGAAGCCGCAGATCGGCCTCACCTTCGCGAGCGGCCTGCGCTCGATCGTCCGCCAAGATCCCGACGTCATCATGGTCGGCGAGATCCGCGACCCCGAGACCGCCGAGATTGCCGTGCAAGCGGCGCTCACCGGTCACTTGGTGTTCTCGACCCTGCACACCAACGACGCTGCCGGCGCGGTGAGCCGGCTGCTCGAGATGGGCGTCGAGGACTATCTGCTGGCGTCGTCGCTGCTCGGCGTCCTCGCGCAACGGCTCGTCCGCAACGTCTGCGTGCGCTGCCGGATCGCCGTGCCCGCGGAGGAGGCGCTCGCCGGCATCGGCGATCTGACGCGCTCCACCGCCGAGCGCTTCGCGAGCGTCACGGCACGCAGGCAGAACGGCGCGCGAGTGTACCGGCCGGGCGGCTGCGAGGAGTGCTCCGGGACCGGCTATCGCGGCCGCAGCGGCATCTATGAGCTCCTCCTGATGAACGAGGGCATCCGCGAGCTGATCCTGAAGCACGCGTCGGCCGACGTCATCAAGAACGAGGCGACTCGGCGCGGCATGCGCACGTTGCGCGACGACGGCTGGCTCAAGGTCCAGGAGGGGACCACGACCGTCGCCGAAGTGCTGCGAGTGACGCAGGAGGAGTGAGGCAGCCGGCTCCAAGCGGAGGCGCAGCGGTGATCGCGGCGGCGGAGAGGACGGGATCCGTGGACACGGCGAACGGCGCGCCCGACGTCTCCATCGTCGTGCCGGTCTACAACGAGCGGCCGACGCTCGCGGCCTTGGTCGACGAGTGTCGCGCGGCGCTCGCGCCCGGCGGGACGTCGTGGGAGCTGATCTTCGTCGACGACGGCTCGACCGACGGCTCGTTCGACGAGATTGCCGCGATCCGAGCGCGTGACGAGCGCGTCCGCGCCGTCCGCCTGCGGACGAATCTCGGCAAGTCCGCGGCCCTCGCCGTCGGGTTTCGCGCCGCGCGCGGCGCCCGGCTGGTGACTCTCGACGGCGACCTGCAAGACAACCCGAGCGAGATTCCGCGGCTGCTCGACGCGCTCGACCAGGGCGCCGACCTGGTCAGCGGCTGGAAGGCGCAGCGCCAGGACCCGCTCTCGCGCGTGATCGCGTCGCGCCTCTTCAACGCGCTGTCGCGCTGGGTGTCCGGCATCGAGCTGCACGACGTCAACTGCGGCCTCAAGGCCTACCGCCGCGAGGTCGTCGAGGAGGTGCCGCTCTACGGCGAGCTGCACCGCTTCATCCCGCTGCTCGCGAAGTGGCGCGGCTTCCGCGTCAGCGAGGTGATCGTGAGTCACCGGCCGCGCGCCGTCGGCCGCTCGCGCTACGGCTGGTCGCGCGCGCTGCGCGGCGTGATGGACCTCGTCACGGTGGTCTGTCTCACGCGCTACAACCGCCGGCCGGCGCACTTCTTCTCGCTGCCAGGCGCGGCGCTGATCGCGATCGGCTCGGTGCTCTGCAGCTACATCGCCTATCTGCGCGTGGTGTACGGTCACATCTGGAACCGACACCCGCTGCTGATCTTCGCGGTGCTGCTGGTGGTCGTGGGGGTGCAGCTCTTCACCACCGGCCTGCTCGGCGAGATGATGGTCGACGCCGGCCGCCGCATCGACGAAGACTACGACGCCGCGCGCAAGCTCGGCTGATCCATCTGCGGCCCGCGCCGCGACCAGACACGAGGAACGAACGCCCGATGGGATTGCTCGACCGGTTTCGCAAGCAGAAAGCCAGGCCGCGGGTCGCGGTCGTCGGCCTCGACGGCGTGGGCGCGCCGCTCGTCGAGGCCCTCACCGACGGCGGCGTGATGCCGCGCCTCGCCGCGTTCCGCCGTGCCGGCACGCTCGCGCGCATGACCTCGAGCATCCCGACCATCTCGAGCGTCTCCTGGTCGGGCTTCATGACCGGCTGCAACCCAGGCCGCCACGGCATCTACGGCTTCACCGACGTGAAGCCCGAGTCGTACGCGATCTACTTCCCCAACTACGGCCACGTGCGCGCGCCCGCGCTGTGGGACGTCCTCGGGAAGCACGGGCTGCGCTCGATCGTCCTCAACATCCCGAACACCTACCCGGCGAAGCCGATCGAGGGCGTGCTGGTCTCGGGCTTCGTCGCGATCAACGTCGAGCGCGCGGTGACGCCGCCGGCCGCGCTCGAGGTGCTGAAGCGGTACGGCTACAAGATCGACGTCAACTACATGAACGCCAACGAGCGGCCGGAAGGGTTCTTCACCGACCTCTTCGACACCCTCGCCGCGCGGCGCAACACGCTCCGCCACTTCCTCGTCGAGGAGGCGTGGGACTGCTTCATCGGCGTCATCACCGAGACCGATCGCTTGCACCACTATTTCTGGAGCCAGTACGCCGACAAGGCGGCGCCGTTCCACCAGCGCTTCCTCGACTTCTACGCCGAGGTCGACAAGACGATCGGCGAGCTCGCCGATGCGCTGCCGGACGACACACCGCTCTTCATCGTTGCCGACCACGGCCACACGCTCATCGAGAGCGAGTTCTACCCGAACGTGTGGCTGCGCGATCAGGGCCTGCTCGCGTTCAAGACCGCGACGCCGAAGTCGGTCGCCGACATCGACCCGG
>JBGPIT010000031.1:0-23885 GCA_041485125.1 Binatia bacterium | reverse complement strand
CGGGACGCACCTCAGCCTCTTCCGGACATCGGCCGAGGGCGACGGCCTCTCGGTGCAGACCGACGTCCTCCTGGCGATCTTCGTCGAGGTGATGCGCGCGCACGTTCCGGCCGAGCAGCGCGAGGGGGCGATCCAGATGCTCGGGAAGCTGGCGGACGGGGCGTTCGGTGTCGCGGAGGTGTAAGAACTAGGGCGTCGACGAACGGGGGAGCGGCGCGGTACCGAGCGGGGCGGCCTCTCTACTGCGAGGTGACGCGCGGGCTCTTCATGGGATGCCCGCTAGTCCGGTCATTGGCGCGTCCGTGGGCGAGAGGACACGCCCCAAACGGTGCCGAGTTGGAACCTGCCGCTCGCGTGGTTGCGGGAGATGGATTTGCGCCGAAGGCACGTGACCGGGGCTCCACGTGATCGACTACAGTCTCGCTTGAGAGCTGCTACTGTCTTGTTCGGTTGATCCGTCACCAGCTTCCTTGACCCTGAACAGCCGACGGTTTGCGTACGCAAACCCAAAAAAAGGAGACCGCCATGTTCCGACAGGCTCCGACCGCCCTCGCAGCCGTACTCGTACTTGTGGGCACCGCCTGGGCATTCCAGATCAAGCTACCTGCGCGAGCGACGTTGAAAGCGACGGTCGTCGCCAATGAAGCCGGTATGGTGCTCTTCGACACCGTACCGGGCAAGGTGGAAGTCACGAACCTCCCGAGCGCGGCCGCTGGCGGCGCTGTCTTCACCGCCTATGGCACGACCAGCTGCCCCACGGGCTTTGCGCTGCTGTACGCCGGTGGCATCTACCAGCAGGAGAGCATCTGCTTTGGCAGCCCCCACTTGCCCCTGGCCGACGGCCTCTGCTGGCAGACGCCACCGAACGTGGGAACGGGGTGCCCTTATGCGTATCAAGTTGGCAATTGCGTCGTGTGCCGCGCGACCAGCTGAAACAAAAACGAGGGCCGCGCAGGGTCTCATTCGTGCGACAGCTGACGCATCAGGAGAGGGTCCGTCATCGGGAGACGTGGACGTTCTGGATCGGTCTTCTCGCCTCACTCCTAACGGTGGCGACAGGATTGATCGGGGCGCTCATAGGACTCGTCGCTCTATTAGGGCGGTCTTCGCGCTGATCCGCTACCGTGTCCTCGATTGCGACGTGAGCCGCTGACCGGTTTCAGCTAGATTCCGGCACCATGAGCGCTTCGATTGCCGATTTGCTCGAGTACATCCATAGGGAAGTCGCATACGCGGCATTCGGTGTGAAGGTACTCGATACCGTCTACATCGCACCTGAAGGCAAAGAGATCATGGAGCTTTCCGCGCCCGGCTTCTTCGAGATCACGAACATTGCTCTGCAGCGCGACGTATTCCTCGCGCTTGCGCGCCTGACCGACCCTCCAAAGACAAGCGGATTTGAGAACATCTCTATCCGCAGGCTTGTAAACTCCCTTCCCGCCGACCTCGACGCAGCGATGCGTTCGGGGCTCGACGCTGAGGTCGCTGAGCTGGAGAAGCGAGCGGAGCCGGTGCGAGAGTGGCGAATGAAGTATCTCGCTCACAATGATCTCGGGCGTGGACTCGGAGAAGCGCTCGCCACCGTGTCGATCGAAGTCGTCCGCGACGTCTTGCATCGCATAGCCGCGATCGTGACGGAGGTCGGGCGCATCATGAACCCGCAGCGGTACACTCTTCCAGCCGAGGTGATGCACGTCGGCGGTGGCAAGCGACTCCTCCGAGTCTTGCGCCAGGGACTGGAGAAGGACGACGGGATTCTCGGCAGCGAGTAGCGGTCTGTGCTTCCGGCGGATCCGGCCGGGTCGGCATTCCTCGGAGACCGCGTGGAAATCACGGAGTTCGAGACGAGCGGTGATGTCGTAGCCGTTGCGCTGCTAGTGCATTCCGCCAATGACGCTCCGTGCTGCCCCTCACAACTGCGGCGCATGTTCCGCCTAGCCGTGCTCCACAAGAAGCTGACGAGCCGGCCGCACGTCCCCTTGCTCGAGGAGGACAACGCGCGCGAGGGCTTCTTCGAGGCCGCCGAGTTCGAGGCCCTCGCGACGCACCTGCCCGCGGTCGTCGCCGACGCGGCGCGGTTCGCGTTCCTCACGGGCTGGCGCAAGGGCGAGATCACGTCCCTGGAGTGGCGCGACGTCGACACGGGGGCCGGGACGATCCGGCTGCGGCGTGCCCACAGCAAGAACAAGAAAACACGCACGCTTGTGCTGCACGGCGAGTTGCTCGATGTCATCCGCCGCCGGGCGACGCTCCGCCGCCTCGAATGCCCGTTCGTCTTCCATCGGAACGGCAAGGCTCTGCGATCCTTTCGCAAGGCGTGGCAGGCTGCGTGCTGCGCCGCAGGCTTCAAGGGCCGCCTGTTCCACGATCTCCGGCGCTCGGCCGTCCGCAACATGGTGCGCGCCGGGGTCCCGCAGAACGTCGCCATGCGGATCAGCGGCCATAAGACCGACAGCGTCTTTCGCCGCTACGACATTGTGAACGACGACGACCTCGCGGCGGCGCTGATGCTGACGCAAGAGTACGTCGAGCGGAAACGGCAAGAGCTCCGCGCGTGACGCCCCTCCATGCGGCTGCGGCCAAAGAGTAGCGGGTCACGGACAGAACACGGACAATCGGCGGTCTCGGAGCCTCGCGGACACGACGGGGGCCAGCCGCAAACCCGCGAAGTATCAAACGGAGGGGGTGGGATTCGAACCCACGAGCCCTTGCGGGCTGCCGGTTTTCAAGACCGGTGCCTTCGACCGCTCGGCCACCCCTCCGCGGGATGCGACGCGCACGACGGCGCGTTCCGGCGTGCGGGCGTAAGCCTAGCGCGGAGAGGTCGACTGCACCAACGGCGTGCGGCCGGTGCGTTGGTGGGGGGGCGCCGTCACTCGACCGTCAGAACGCGTCGATGATCGGCGCAGACCGGCGCTCGACGGATCAGCGCCTGGCGTCGGCGTCGGCGATGTAGGTCGCCCAGGGAACGAAATCCTGTGCCGCCGCACGCGGGGCTGCGCTGAGCGCGGGCTGCGCCTCTTCGCGCAGGCGCTCGGCGGCGGCGCGGGCGCAGCGGACGATGGTCTCGACCATCGACCCGGAGTGGCCGCCGTCGTCGACCTGGAGGGTCGCGGAGACGGTGGTGGTGAGGTCGTGCGCGTCGCGCGCTCTGAGGATGAGGTCGATCTCCATGGCGGTCGGACGGGTTCAGCAACGACGATGCCACGGAGCGGAGCCGTATCTGCGCGAAATCGCGTTCGGGGTCGCGACCGGCACGCGGCGCCGATGAGAGATCACGCCGACGGTCGTGCAGGGCTGCGTCTCTGCAGGCCGGCGGGATCGGCGCGGCATGCCCGGGCCGCGCGCCGATCGGCTTGGCGGACCTCATAGATACCGCGATACCGCCTCGGAGACCGCCATCCGGAGGCACCTTGATTTGGTGGCCTCGGCACCGTACCCTCCGCCGTTTTTACGAGGAGGAGACCCCAATGCGAGGACTGGCCCTATTCGGTGCGATGCTGTGTGCATCGTTCGCTCTCAACTCCGCCACGACCGTGGACGCGGCCGACACCGGCAAGGTCGCGACGGTCGGCGGCACGACGATCACGCGGGCGCAGCTCGACGAGCACGTGCGGCCGAAGATGATCGAGATCGAGAACCAGAAGTACGACACGCTCCGTGAAGGCCTCGACGAGCTCGTCGCCGAGGAGCTCTTCAAGCAAGAGGCGGCGGCGCGGAAGGTCAAGCCCGACGAGCTCATGAAGACGGAGGTCATGGACAAGGCGGGGCAGCCGGACGACGCCGAGATCCAGAAGCTCTTCGACGACAACAAGGACGAGCTGCAAGGCCAGACGCTCGAGCAGGTGAAGCCGCAGATCGTCCAGTACCTCTCGCAGGGCAAGATCGCCGAGCGCCGCGAGGCGTTCCTGAAGGAGCTCAAGGCGAAGTACAAGACGACGAGCACGCTCCGTCCGCCGCTCATCGAGGTCGCGACCGCGGGCCGTCCCGAGAAGGGCGCAGGCGCCAAGGCGCCGGTCACGATCGTGATGTTCTCGGACTACCAGTGCCCGTTCTGCAAGCGCGGCGAGGACGTGATCGATCAAGTCATGAAGACCTACGGCGACAAGGTGCGCCTCGTCTTCCGCGACTTCCCGCTACCGATGCATCCCAACGCGCGGCCCGCCGCCGAGGCGGCGAACTGCGCCAACGCGCAGGGTAAGTTCTGGGACTACCACGCGAAGCTCTTCGCGAATCAGTCGAAGCTCGACGAGAGCGATCTCAAGACCTACGCCAAGGATCTCGGCCTCGACGAGGCGAAGTTCGCGAAGTGCCTGAGCGACAAGCCCTACAAGGCGGCGATCGACAAGGACGTCGAGGACGGCAGCAAGGTCGGCGTGAACGGCACGCCCGCTTTCTTCATCAACGGCCGCATGCTGTCGGGCGCGCAGCCCTTCGAGAAGTTCAAAGAGGTGATCGACGACGAGCTCGCCGCCAAGTCGGTGAAAGCGTCCTGACCTCTCAACCTGGCCGCCGGCTCGCCGATCTCGCGTCGGTGCCGGCGGCCGTCCGCACCTCATCGCCACCGCGGCCGGAGCCCGAGTCCTGCCGCGTCCCACCAGCACCGTCCGGCCATTCTGGATCTTCAGTGGACGAGCACGTAATCTACGCACCGTGTCGTAGGAACGGCGCCGCTACCGGCGGCGCGACAACGCAAGGAGGCGAGATCTCATGAAGGCATCCGTCACAGTCCGCGTCTTGGCCTTGGCCGTCGTCGTGTGCGGGTTCGGCGCTGGGTGCGGGGACAACGAGAACGTCAACATCGACCTTGGCGGCGCGACGTCGACGCCGATACGGACTCTGTCGCCCGGCGTAAAAACGTCGACACCGATCCGCACCGCGACCGCCGGCGCCGTGGCGACCGCGACGGTAACGGCGGGTGGAGCGACCGCGACGGCCGGCGGGCCGACCGCCTCACCCACTCCCGGCGGATCGTCGGCGCAGGCGAAGACCGCGACTGACAACCTTCTGCCGTTCTTCGTGGCCACTGGCCTCGCAACGACGGCAGACGTCTCGACGTCGACACAGGGCGTGACCGAAGCACAGGTCGTCGGTCAGCCCGACCCTGCCAGCGGCATGGCCAATTGCCCGAACGGCGGCACACGCACGGAGCTCGATGCGATTCCGGTCATCACCGTGACGCTCGCCGCATGCAAGGTCACCAATGGGCTCGGCAGCTTCCAGTTCGACGGCACGATCACGGCGAACCTGGTCGCCGCCAACGCCGTTTTCAACGTCACGGTGCAAGACCTCGTGCACTCGACGACCGTGATGTACACCGGCACGATCCAAGGCGGCCCCTCGGGCGGCGGGTTCGTCGTGAACGGCGGCCCGATCACGATCCACACGCCGCAGGGCAATTTCACGCTGACGGCGAACAACGTCACGGTCGATTCCAGCGGCAACGTGGTCTCCGGAGGGGGCACGGTCGTCGACACCGACAACGCCTTCGTCGGCCTCAAGCAGATCACCCTGACGATCCGTACCGGCGGCCTACTGGCCGACGTCGTGGCGACGTTCGACGACAACTCGACCGCGAACTTCGTGCTGAACATCAAGACCGGCGTCCTCACGCCGGCCTGACGATCGACGGGCGCCGCGCGCAGCTCACGCGCGCGGCGCCCTCACCAAGCGCTTGGAGGAGGACACATGCCGGTCGATCCGAAACAAGCCGTCGGCGCCACGCTCGCACCGATCGAGTACTCGTGGAACGAGGACACGCTGATCCTCTACGCGCTCGGTGCCGGCGTCGCGATCGGCGTCGATCAGACGAGCCCGACGGTCCTCCAGTACACCTACGAGAACGGCTTGAAGGCATTGCCGACGTTCGGCGTGGTGCCGAGCTTCCCGGTGCTGATCGGCCTCATGAATCTTCCCGGGTTCCAGGTGAACCCGATGATGATCCTCCACGGCGAGCAGTACCTCGAGGTCTTGAAGCGACCGATCCCGATCTCGGCGACGGTCGTCACGGAAGGCAAGGTCAAGGCGCTCTACGACAAAGGCAAGGGCGCGCTCCTCGTCGCCGACGTGACGACGAAGAGCAGCGACGGGACGCCGCTCTTCCGCAGCGAGTACGGCGTGTTCGCGCGCGGCGAGGGCGGCTTCGGCGGCGAGTCGGGTCCGCCGCCGGGAAACGAGGCGCCGAAGCGCGCGCCCGACAAGGCGGTCGAGTATCCAACCGTGCCGTGGCAGGCGCTGCTCTATCGTCTCTCCGGCGACAAGAACCCGCTCCACGCCGACCCGGCGTTCGCCGCGATGGGCGGCTTCCCGAAGCCGATCCTGCACGGGCTCTGCACCTTCGCCAACGTCGGGCGCGCGGTGATCGAGGCCTTCGCCGACAACGACCCGACGAGATTCAAGTCGATCAGCGTGCGCTTCGTCCGTCCAGTCATGCCCGGCGATACCATCGTCACCGAGATGTGGCGCGAGTCGGACACCGAGATCCTGCTGCAGGCGAAGGTGAAGGACAGCGGCAGCGTCGTGATCTCGAACGCCAAGGTCACGCTCGCGTGACCCGGCCGGGCTGAACCGCACACCTCGCGTCCGATTCTTGCCCCACCACCCGTTCGTCGCTCCACGCCGCGGGATCGGTGGACCGTGGCACCGGCCGTATGGTTCAATGGGCCTGGATGCCGAGCCGACCGACTTCGCCCAGCCCCGGCACGCGATCCCGGACCAAGCCTCCGCGGGGAACGCGGAGCAGCTCGGGTGCACGAACGCTCTTCGAGATCTCCGCGGGCGGCGTGATCTATCGGATCACGGCCGACGGCATCGACGTCTGCTTGATCGCGACCAAGGGCGGCACCCGCTGGCAGCTCCCCAAAGGACGTCGGGAGCCGGGCGAGTCGCTCGAGGAGACGGCGGTGCGGGAGGTCGCGGAAGAGACCGGCCTCACCGGCACGATCGGTCCGCGGCTCGACAAGATCAATCTGTGGTTCACCTGGAACGACAGCGGCACGCCGGTACGGCACCACAAGCTCGTCTACTTCTACTTGTTGACCTACGTCCGCGGCAGCACCCGCGATCACGATCACGAGGTCGACGACGCGCGCTGGTTCGATGCGAAGGACGCCATGACGCGGCTCACCTTCCCGAGCGAGCGCAAGGTCGTCGCGCGCGCGCTCACGCTCATCGCGGCGGACCAGAGCGCCGCCGAGCCGCCGGCACCAGAGAGCGCGCGCTCGGGCCGCTGACGCGGCTGGATCCGTTGCCCTCAGCTCACGGCAGTCGGTCGAGGTCGGGTGTGCGCTCGATGATCGTGCGGCCGCCCATGTAGGGCTGCAGCACCTTCGGGACCGCGACGGTCCCGTCGCGCTGTTGATAGGTCTCGAGAACGCCGATCACGACCCGCGGCAAGGCCAGGCCCGAGCCGTTCAGCGTGTGCACCAGCTCGGGCTTGGCGCGCGGCTCCGGTCGATAGCGGATGTTCGCGCGGCGCGCCTGGAAGTCGCGGAAGTTCGAGCACGAGCTCACCTCGAGCCACTCGCCGCAGCCCGGCGCCCAGAGCTCGACGTCGTATTTCATCGCAGCGACGAAGCTCAGGTCGCCGGTGCACATCTGGACCACTCGGTGCGGGATCTCGAGCCGGCGGCAGACGTCTTCCGCGTCGTCGAGGAGCGCCAGCAGCTCGGCATCGGACGTCTGCGGCTCGACGAACTTCACCATCTCGACCTTGTCGAACTGGTGCCCGCGCTTGATGCCGCGGACGTCGCGGCCGGCCGACATCTTCTCGCGCCGGAAGCACGGCGTGTAGGCGACGTGGCGGATCGGCAGCGCGCCGGGCGCGAAGATCTCGTCGCGGTAGAGATTGGTGACGGGGACCTCGGCCGTCGGGATGAAGAAGACGTCCTCCTCCGCGTCGCGATAGAGGTTATCGCCGAACTTGGGTAAATTTCCGGTACCCACCAGCGCTTCGCGGCGCACCATCGCGGGTGGATACACTTCCGTGTAGCCATGCGCCTGGACGTGCAGGTCGAGCATCCATGCGATGAGCGCACGCTGCAGCCGCGCGCCATCGCCGCGCAGCACGTAGAAGCGGGAGCCCGACACCTTGGCGCCGCGGGTGAAGTCGATGATGCCGAGCTCCTCGCCGATCTCCCAATGCGGTCGCGGCGTGAACGGCGGCTCACGCGGCGTTCCCACCGTGCGCACGACGACGTTGGCGCGCTCGTCCTCGCCGACCGGCACGTCGGGGTGCGGCAGATTCGGGATCTCGAGCATGCGCGCCTCGAAGCGCGCCTCGAGGTCGGCGAGCGCCGCTTCGGCGGCGGTGATCGCGTCGCCGGCGTCGCGGGCGGCGGCAATCGCGCGCTCGCGCTCGGCGGGATCCTTGAGCGCACCGATCGCGCGCGACGCGGCACCGCGGCCGGCCTTGAGCGTCTCGACCTCGTGGATCGCCACCCGTCGCTCGGCATCGAGCGCCAGCAACGCGTCGATCTCGGAGGGGTCGACCCCGACGGTGCGGAGCGACGCCTTGACGGCGTCGGGCTGCTCGCGGATCAGGCGGATGTCGAGCATCGGCGCGGTCGTACCATGCAGTCGAAAGCCCCGCAAAGCAGGACGGAGTGGGTCGTTGCGCTGGCGGGCCATGACGAACCGTGCGATGTCGTCGCCGCCTCGAGGCGCCGCGTTTGACGTCGACACCACCGCCACCGAGAGTCACCGCTGCGATCGCGCCGCGCCGCGCGCACGCCGGCGTCCGCGTTGCGCTGCTCGTCGCCGTGAGCCTCGTCGTGGTCTGGCGCGCGCTGGTCGCGCAGCACGACGCGACGCGAGCGCGCAACGTCGTCTTGATCTCGCTCGACACGCTGCGCGCCGATCACCTCGGCACGTACGGCTACCCGCGCGCGACCAGCCCGTGCATCGACCGCCTGGCGCGGAGGTCGGTCGTCTTCGAACGCGTCTTCAGTCACGCGACCTGGACGTTGCCGTCGCATATGTCGATCTTCACGTCGCTGCTTCCGAGCGAGCATGGAGTCGGCGGGCGAGACGCCCGGCTGCGCGATGAGCATCCGACCCTCGCGGAGGTGCTCCGCGCCGCCGGTTACCGGACGGGCGCCTTCACGGCCGGCTACAACGTCGCGGCGCGGTACGGCTTCGATCACGGCTTCGAGATCTATCGCGAGGAGTATCCCCGGCCCGTCGACGCGGTGAGCGGCAAGGGCTATCGCGTGCGCGACATTCTGCCCTACGCGTTCGCCTGGCTCGACGCGGGCCGCGACCAGCCCTTCTTCCTCTTCCTGCATGCGTTCGATGTGCACGAGCCGTTCGTCGCTCAGGCACACCTGCCGGAGTTCGACATCGGCTACGACGGCCCGCTCCGCGCGCTCGGCGACCCCGCCTCGTTCGCGGGCAGCGAGCTTCATCGTCGCTGGTCGCAGAACGGCTCCGAGTTCAACGTCGTCGACTTTCTCGGTCAGGTCGTGAACACGCACCGGATCGCGCTCTCCAAGCGGGACCTGCAATATCTGGTGGCGCTCTACGACAACGAGATCCGCTCCGCCGACGACGCGATCTGCGCGCTGCTCGCGCACCTCGATCGCCTCGGACTCGGGCGGCGCACCGTCGTGGTCCTCACGTCGGACCACGGTCAAGACCTCTACGAGCGTGGCACCGTGAGTCACGGCGGGCTACCGTACGACATGCTGAGTCACGTGCCGCTCATCGTTGCCGTGCCGGACGGCCGCGGGGCGCGGAGCGCGAAGCTCGGCGGACACATCGACGTCGCGCCGACGGTCGTCGGCTTGCTCGGCCTGCCGCCGGTCGACGCGTTCGACGGCCGGAGCCTGTTGCCCCTCGACGCCCCCGGCGCGGAGGCGGTGGTCACCGAGGGCGGCGGCATCACCGCCATCCGCACGACCAATCGGAAGCTGATGGTCGGTCCCCGCACGACCCACCTCTACGACCTCGACACCGATCCGGCCGAGCTGCACGACATCGCCACGCAAGAACGCGAGACCGTCGCGCATCTACGCGCGTCACTCGCGTCGATCCTGGCGCGCAAGCCGGCGCGTGGCGCGGTCGACCACGCCGCGCCACCGCTCTCCGAGGACCAACGCCGTAAGCTACGCGCCTTGGGATACGCCGAATAGCCGGCGCCGCGCGCTACCCGGCTTGGAAGGCGTCGACGACGTGCTGGAGGTCGACGGTGCGATCGCGAAGCTCGACCGCGACGACGTCGAAGCGGATCGGGTGCGTGTGCAGGTGGTGGCGCGCGACGTAGTACGCCGCCACGCGACACACCTGGCGCTGCTTCGCCGCAGTCACCGACTCGAGCGCGCTGCCGCGCGTCGCCGTGCGGCGCGTCCGGACCTCGCAGAAGACGATCGTCCGACCGTCGCGCGCGACGACGTCGATCTCGCCGGCGGCGCAGCGGAAGTTCCGGGTCACGATGGTGTAGCCGCGGGCGTGCAGGAACGCGGTCGCGAGCTCCTCGCCACTGGCGCCGCAGCGCAGGCGGTCGCGGGTCATGGCGCACGCTACGGTGTGGGCGCGTACGCCGCGTCGATACGAGTAGCGAAGGCGGCGCGAGCGAGGAGGCGACTACTCCGCGCGCGCCCAGAGCAGCGCGAAGACGACCGCGGTGCCGATCCACGTCTGCCACTCGCCGTGGGCGAGAACCCGCCGCCAGCGAAAGCCACCGGAGTCGACGAGTGGCGCAGCGGCAACGGCGCGCAAGCGCGGCAACAGCGCGCCGACCTCGCGGGCGTAGCGGCGATACTCCTCTCCGTAGCGCGCGCGGAGAAACGCCTCCTCCCGCACGGCCTTCGGAAAGTACGCGATCAGGAAGACCAGCGTGAAGATCGCCGGCGCGACCGGGAACGACGCCAGCGACGCGAGCACGACGCCGAGGATGAAGCTGCCGAGGTAAAGCGGATGGCGCAGGTAGGCGTACGGGCCGGAACGGGTCAGATACTTGCGACGCTCGAGGTGTCCGCGTGCCCAGGCACGAAGCGCGAGCGCCGCGACGACGATCGGCAGCGCGCGGATGATCGCCTCGCGTTCCGGCTCCGCGATCGCGAGCGCGGCACCGCCGAGGATGAATCCCGCCTGGACGCGCCAGCGCGAGAGCACGATCAAGACGATCTCGCGCATCCCACGGCGGGCGCTGCCCTGCCGGTCGCGCACGAGCGATTCCTCGACCGCGGCGCGTTCCGGCATCGCGCGACTGTCGCCGTTTTTCCGGCAAAACGCGAACGGCTTGACTTTGGAGCCCTCGGCACGTGACCTTGGCGCATGCGGAGCGATCCCGAGTCGATTCTGCCACCGCCGGCGGCCTTCCTCGCGCTCGAGGGTCGAGTGTGGCTCGAGCTCGCCGCGCTTCTGCCCGCGCTGCCCTTCCTCGGACGCGCGCCCGTCGGCGACGGACATCCGGTCATGGTGCTGCCGGGCTGGTTGGCGAGCGACCGCTCGACGCGTCCGCTGCGCTGGTTTCTGCGCGACCGCGGCTATCATGCGCACGGCTGGCGCCTGGGCCTGAACCGCGGCCCGACGACCGAGATCGCCGCCGCCCTCGAGCACCGCTTCCTCTCGTTGCGCGAGCGGCACGGCGAGAGGCTGAGCCTGATCGGCTGGAGCCTCGGCGGCATCTACGCGCGCGAGCTGGCGCGGAAGCTCCCTGAGCACGTCCGTCAGGTGATCACGCTCGGAAGCCCATTTCGTAATCCCGGCGCGACGACGGTCGCCCGGCTCTATCGCTCGCGGCTCGGGCCGCGCCGGCCGGCAAGCGGCGTCGACACGGAGCGCGCGATGTGGCAGCGCATCCGCGCGCCGATCCCGGTCCCGTCGACGTCGATCTACAGCCGCACCGACGGCATCGTCGCCTGGCGAAGCTGTCTCCACGACGACGGACCGCAGTCCGAGAACATCGAGGTCTGGAGCAGCCACGTCGGCATGGGACACCATCCGACGGTGATGCTGACGATCGCCGATCGGCTCGCGCAGCGCGACGGCGCCTGGCGTCCGTTCCGTCCGGGCTCGTGGAATCTGTGGCCTTTCGGGACCGGCGTCCGCGTCGGCGCCGATCCGCATTGACGCCCGCGCGCTCTCGTCGCGCCAGCAGCGGAGGTTCGAGATGGCGAGCTACGCATACGACCGGCTGAGCTTTCTCGACCGATCGTTCCTGATCGCCGAGACCCCAACGACGCACATGCACATCGCCGGGACGGCGACGTACGAGGCGGGGCCGCTGCGCAAGGCCGACGGCGGCATCGACATCGATCGCATCCGCGCCTACGTCGAGTCGCGCCTGCACCTGATCCCGCGCTATCGCCAAGTGCTCGCCTACACCCCGCTCGAGCAGTACCCGGTGTGGGTCGACGACGAGCACTTCAACATCGACTACCACGTGCGGCACACCAGCTTGCCGCGGCCGGGCGACGCGCGACAGCTGAAGCGTCTCGCGGGCCGCGTCATGGCCCAGCAGCTCGACCGCTCGAAGCCGCTCTGGGAGATGTGGGTCGTCGAAGGGCTCGAAGGGGGTGAGCACTTCGCCCTCATCACCAAGGTGCATCATTGCATGGTCGACGGCATGTCGAGTGTCGATCTGCTCGCCGTGCTGCTGACGCCCGCGCCGACGGAGGCGATCGAGGCGGCGCCGAAATGGCTGCCGCGTCCGGTGCCGAGCTGGTGGCAGATGCTCGACGCGGAGACGCGCCGGCGGATCGGCGTGCCCTTCGAGGCGCTGCGCGGCATCCGCGGCATCTTCGAGGCCGCGCGCGACCCGCGCTCGGATCTGCGGACGATGTTTCGAAGCTTCCGCGGCATGCTCGGCTCGAGCCTGCGGACGGTGTCGGACACGCCGCTCAACAAGCCGATCGGCCCGCATCGGCGCTTCGATTGGTTGCAGATGGATCTCGAGGACGTGAAGCAGGTGAAGAACCGCCTCGGCGGCAGCTTGAACGACGTCGTCTTGGCGACGGTCGCGGGCGCCGTGCGCCGCTTCCTCGAAGGCCGCCGGGTCAACTGCGACCTGCTGGATTTTCGGGTGATGGCGCCGGTGAGCGTCCGCAGCACGAGCGAGCGCGGCACGCTCGGGAACCGCGTCTCGGCGTGGATCGTCGACATGCCGATCGGCGAGCGCGATCCGCATCGGCGCTTGCAGCGCATCAGCGCGTCGACCGCGCGCCTGAAGGAGTCGAAGCAAGCGCTCGGGGCCGAGGTGCTGTCGCGGGTCGCGGAGTGGACGCCCTCGACCTTGCTCTCGCTCAGCTCCCGCATGGTGACGCGCCTGCTGCCCTTCAACCTCGTCGTCACCAACGTGCCGGGCCCGCAGGTGCCGCTCTATCTCCTCGGCGCGAAGATGCTCGACAACTACGGCCAGGTGCCGCTCACCGACTACCTCGGCCTCGGCGTCGTGCTCTTCAGCTACGCCGGCAAGCTCTGCTGGGGCTTCAACGCCGACTGGGATCTCCTGCCCGACGTGCAGGACTTCGTCGCCGCGGTCGAGGCCTCGTTCCGCGAGCTGCAAGGCGCGGCGAAGCCGATCGAGGCGCGGAGCGGCGAGCGCCCGCCGTCCGTGGCGCATCCCGGCAACGGCGCCCGCACGACGACCACCCACTGAGCGCGACGGGCCGCGCGTTTCTGGCGGTTCGCGGCCGGCATTGGTAGAGTCGGTGGCGTGAAGATCACGCGCGATCAAGTGCGGAACGTCGCGATGCTCGCCCGTCTGCGGCTCACACCGGAGGAGGAAGAGGCGATGACCGCGACGCTCGACGCCGTCCTGACCTACATCGCCAAGCTCGACGAGCTCGACACCGAGGGCGTCGAGCCGACCGCGCACATCTTGGACCTGCCGACACCGTGGCGGGACGACGTCGTCGTCAACGAGCCGGATACCGACGCCTTGCTGGCGAACGCGCCGGCGCGCGACGGCGACTTCTTCCGCGTCCCCAAGATCATCGAGTGAGCGTCGCGATCGACGAGTTGACGATCGCGAGCGCGGCCGAGCTCCTCCGCCGGCGCGAGATCTCCGCGACCGAGCTGACCGAGGCGGCGCTGGCGCGGATCGCCGCGACCGACGAGGCGCTGCATTCGTTCCTGACGGTCGCGGGCGACGAGGCGCACGCCGCGGCCGCGGAAGCCGATCGCGCGCTCGCGGCGGGAAGCGCGCGCGGCCCGCTCACCGGCATTCCGATCGCGCTCAAGGACATCATCGCCACCCGCGGCGTGCGCACGACGGCGGCGTCGAGGATCCTCGAGCGCTTCGTGCCGGCGTACGACGCCACGGTGACCACACGGCTCAAGGACGCCGGCGCGGTCATCATCGGCAAGACCAACTGCGACGAGTTCGCGATGGGCTCGTCGACCGAGAACTCGGCCTACGGTCCGGCACGGAATCCGTGGAACCTCGCGCGCGTGCCGGGCGGGTCGTCGGGCGGATCGGCGACGGCGGTTGCGGCGGGACAAGCGTTGGGGAGCCTCGGCACCGACACCGGCGGATCGATCCGCTTGCCCGCGGGCTACTGCGGTGTGGTCGGTCTGAAGCCGACCTACGGGCGCGTCAGCCGCTTCGGCGTCATCGCCTACGCGTCGTCGCTCGACCAGGTGGGACCACTCGCCCGCGACGTCACCGACTGCGCGCTGCTGCTCGGCGCGATCGCGGGACACGATGCGCGCGACTCGACCTCGGTGGATCGGCCCGTCCCCGACTACGCGGCCGCGCTCGGCGGCGGCGTCGGCGGGCTTCGCATTTCGATCCCGCGCGAGTACTTCGTCGAGGGGATGCAGCCCGACGTCGAGCAGGCGGTGCGCGGCGCCGTCGAGACACTGCGAGGCCTCGGCGCCCAGGCGCACAACGTCTCGCTGCCGCACACCGAGTACGCGGTCGCGACCTACTACATCGTCGCCACCGCCGAGGCGAGCTCGAACCTGGCGCGTTACGACGGCATCCGCTACGGCGCCCGCGTCCCGGAGTCGAGCTTGCTCGAGACCTACCGCGCCACCCGCGCGGCAGGCTTCGGCGCCGAGGTGAAGCGGCGGATCATGCTCGGCACCTACGCGCTCTCGTCCGGCTACTACGACGCCTACTATCTGAAGGCGCAGAAGGTCCGGACACTCATCCGGCGCGACTTCGAGCGCGTGTTCGCGGACGCCGACGTGATCGTGACGCCGGTCGCGCCCACCACCGCCTTCGCGCTCGGCGAGAAGCTCGACGATCCCTTGCAGATGTATCTCTCCGACATCTTCACGATCTCGGTGAACTTGGCCGGCCTGCCGGGGATCGTCGTCCCCTGCGGCTTCGATCGCGACGGCATGCCGATCGCGCTCCAGATCGTCGGGCCGCCGTTCGGCGAGGAGGCCGTCCTGCGCGTCGCGCACGCCTACGAGGCCGCGACCGACTGGCATCACCGCCGTCCGCAGGTGGCGAGCCGATGAGCGACGACACCCTCGACGAGGCGCTCGGGCCGTACGAGGCCGTCATCGGTCTCGAGGTGCACGCGGAGCTGCTGACCGAGTCGAAGATCTTCTGCGGCTGCTCGGCGCGGTTCGGCGCGGCGCCGAATCACCACACCTGTCCGGTCTGCCTCGGCATGCCGGGCGTCCTGCCGGTGCTGAACCGGCGGGTCGTCGAGTACGCGGTGCGCGCCGGCCTCGCGACCCATTGCCGAATCGCGCCGCGGAGCCGCTGGGCACGGAAGAACTACTTCTATCCGGATCTCGCCAAGGGCTATCAGATCAGCCAGTACGAGCTGCCGATCTGCGAGAGCGGCTATGTCGACATCAGCGTCGACGGTACCCAGAAGCGCGTCCGCCTCACCCGCATCCACATGGAGGAGGACACCGGCAAGAACATCCACGACGCGCACGGCGACTCGAGCCTGGTCGACTTCAATCGCTCGGGCGTACCGCTGCTCGAGATCGTGAGCGAGCCCGACATGTCGTCACCGGCCGAGGCCGGCGCCTACCTGCGCGTGCTCCGCACCCTCGTCCAGTACCTCGGCATCTGCGACGGCAACATGGAGGAAGGCAGCTTCCGCTGCGACGCCAACGTTTCGGTGCGCAAGCGCGGCACGACTCCCCTCGGCGTCAAGGTCGAGGTGAAGAACATGAACTCGTTCCGCGCCGTCGAGAAGGCGATCGCCTACGAGCTCCGCCGCCACGTCCGCGTCCTGGAAGAGGGCGGTACGCTGGTGCAGGAGACCCGGCTCTGGGACGCCGATCGCGAGGAGACGCGCCCGATGCGCAGCAAGGAATCCGCGCACGACTATCGCTACTTCCCCGACCCCGACCTGCCGCCGCTCCTCGTCGACGAGGCCTTCGTCGCCGAGGTGCAGCGCACGTTGCCGGAGCTGCCCGACGCGCGCCGCGCGCGCTTCGTGGAGGGGCTCGGCTTGCCGGCGTACGACGCCGAGGTCCTGACCGCGCGGCGTGACGTCGCCGACTTCTTCGAGGCCGTCGTCGCTGCGCACGGCAACGCCAAGGCCGCGAGCAACTGGGTGATGGGCGACGTGCTCCGTCTCATTCGCGAGCGCAAGCTCGACGACGCGCCGACGATCACCGCGTGGCCCGTCGCCGCCGCGCACGTCGGCGAGCTGATCGCGCTCATCGACGAAGGCGCCATCAGCGGCAAGATCGCCAAGACGGTCTTCGAGGAGATGGTCGCGACCGGCAGCGCGCCGCGCGCGATCGTCGCCGCCAAGGGCTTGCAGCAGGTCTCCGACGAGGGACCGATCGTCGCCGCGATCGACGCGGTGATCGGCGCGAACGCCGACAAGGTCGCCGGCTACCGCGCCGGCAAGGACAAGCTGCTCGGGTTCTTCGTCGGTCAGGTGATGAAGGCGACCGGCGGCAAGGCGAACCCGCAGCTGGTGAACCGCCTCCTCGCCGAGAAGCTCAAGGCCTGACCGGCCGCGCCTCCAGGTCGACGCGCGCGTGTCGTCAGCGCCGCGTGCGCTCGAGGCCGAAGGCGTGGATCAGGTTGTAGACGTGCGAGCGGGCGAGATCGAGCCGGCGCGCGACCTCCATCACGTTCCAGTTGTGGTCCTCGAGCGATTCACGCAGCAGGCGCGCTTGGAAACGGCGGGTCGCCTCCTGGAACGTGACCGGCTCGCTCTCCTCGGCAAGCGCCGGCGCGGTGTCGGGGAAGAGATGCGCGCGCTCGACGTTGACCGCACCCTCGCCGGCGGCACGGATCGCGGCCGCCTCGACCGCGTTGCCGAGCTGGCGCACGTTGCCCGGCCACTCCGCGGACTCCGCGGCGCGGATCGCGCCGCGCGAAAGCTCGACCCACGGCAGGCCGTGACGCTCGCAGGCTGCGGCGCAGAAATGCGCCGCGAGCTCGGCGACGTCGCCGCGCCGCTCGCGCAACGCGGGCACCCGCACCGGCAGGACTTGCAGCCGGTAGAGCAGATCCTCGCGGCAGCGGCGCTCGGCGACGGCGCGTGGCAAGTCGAGGTTGGTCGCGGCGATCAGGCGCACGTTCGCGTGCACCGGCTTCGAGCTGCCGAGCGGGTAGTACTGCTTGGATTGGAGGAGATGGAGGACCTTTGCCTGCGCCGGTAACGCCAGGTCGCCGATCTCGTCGAGCAGCAAGGTGCCGCGCTCGGCGGCCGCGACCTTCCCTTCGACCCGTCGCGCGGCGGTCGAGTGCGCGCCGGCGTGGGCGCCGAAGAGCTCGCTTTCGAGAAGCGCCTCCGGCAGCGCCGCGCAGTTGAGCTCGACGAAGGGGTACGCCGCGCGCGGGCCGTTGTCGTGGATCGCGCGCGCGATCTGGCTCTTGCCGGTCCCCGACTCGCCGGTGAGGAGCACGTGCACGTCGAGCGGCCCGACCAGCGCGACCTGACGGAGCAACGCGGCGAGGGCCGGGCTCCGGCCGATCACGTTGGCGACGCTGAGCTTCTCGCGGAATGGCGCGGTCGGGTCGGGCTTCCGTTGCTCGACCAGCAGACGATCGGCGAGCGGCGCCAAGTGGCGGGCGAAGATCTCGGCGTTGCTACGGTCCTCGGCGGAAAGCGGCCCGGGCTCCGTCCGACCCTGGAGATAGAGGACCCCGACCGGCGGGTCGCTGCCGATCGGCGTGCACAGCACGGACTCGATGCGGGCGATCTTGACGCTGCCACGATCGCGGAAGCGGGGATCGAGGAGGGCCGAGGGGGTGACGATCGTCTGCCCGGTCGCGATCGCCTGGGCGATGATCCCACGGGAAACGACCGATCTCACACCCTCGATCTCGTCCTCGGAGAGGCCGTGGGCGATCCACCACTGCGGTCGGTGGTCCGCGCTCTGGTCGTCGTGCAGCTCGAGGTAGCCCTGTTGGGTGCCGGTGACGTCGACGACCAGCGCCAGGGCCTCGCGGAGGAAGGCGCGGAGGTCGCGCTGGGCGCCGAGGTCGAGGAGACGGCGATAGAGGTCGCGCTCGCGCTGGCAGCGGACGACGTCGATCTCCGGGGACGGCTCCATCGGAATTCCTGGCGGCATGCCTCAGCGGTGCGAGACGATCGGCCGGTATGTCGATTCCCGCATATGCCCGGCTGCATACCGCTTTGCAGCCCCGCGGCGCAACAGAGTCGGGTGTCCAATCCAGAGGACGCTCGTTCATCCGGAGTGTCATCTGAAGTGCACAGTGAAACGTACCACGCTGATACAAGCGACCGTCGTTTCTACGTCTACGTGCATGGTCTGCGGCTTGCTGTGTCGGTTCACCATGACGAACCCACTCAATGCCGCGACAGTCACCCCGATCGATCGAAGCTCTCCCGTCCTCGCGCTCGCCGGTACGAGCTTCGCGGTCCAAACCGTCAACCGGGCGATCCACGCCCTCTCCCGTTCCGAGGCGCACGTCCTGGTGTGCGGCGAGGCGGGAACCGGAAAGCGCGAGTGGGCGCGCCTGATCCACGAGCAGAGCTCTCGGCGCGACGGCGCATTCGTCGTCGCGCGCCTGCAGGGGATGGCCGACGAGCGCGCAGTCCAGCGCTCGTTCGGCGACCCCAGGCTCGGCGGGAGCGGCTTGCTCGCGCGTGCCCGCCGCGGGACCTTGTTCCTGGACGGGCTGCAGTCGGCCTCCGAGCCGTTGCAGCGGACGCTGCTGAGTCTACTGACCGAGGACAACCTGAACGGCGTCCGCCTCATCAGCGGTGCCGACCCGTCGCTCGACCGGCTCCTGCGCGTCGACAAGTTCAGCCGCGCGCTCTACGACCACCTCGCGTTGATCCAGCTCCACATTCCCCCGTTGCGGGAGCGGGTCCACGACATCGTGGTGATCGCCAACGAGTGGATCGCGGAGCGCGAGGCGCCGGAGGGCGGACGACGGTTCACGCTCTCGCACGGCGCCCTCGCCGCCCTCACCAGCTACACCTGGCCGGGCAACGTCCCCGAGCTGCTGCAGGTGCTGGAGACCGCGGTGAACGGCGCGCGCCGGAGCACGATCACGGCGGAACGCATCCGCGCCGTGCTCGGACGGCGGCCCCGGCGTCGCGTCGCGCCGGAGATCACGCCGCTCCACCAGATGGAGTGCGACTATATCTTCGCGGCGGTCGCCCGCTGCGGCGGCAACCAGAGCATGGCGGCGCGCCGGCTCGGCATCGGGCGGAGCACGTTGATTCGCAAGCTCCGCGGCTGCGACCGCCTGCGTGACCAGCTCTAGAGGATCATGACCTTGGAGAGGGTCTGACCTCGCCGGCCGGTAGCCACCGGCCCGGACCCGGTGGCGGACACGTGGTTGTGTCCGCCACCGCTCGCCTCACTTCGCCGGCTTGCACACCTCGACCTTGCCCCCGCTCGCCGGCTTACACGGCACCGACGCGGCGAAGCAGTCGTTGCCGATCCGGAAGAGCGGCGTGCCGATCGGAACCGCGGAGCCACTCGAGTTCATCGCCTTCGCGATCGCGGTCACCTTGAACGACCGTCCGTCCTTGCTCTTGAGCTTGATGGTGAGCGCACCGCCGCCGGTCGTCGCCGGGCCGATGAACTTGTAGCCGCTCTTCGCCGCCAAGAGACCGCCGGCGACGCTGCCGTCGTAGACGATGCCGGCGCCGCCGCTCAGGCGGAAGCCGACGTCGTCGCTCGCGGGGGCGATCACATTCCCGCTGAGGATGAACGTGCCCTTGAGGATGAACTTGTCGTTGTTCGGCTGCGCGCTGTTCTTGAGCTTCGCGACCTTGAGCGCGAGCGGATAGACGCCGGCCTCACATCCGTCAGGCACGAGCCCCGCAGGGACGCCCGAGCGAACGCTGCCGGTCCGCTGGCGGTCGTGGCGGAAGCCGGCCCATTGCACCGCGTTCGGCGTCGCCGGACCGGTCGTGTCCCACACCGTGAGGAACCCCTCGCGGCTCATCCCGACGACCTCGAGGAGGCCGTCGTCGTCGATGTCGCCGATGGCCGGGATCGGGATCATCCAGTTGTTGGTGAACTTCGGCCATCCCGCCGGCTCGACGCCGAGATAGTTGAACGCGTGGATGATGCCGCCGCCGGTGCCCTGAATGATCTCGGGGAGGCCATCGCCGTCGAGATCGGCGACCGCGGGATTGCCGAAGAACATGATGTCCTCGACGATGCGCGGGAAGGCGTCGAGCATGCGGCCGGTGCGCGGATCCCACGCGGAGATCTGATTGTCACCCGGCTCCTGCCGCGCCGGGGCCTGCGCGTCGATGAGCTTGGTCGTGCCCGCGGTGCCGACGGTCACCTCGAGGTTGCCGTCGTTTTGGAGATCCGCGAGGCTCGGGGCGCCGAGGAGACCGAGGATCAGCGGGAAATCCGTCGAACCCGCCTGCGGCGGAATCGCCAGCGAGACGTCGTAGTCGAGCGTGCGATGCTTGCCGTTGATCGTGAGGCCGAGGAACGAGGTCCCGTCGCCACGCAGGACGTAGACCGGCCCGTTGCTGCCTTGCACGGCGACCTCCTCGATGCCGTCGCCGTCGAGATCGCCGAGCGCGGGGCCTTGGCTCACGCCGTGTCCGACCGTCGGCAGGAGGTCGTCGAGGAAGATGCCGATCTTGACCGGCCAGCCGGGGAGATAGGGCCCCGCCGCATTGCCGACGACGCGCGGGCTCAGCGTGCCGTCGTGCGCGACCGCGTAGACGCGGCCGTTGATCGCCGACAGGCCGAACAAATTGGCGAACGGTGAGATCTGCACGTTGCCCGACTCGCCGCGCACGTACTCCTCGTTCGTGCCCTGGACGATCTCGAGAAAGCCGTCGCCGTCGATGTCGCCGACCGCCGGCGAGCCGGCGAGCTTGGTGCCGCGCGAGCCGGTCGGCTGGCCGCCGACCAGGTTCCACGTCACTTGATCGTTCAGCGGATTCACCGTCGTCACCGTGCGATCGACCATGAGGATCGGGAAGCCCGGCTGCAGCGTGCCGTCGGCGCGCCAGACGTAGAGATGGCGGTCCATCGATCCGACGATGATCTCGAGCTCGCCGTCCTTGTCGAGGTCGGCGAGCGCCGGCGTGGCGAGAAAGCCGGGGTCGAGCCGGTTCGCCTCGTTGCGGATCGCGGGCGCGGAGAAGGCCGGATTGGTGCTCACGGGGAAGCCGGGTCGCAGCACGCCGGACGCGGAGAAGACGTAGAGCTTGCCCTGCGTCGACGCGACCACCACCTCGAGGCTGCCGTCGCGCTCGAGATCGCCGACCGCGACCGAGCTCAGGATCGACTCGTGGACCTGGTCGTCGACCGCGCCGCTCACGAACCCGGCCGAGCCGGTGTGAAGGACGTCGAGGCTCGTGGTCACTGGCCAGCCCGGAAGCTCGTTGCCTGAGCCGTCGAGCGCGTGCACCTCGCCCGAGGCGTTGGCGATGATCACGTCGAGGACGCCGTTGCCGTCGAGGTCGGCGAGGGTCGGTGAGCTGTCGCCGGAGCCACGCAGGTAGAGCGGGAAGCCCGGCTTCACGTCGGGGTCGTGGTGGACCGACACGACCTTGCGGTCCTCGCCGACGTTGCCGAGGTCGTCGGTGACCTGGACGCGGAGGGTGACGTTGAAGACCTCGTCGAATTGGTCGCGGTCCGCGACCGGCAGCGTGATCGCGTTGAAGGCGCAGTCGGCCGTCACCCCCGCGATCGACCAGTTGGCGAGGACGCCGTTCACCGGCGCGCCCGGTGCGCCGCTCGCGATCAAGTGGCCGGGGCGGGTGAACTCGCCGTCGACCGGATCGACGCCGCAGCCGTACTCGATCGTGTAGGTGTAGACGTTGGCGCGGCGGAGCGCCGCCATCGCGCCGGTGATCGGCACCATCGGGGTGACGGTCGGATCGAGATTCTGGAACCACGCCGGCGCCGTGACGTCGGCCTCGGGCGGGATCGTCGTCGCCGAGAGCGTGCGGACGGCGCGGTCGGCGTTGACGCGCCCGTAGCCGAAGTACTTGTCGCGTCCCGCATGCGAGGGAAAGCGCGTCGAGACGAGATCGTGCAGGTAGCCGAACTTCACGCTCGAGGAGGTGCTGAGCGCGTAGTTGCCGGTGAAGTCGATGTCGTCGGCGGTGACGGCGAGGATCTGCTTCACCTCGTTCGCCGAGAGCGCCGTATTCGTGACCGGGTGGTTCGTGAGCAGACCGCGGTCGACGAGGTTCCGCGCCTGCGCGACGATCAACGCCGCCATGCCGGAGCCGCGCCCCGTCGCCTCCGACGAGCACGAGTTCGACGGGATCGAGACGTGCACGTTGTGGGCGCCGTAGTTGGTGCAGCCGTTCAGAAGCAAGTACGTGTTGTTCTGCACGAAGGTGCCGTCCTGGGCGCGCACCGAGTTCACCGGGATCGTGTGGTTGTAGTTCGACGGGTAGTTGTGGTGGAACGACTCCTCGTCCGCCGCCGAGGCGATCACGGGAATTCCCTTCTTCCACGCGTAGTCGATCGCCTCCTGCGCGAAGGGCGTATTGTCGAGCGAGCCGTTCGCCTCTTGGATCACCGCGACGCCGCTGTCGACGGCGAAGACCACCCCCTTCGCGAAGTCGTTGATGTCGGAGACGAAGCTGTCGGCGACCTTGATCGGGATGAACATCGAGTTCGGCGCGGTGCCGACGTCGCCGCCGTTGTTGACCTCGGAGGTCGAGTCGCGCGCCTCGCCGGTGCCGTGGCCGTACGACACGTCGTCGAAGGGATCGTTGTCATTCTCGTGGAAGTCCCAGCCGGCGATGTCGTCGACGTAGCCGTTGGCGTCGCCGTCGATCGAGTCGGAGAAGATCTTGATCAGGTCCTCGGCATCGATGATGCCGTTGCCGTTCTGGTCGCTGACCCGGCTGTCTTGCGCGTGCGTGCCGTCGGCGAGGTAGTCCTTGACGTTGAAGATCCCGTCGCCGTTGCGGTCGTAGCCGGTCGACGTGCCCTCGGGCAGCGGCAGCTCGCCCTGGTTCAGGTGGACCTTGTTGACGAGGTCGGCCATGGCGCCGCCGTCGAGCCACTCGATCCCCGAATCGAGGATGGCGATCACGACATCGGGACGGCCGGTCGTGATCTGCCAGGCCTTGTCGACGCTCGGGCCGCGGACGCCGAAGAGCTCCTGCGGCGTCGCCGGCACCGCTCCGTCGACGAGGCTCGAGAAGCGGAAGTTCGTCGCGCTCAGATCCGACGGGATCGTCGGCGGCATGGCCGTGGGCAGAAACAGGTACGACTCGTAGTCCGCCGGATTGGTACAGCCGGGCGCTTGAGCGCCGCCACAGGTCGGATACGGAAATTCCGCGCGGGCGACCGCGGCACCGACGACGAACCAGAGCAGCGCGGCAACGGGGATCCGCTTGGCCATGGGAGCTCCTTCGGGGTTAGGATCGGCCCTGCAGTCGGGGACACGCGGGCGATCCGGGATGCGTGGTTCTAACGCCGTACGGTTCGGGGTGTAAAGGAAAAACACGCGCCGGACGCGCGGGCGCCACGTGGCGTATTGACCCGGCGGGCGTGCTTGGCGACAGTGCGTCAGCCATGCG
>JBGPIT010000030.1:0-23938 GCA_041485125.1 Binatia bacterium | reverse complement strand
CGCGATAGAAGGCGTCGGCGCCGTCCGCGGCGACGCGCTCGAGCGTCGCCGCGAGATCCGGGAAGCGGACGGTCTCACCGGCGCGCAGCGGTGTGCCGTCGGGATGGAGAAGGCGCGCCGCCAACGCCGGCTCGGCGCGGATCGCGGCGACGTTGCTCGCGATCGCGCCGGCCACGTGCTCGCCGAGCGGGAAGCCGTCGCGCGCGAGCGCGATGGCCGGCGCCATCAGCGTCCGGCGCGGCAAGCGCGCGAACCGCGCGCGCGCCGCCTCGAGTCCCGCGATCTCGCCCGGCACCGCGACCGCGAGCGGCCCGCGGCTCGATAGCTCGGTCAGGACCACCCCGTCGCGCCGGTAGAGATCGTGGTGCGCGAGCGCGGGCGCCGTCTCGCGATAGTCGAGCGCCTGCATGTGCCCGTCGGGCTGGTGGATCAGCATGAACCCGCCGCCGCCGATGCCGCACGACGATGCGTTCAGCACGCACACCGCGTACGAGACCGCGATCGCCGCGTCGACGGCGTTGCCGCCGGCGCGCAGGATCTCGATGCCGATCTCGGCGGCACGCGGGTGCTCCGCGGCGACGGCGCCGTGGCGCGCCGATCCGGCGGCGACGACGCGTGCGGACTCGGCCGCCGGCGCGGCGGGAGCGGCGCGGGCCGAAGAGACGAGAACGAGAATCGAGGCGAGCGTCGCAAGGCGTTGCAAAAGGGCGGGCGCCGTCACGTGACTTACCTATGGGCGCCCTCGCGCAAAATCAATTCACGCGCGGCACGGGCGTCGGCTGAATGACCGGCCGACACCGCGGCACGCCCGCGCCGAGAGCGGGGCATATCGGGACGTGCCGCGGGCGCGGATCGTACGCCGGAGGGCGCGTCCCACGCCCGAGCGCGTTTCGCGCCTGGGGTCTTCGTGGTAACTGCGCGTGATGGCGCGGCGGCAATCGGCGGTCGAGTTCAGCGAGAAGGAGTTCTACCTCGACGAGTTCCGCGGCCGGACCCTCCTCTTCGCGGTTCACCACGACGCTCCGGTCGAGGAGCTGCGGGAGCTCGGCACCGTCGCGCGCGATCTGCTCGCCAACGATACGCGGGTCCTCGTCCTCTTGGGCGGCAACGCCGCGCACGGACGCGCCGCGCTCGGCGTCCTCGAGCGTGCCCTCGGCGCGGTCTCCCCAACCGAGCCGCCGCCACAGCAGCCGCTGCCGGGCATCCGGCTCGCATCGGGCAAGGACGCTCCCGTGCTGGCGCTCTCCGGCGACGCCTGCGGCGCCGGCACGGCAACCGACGCGCTCCTCATCGACCTGTGGGGTATCCTCCGGCGCTCGCCGTTCTTCCTCGGACTCTGCGACGGCAGCGCGCCCGAGCGCCTCGTCGATCTGGCGCAGCGGATCGGCGCGCGCTTGCGCGTCCACAAGCTCGTCATCGTCGATCCGCAGGGAGGCGTGCGCGGCGACGGCACGTCGCAGCCGCTCTCGTTCATGGATGAGGCAGTCGCGGAGCAGCTCCTGCGCGCGGGCGAGGCGGAGTGGGCGGGGCTCGGCACCCGCCGCTCGATGCTCGACGCGATCCGCAACGGGCTCCTCGCCGGCATCGACTCGGTGAACCTGTGCACGCTCGGCGGTCTCGCGCGCGAGCTCTTCACCTACGAGGGCTCGGGCACGCTCTTCACCCGCGAGGACTACGTCAAGGTCGACCGGCTCTCGCTCGACGACTTCGCGGAGGTCGAGAAGCTCCTGGAGCGCGGCCAACGTGAGGGCTATTTGAAGCCGCGCAGCGCCGACGAGATCGCGCGCATCCTCGTCTCCGGCTACGGGGCGACGATCGGCCGGCATCACCTCGCCGGGGTGTGCTCGCTGCAGACCGAGGCGTACGAGGCCGCGCACGCCGGCGAGATCGTCGGCCTCTACACCATCACGCGCTTCAAGAGCGAGGGTGTCGGGGCGAAGCTCGTCGCCTGCATGAAGGCGGAAGGCGCCCGTCTCGCGCTCCGCTACCTCTTCGCGTGCACGACGCAGGATCGTGTCCGCCAGTTCTTCGAGCGCCAAGGCTTTCGCCGCATCGCCGCCGACGAGGCGCCGCCCGAGAAGTGGACGTGCTACGACGAGGCCCGCCGCCGCGCGCTCGCCGTCTACAGCTTCGACCTGCCGTGAGCGAGTTCCGAAGCGGATCCCCTTCGTCGCCGGGTGTGTTGCAGGCGCGCGCCGCTGCGGCGTATGTTGCTCCCATGGCTTGGCGTTCTTGGCTCGGTGGTACCGCAATCGTCGCCTACGTCGGGATTCTCGCGCACGTGACCGGTGCGACGATGTGTCCGGCACGTGAGGAAGGCGCCTGCGCCAAAGTGCACGCGTTGATGCGGGGCCGCCCGGCGGCGGCGCGCGTCGTCACGATCGCGGAGCCGATGACGAGTCGCTCGGCCGAGGCGCCGGCGCAGATCGTGCTCGCCCAGCGTTGATGGCGTCCTACCTGCGCGGTCTCGCGGTGGTGTTGTTCGTCGGCGGCGTGATCATCGGCGTGGTCTCCGTGTTCCTCGCCTACAACGACATCGACTACTACAAGGCGGCCGAGGCACTCAGCCGCCATGAAGATCACGTGCTCTTCCAAGCCGAGTACTACAAGATGGCGGCGCGCCACTTCATGTACGTCATGACCGCGCTCTTCGCGGGCATCGGCGGCATCGTGAGTAGTGCGACGCTCTTCGGCCTCTCCGCGGTGTTGCAACGGCTCGAGCGCGACCGCGATCGGCCGGCGTTCGCGCGCTGAGTCGCCGACCGTGAGCGCCGCCGCGTTGCTCGGGGCGCTCGCCGAGGAGTGCTCCCCCTTCGGCCTGAACCTGATCGGGGTCGCGTCCGCGGCCGAGTACGACGCCTTGGTGCCGGCGAAGTACCGCCTCGCGCCGACGTCGCGCCGGGCCGCGATCGTGATCGGTAACGGCGGCGGCGCGTTCTGGTCCGCCTACCGCGCCCACGTCGATCGGCACCGGGGATTCGACGCGCGCGAGCACCCGCTCGACGACTTCACCGCCGAGATCATGGAAACCCGCATCCTGCCGCTCGCGACGAGCCATGGCGTCGGCGCCGAGCTCCGCCTGCCGTTTCGCGCCAGCGAGCCGCCGGTCTCGTTCGTGCACCTCGCCGAGGCGGCTGGGCTGGGACGGCGCAGCATCCTCGCGGTCTTGATCCATCCGGAGTTCGGCCCCTGGATCGCGCTTCGCGGCGCGCTCTTGATCGACGAGGAGATCGAGGCGCCGCGCCCGGCGGCGCACTTCGATCCCTGCCCGAGCTGCGTCGAGCGTCCCTGCATCACGACCTGCCCGGCGCGCGCGGTCGCCTATCCGGCCGGCTGGGACGTCGGCCGGTGCGTCGACTACCGCATCGAGCACGAGAGCATCTGCCCCGATCGCTGCGAGGCGCGCATCGCGTGCGTCTACGGCCGCGCGCATCGCTATCCCGCCGATGCCCTCATGCACCACCACCGCCGCGCCTTCGCGGTGATGCGGCGCGCGCGCGCCGAGCAGTCAACGGCTGAGCGGTAGGTCGACGTTGACTTCCGTGCCGTGACCGGGGCGGGCGCGGATCACGAGCTCCGCGCCGAGGAGCGACGCCCGCTCGCGCATGGTGACGAGGCCGATGCCGGCGCCTTTCGGCTGCGCCGCGGCGTCGAAGCCGAGGCCGTCGTCGCGGACGGTGATCGCGACGCGGTGGCCCTTCCGCGCCAGGCGGACGGTGACGTGGCCGGCCCGCGCGTGCCGCGCGACGTTGGCGAGCGCCTCTTGCACGATGCGGTAGAGGTGGAGCTCCTGCTCGATCGAGAGCAGCCCTGCGACCGGCACGGTCGCGAGGCGGAGGTCGAGGCGGTGGCGCTGCGCGAACTGCCGCGCGTGCGAGCGCAGGGTGTCCTCGAGGCCGAGGCCGACGAGCTCGGCGGGGTGATAGTCGCGGACGATGCGCGCGACCGATTCGGTGATCTGCCGGATGGTCGCGTGCGTGGTCGCGAGCGCGGGCTGGAGCTCCTCGGCGATCGATCCGGGCGTTTGCTCGAGGGTGTGGAGCAGGACACCGATCGTCGCGACCGCCTGGCCGACGTCGTCGTGGAGCTCGCGCGCGACGCGCTGGCGCTCGGTCTCGAGCGTCTGCAGCAGGCGTTGCGTGAAGCTCTTGCGGGCGGCCTCGATCTGCTTGCGCTCGCTGAGATCGCGGATCACGCCGAAGTAGTGATCGACGCCGCCGACGTCGAGCCGCGCGACGCTGACCTCGATCGGGATCAGCGTGCCGTTGCTCCGCAGCATCACGGTCTCGAAGGGCGGCATCGGGCCCGCGGCGATGGCGTGCGTGAACTCGGCCCAGCGCTCGCGTGGGAACGTCGGATTCACGTCGGAGACCGACTTCTTCAACATCTCCGGGCGCGAGTAGCCGCCGACCGTGCAGCCGCGGTCGTTGACGTACAAGAACCGGCCGTCGGGGTTGCAGAGATAGAACGCCTCGGTCGTCATGTCCGCCATCTGGCGGAAGACGCTCAGATCGAGGGCGGTCGGGAAGTCGGCGACGTTCGACGGTCGCCGCGTGCCGCGCGCCGGGACTCCGGCATCGCGGCGCCGGCGGAGCACGCTCATCGGACGCGACGTGAGGCGACGCCGCGTCGCGACCGCGTTGCGCCGCCGCGCACGGTGCGCGGCGCCTTGGCAACGCGTGCCGGCCGCATGGTGGCGGTCGCGACGGGAACGGCGAGCCGGATCTCGGTGCCGTGACCCGGCGACGACCGTACTTCGAGGATCGCGTGCATGAGCTCGGCGCGCTCGCGCATCGTCACCAGGCCGAGGCCCGCGCTTCCTCGCGTCGCGGCGGGCTCGAAGCCCGCGCCGTCGTCGCGCACCGAGACCAGCACGTGCCGGCCGCGACGGCGCAGTCGGATCGTCACCTGCTGCGCACCGGCATGGTGCGCGACGTTCGCGAGCGCCTCCTGTACGACGCGATAGACATGCAGCTCCTGCTCGGGCGCGAGCAGACCGGTGATCGTCGAGGTCGCGAGGTGGAGCGCCAGACCGTGGCGCTCGGCGAACGGCCGGGCATGGGCGCGGATCGATTCCTCCAGGCCGAGGCCGAGCAGCTCGGCGGGATGATAGTCGCGCACGATGCGAGCGACCGAGGCCGTGATCTCGCGAATCGTGGCGTGCGTCGCCGCGAGCGCGGGGCGCGCCTCGTCGGGCACGGCGCCCGACGCCTGCTCGAGCGAGCGGACCAAGTCCCCGACGTTCGCGACCGCCTGCGCGACGTCGTCGTGGAGCTCGCGCGCGACGCGCTGGCGCTCGGCCTCGAGGGTCTGCAGCATGCGCTGTGTGAAGCTTCGCTGCACGGTCTCCATCTGCTTGCGCTCGCTGATGTCGCGGACCACGCCGAAGAGGTAGTGCTCGCCGTCGACGTCGATCCGGGCGACGTTCACCTCGCACGGGATGTAGGTCCCGTCGCGCCGACGGGTGCGCGCCTCGAACGGCGGCAGCGACCCCAGAGCCAGGGCATCGACGATCGCGTGGAACTGGTCCCGTGGGTACTCGGGATCGAGATCGAAGAGCGTCATGCGGAGGAACTCCTTACGCGAGTACCCGGTGAGCGTGACGGCACGGTCGTTGACGTAGCGGTAGCGGGCGCGCGAGTCGGTGAGAAAGAACGCCTCGTTCGACATGTCCGCCATCTGCCGAAAGACGCTCAGATCGAGAGCGGCGGGGATTTCCAGCGGGCGCGCACGCGACCGTGAAGGGGGCACGAGCGGACGCTACTGCCCTGCAAACCCGCGGGTCAAGACCGCGCGCGCTACTTCTCGATCGTGATCCGCCAGCCGGTATCGGCGACCTGCATGTCGACGATGTGATGACCCTCGGCCTCGGCGGCGCGGGGAAGGTCGCGGGCGCCCCGCGGGTCGTCGAGGACGAGGTCGAGCACGTCGCCGGTCGCGAGGTCGGCAAGGACGACCTTGCACTTCGCCCAGCTGAGCGGGCAGGGCACGCCGCGGAGATCGAGCTCGGTACGACGCGTCGACATGGAATACGTTGAGCTATCAGACCGAAACGGGCCCCGCGAGGTGAGCGGAGCGCGCCGCGAGCGAGCCGCCGCGTCGACGTCGCGACGCGCCCCGCGCTCCTTCGCCTTGACACTCCGGCAGGCCGCCGGGATAGTCTTTGGATGACACAGAGCAGCATCCAGCCGAGAGCGGACGCCGGCGACGACAGCGGGTTCACCACCCGCGAGGACGTCCGCAACATCGCCATCGTCGCCCACGTCGATCACGGCAAGACCACGTTGGTCGACGCCATGCTCCACCAGAGCGGGATCTTCCGGGACAACGAGGTCGTCGTCGATCGGGTGATGGACTCGAACGCGCTCGAGCGCGAGCGCGGCATCACGATCCTCGCGAAGAACACCGCGGTCTACTACCGGAACGTCAAGATCAACATCGTCGACACCCCGGGCCACGCCGACTTCGGCGGCGAGGTCGAGCGCACGCTCGCGATGGTGGACGGCATCCTGCTCGTCGTCGACGCCTCGGAAGGGCCGCTGCCGCAGACCCGCTTCGTGCTCTCGAAGGCGCTCGAGCGGCGTCTGCAGGTCGTCCTCTGCATCAACAAGATCGACCGCGCCGACGCCCGCATCGCCGAGGTGCTCGACGAGGTCTACGACCTCTTCATCGACCTCGGCGCCGACGAGCATCAGCTCGACTTCACCGTCGTCTATACGAATGCCCGCGCCGGCAACGCGATGTCGTCGCCGGACGCGAACGGGAAGACGCTCAAGGTCCTCTTCGACGCGATCGTCGATACGCTTCCCGGCCCGCGCTACGACGCCGGCGCGACGACGCAGTTCCAGGTGAACAACATCGACTACAACGACTACGTCGGCCGGCTCGCGATCGGCCGGATCGTCTCGGGCGAGCTGCGTGCCGCCGGGCAGTACACGCTCTGCCGCGCCGACGGCAAGCAGGAGCCGGTGAAGGTCACCCTGCTGTATTCGTGGCTCGGCCTCGAGCGCAGCGAGATCGCCGAGGCGCGGGCGGGCGACATCGTCGCGGTCGCGGGGATCGCCGACCTCGGCATCGGCGACACCATCGCCGATGCGGAAGCGCCGGTGCCGCTGCCGCCGATCCGGGTCGACGAGCCGACGATCGCGATGATCTTCGGCGTCAACACCGGGCCGTGGAGCGGCCGCGAAGGCTCGCTCGTGACGTCGCGGAAGATCCGCGAGCGGCTCTTCGCCGAGGCGCGCAAGAACGTGAGCCTCCGCATCGACGAGACCGGCGCGCCCGACGCGCTCCGCGTCGCCGGCCGCGGCGAGCTCCAGCTCGCGATCCTGATCGAGACCATGCGGCGCGAGGGCTACGAGCTCCAGGTCTCGAAGCCGACGATCATCACCAAGGAGGAGGACGGCCGGACGCTCGAGCCGATGGAGCTCCTCCTCGTCGACGTGCCGGAGGACTTCATCGGCATCGTCTCGCAGCTCCTCGCCGTCCGGAAGGGCGTCATGACCGCGATCAAGCACAACGAATCGGGCCGCGTCCGGCTCGAGTTCACCGTGCCGTCGCGCGGTCTGATCGGCTTCCGCTCGCAGTTCCTCACCGCCACCCGCGGCACCGGCGTCATCAACATGCTCTTCAACGGCTACGGCCCGTGGCTCGGCCCGATCCGCGACCGCACCAACGGCGCGCTGGTCTCCGACCGCGAGGGCACCGCCACGCCGTACGCGATCTTCCACCTGCAGGAGCGCGGCACGATCTTCGTGAAGCCCGGCACCGCGGTCTACGAGGGCATGATCGTCGGCGAGTACAGCCGCGAGAAGGACCTCGACGTCAATCTCGTCAAAGAGAAGAAGCTCACCAACATGCGCGCCTCCGGCCACGACGAGGCCGTCGTCATCACGCCGCCGCGCGAGATGGGCCTCGAGCCCGCCCTCGACTGGATCGGCGACGACGAGCTCGTCGAGGTGACTCCGGAGAGCATCCGCATGCGGAAGAAGATCCTCGCCAAGAATCAGCGCGGCTGAGCGGAACGGCGATGAAGCTCCGGATCGTGATGACCGCCGCGGTGCTCTGCCTGCTCGCGGCCGGGGTCGCGCTCGCGAACCTGGTGATCGTCAGCATCGTGACGATCGAGTCGAACCAGCGCGTTGCCGGATTCGTGAGCGGATTCTCGGAGCAGCAGCGGCAGGAGCACAAGGTGGTCGTGTACCTGCATACCGACCAGTGGCACATCCATCGCGAGGGGAGGGCCAAGGGGGCGAAGTCGTTCACCGAGATCCGCCCCGACGGTACGTGGCAGGTGAAAACCGTCCGCGGCAAAGCCAAGGCCGACAAGGTCGGCGCGATCGTCGTTCCCTCGTCCTACGTCCCGCCCGCCAAGATCGAGAGCCTCGCCGCCGTTCCGCACGTGTCGATCACGATCCGGAATCTTCAGAACACTCCGGACTACGGCAAGCTGTAGACGCGCCGGTTCAGCGTAATTGCCGCCCGACGTCGGTGAGGAAGTGCTGCTCGAACTCGGCGTAGGGCAACGAGAGCGCCTGGCGGAACGCGTCGTCGGTGGTGTTTGCCGTCGCCATTGCCTCGAGCAGTCGGCGGACGTTGTAGCCGCCCTTCTTCTCGAGGAGATACCCCGCGGCGGCGTACGCTTCGGCGTAGGCGAGACTCGCCTGGGCGCGGTCGAAGCGCGTGAATCCGGTCTCGAGATCGGTGAGCTTCGGCAGGCCCTCGTTGTCGAGCGCGGCGCGCAGCCGGCCGGTGCGGCCGGGGTCGTCGGTCTCCTCCGCGACTTGCGCCAGGCCCTCGTTCAGCCAGACCGGCGCCTTGCCGCGGCTGAGCGTCACGATCGCCGCGTGGGCGTACTCGTGGCGGAGCGTGCGCGCGAGACGTTCGGTGCCGCGCTCCAGACCGCCGATGGGGAGCTTGATGCGACCGTCGTAGACCGCGCCGCTCCAGTGCGGGGTGTTGGTGACCTCGCGGAAGGCCTCGTCGGGATAGAGGATCACCTCGAGCTGCTCGAGCGGGTAGTACGCGAAGCGCGCGCCGATCCGGCGGTACGCGTCCTCGAGCGCGTTCAGGACGAGCCGGCCGGCCTCGGTGTTCTCACGGCCCTCGAACTTGATCGTGAAGTGTGAGCTCCCGAGCTTGTGGTAGCCGTCCTCGATCGCGGCCTCGCGGCGCAGGCGCGCGACGGTGTCGGCGAGGCCGGGACGATCGGCGCCGGCGGCGATCGCCTTCTCGAACATCGCGAGAGCGCGGGTCTGATCGCGGCGCTCGAGATAGACGCGGCCGAGCGTGACCAACGTCTCCGTGTCCGCGCCGTCCGCGGCGACCACGCGCTCGAGGCTCGCGCGCGCGAGATCGAGATTGCCGATCCGGTAGTAGGCGTAGCCGAGGCCGCGCTGGATCTCGGTGCGGTCGCCGAGCCCGAGCGACTCGATGAAGTCGCCGATCGCCTCGGAGAAGTGCTCCTGCTCGAGGTCGGCGAAGCCGGCGTTGATGAGCGCCGCTTGCAGGTTCTGCGCCACGAGCTCGTTCGGCGGTTCGAGGCGATGCGCCTCGCGCAGGAGGACGATCGCGCTCCGCACGTCGCCGGCTTGCGCCTTGCCGACGGCGTCGCGGTTCTTGCGTTCGGCGTCCGAGAGCGTCTCCTGCAACGCGACCGCGGGCGAGACCGGCGAAGGCAAGGGCTCCCGTTCGAGGCCGTCGCGCGCGTGCTCGGTCTCGGCGCCGGCCACCCGGTCGGACCGCGGCGCGGGAGCCTGCGCTGGAGGCGGCGGGGGCGGCAGCGTGTGAAGTGCGCCGTACGCGAGCACCGCGGAAATCAGCGCCGCGGCGGCGAGCTGCAGCAATCGTCTCGACACCAGCGATCAGTGCACGTTGTGCGGGAGGTCGGTCGCCTCCGAGGTGACGCCGAACGCCGCCTCGTAGCGTTGGATGTTGTCCTGCAGCGCGCGCACGATGCGCTTGGCGTGCTCGGGCGTCGTCACCACCCGCGAGCGCAGGGTCGCGACGCTCTGGGGCGCCGAGTGCTGCGGCTGCACGAAGAGGAAGTCGAGGATGAACTCCTCCTTTCGATGGCTCACCATCATGAGGTTTGCGTAGACGCCGACGCTGGTCGCCGGGTCGGCCTGCACCGCCATCTGATGATGATGGTGCGGCTGCGCTTCCTTCGCCTCGTCGTCGCTCATGGTGTGCTCCCGTTCGCGCCCGTCAACGCGGTGAACTGCTCGGCGAAGCGCGGGCCGGTCGCGCGCTCCTCGTGCTTGAAGTAGACGAAGGCGTCCTGCCAGCCGGCCGCTTCGCAGCGCTCGTGCCACGCGCGCAGCGTCTCCTCGTCGTAGTGCTCGCGGCGCAGGCGCAAGTAGCCGAACGGCGCCGTCACCTCGAAGGGTGTCGTGCGTTCTTCGCTGTCGGCGACGCAGAGCGCGACGCCGAAGCGCTTCAGCACCTCGTAGGTGTCGTCGGCGTGCCAGGACGCGTGCCGGAACTCGACGGTCGATCGCACGCCGGTCGGGATGTCGTGCAGGAAGACCTCGAGCAGCTCGACGTCCTTCTTCAGAAACGGCGGCAGCTGGAAGAGAAGCGGACCGAGTTTCGGCCCGAGGGTCTCGGCGATCTCGCAGAACGACGCCAGCGTGTCCTCGATGCTGCGCAGGCGCTGATCGTGGGTGATCCGCCGTGGCGCCTTCAGCGCGAAGACGAAGCGCTCAGGCGTCTCGCGCGCCCAATTCGCGAGGATCCGGGCGGTCGGCATGCGGTAGAAGGTGTAGTTGATCTCGACGCTTGCGAACCGCGCCGCGTAGTAGGCGAGCATCTGCTTGTCGGTGAGATCGTCGGGATAAAACGATCCCCTCCACTCTTGATAGTTGTAGCCCGAGGTGCCGACCCAGTATGCCGCCATATGCATCCGCCGCCGTGTCGCTCAACGTTCGTTCCGCCGATGAGCGGTCATTATCGACGGGCCTGCGGGGGTGGGCAAGCCGGGTTTTGGCGGGGCGGGCGCGTGCTCAGCGCTTGATCGCCGGTGGGGTCGCGTCCGCGCCGCGCGTGGTCCGCTCGCGCGCATCGCGCTCGACCTCGCGCTGATTCGGGGTTTTCGGCGGGCCGGCCCGCAGGCATCCCGCGCTCACCACTGCGGCCAACGTCGCGGCGACGATCAATGTCGTTCTCATCCCCATGCGATCCCACGTGCTGATTGGCAGACGACCATCAGGGACGCAACCGGCGTCGCAACGTTGCAATGCGGAGCCCGACGCCTTAGCGTGACCGAATCGTGAAACGCTACACGCTGCGCGGCGATCCGCGGCGGAACGACGAGAGCCGGTTTCGGATTCGGTATGCCGACGAGCTGAACGCGCAGCAGCTCGAGGCCGTGACGCAGCTCGAAGGACCGATCCTCGTCGTCGCCGGTGCGGGGAGCGGGAAGACGCGGACGCTCGTCTACCGGGTGGCGCGGCTCGTCGAGTCGGGCGTGCCGGCGGGCGCGATCCTCCTCCTCACCTTCACGCGCAAGGCGGCGGAGGAGATGCTGCGCCGCGCGTCGGGTCTCGTCGGCGGCGGCTGCGCCGACGTCTCGGGCGGGACGTTCCACTCCTTCGCGCACGTGAACCTGCGGCGCCACGCCGCGGCGATCGGGCTCTCGCCGAGCTTCACCATCCTCGACCGCAGCGACAGCGAGGACGTGATCAGCCTGGTGCGCTCGGAGCTCGGCCTCGACCGCAAGGAGCGCCGCTTCCCGCGCAAGCAGGCGCTCGGCGAGATCTTCAGCATGGCGGTGAACAAGGCGCGGTCGATTCCGGATCTGGTCGCCGAGAGCTACCCGCATCTCTACGACCAGCTCGACGATCTCCTCGCCGTGCACGCGCGCTACGTCGACTTCAAGAAGACCAAGCAGCTCCTCGACTACGACGACCTCCTCGTCCGCTTCCGCGACGCGCTCGCGGGACATCCCGAGCTCGCCGAGCGGCTCGGCCGCCAGTACCGCTACATCATGGTCGACGAGTACCAAGACACCAACGCGCTGCAGGCGGAGATCGTGCAGCGCCTCGCGGCCGTACACCAGAACGTGATGGTCGTCGGCGACGACGCGCAGTCGATCTACGCGTTTCGCGGCGCCGACTTCCGCAACATCATGGACTTCCCGAAGCTCTTCCCGCACGCGCGCGTGTTGAGCCTCGACCAGAACTACCGCTCGACCCAGGGCATCCTGAGTCTCGCCAACGCGATCATCAATCGCGCCTCCGAGAAGTACACCAAGAACCTGTTCACCAACCGCGGCGAGGGACAGCGGCCGGCGCTGGTGCAGGCGCTGAACGAGCCGGAGCAGTCCTACTTCGTCGCGCAGCGCATCCTCGAGCTCCGCGAGGAAGGCGTACCGCTCTCGGACATCGCGGTGCTCTTCCGCTCGAGCTTCCACTCCTTCGACCTCGAGATCGAGCTCGGCCGGCGCGACATCCCGTTCGTGAAGCGCGGCGGCTTCCGCTTCGTCGAGACCGCGCACGTGAAGGACGTGCTCGCGCACTTGCGCGTGGTCGCGAACCCGACCGACACGGTGTCATGGCACCGCATCCTCATGCTCCTCGAAGGCGTGGGGCCGAAGAGCGCGCAGGAGATCGCGGCGCGCGTCACCGGCGCGGTGCCGTGGGAGGCGCTCGCGACGATGCCGGCGCGCGGACAGGTCGGTGTCGAGCTGAAGCGGCTCGCGGCCGCGCTCGCCGACATGGCGACGCTCAGCGCGCCGGGCGCGCAGGTCGAGCGTGCGCTCGAGTACTACGGGCCGGTCCTCCGTCGCGTGCACCGCGAGGACTACCCCAAGCGCGAGCGCGACCTCGAGCACTTCGCGACGATCGCGCAGCGCTACCGCAGCGTGACCTCGCTCCTCGCCGACATGGCGCTCGAGCCGCCGACCGACAGCGTCGGCGGCGTCCTCGCCGGGGAGGGCGACGACGAGGGCATGCTCACGCTCTCGACCATCCACTCCGCGAAGGGCCTCGAGTGGCACTCGGTGTTCGTCCTGTGGGCGGCCGACGGCCGCTTCCCGTCGCTCTACAACGTGCGTGACGAGGCCGACATCGAGGAGGAGCGCCGCCTCATGTACGTCGCGGTGACGCGCGCCAAAGATCAGCTCTACCTGACCTACCCGATCGAGATGTACGATCGCGGCCTCGGATTGACGCTCGGAAAACCCTCACGGTTCGTTGAAGATCTCGGTGAGGAGCTGCTGGAGCCGGTCTTGCTCGTCGACGAAGACAGCGCGGAAGGCCTTGGTGCGGATCGGCACTCCGAGGACTTTTGAGAGTCGCGGTGCTGGTCCGCGCGGCCTCCGGGTGGTACCTTACCGGCGTTGCCGCGCGATGGTCGAGTGGGTGGGGGGTGCTGCGCGCCAGTCCTTCCGGTCGCTCGCCGCACGCGAGAAAGGAGCCTCGGGTGAAGATTGGGGGAGGGGTTGTGCTCGCGTCGATCCTCGCTGCCACGCTCCGCGCCACGGCGGCGGATGCCGCGATCTTTCCGGTACCGGAGTCGGTCCGAAAAATGAACGCGCCGCACGAGGAGATGCACGTCCTGCGCGGAACCGACGAGGCGCCGCTCGGCGATCAGCGCTCGGTCGCGACGGTGAAGGACGGACGTCTCGTGGTCGAGTGCCTCACGCGCTTCACCAACGGTGAGAGCTGGGACGAGGACGCGGTGATGGATCTCGCGCCAGAGGGCTACCGCGCCCGGTCGTTCCACAAGACGGGACGCGCCAACAGCGGCGCGGTGATCGGTGAGCAGACCATCGACTTCACGACCGGCGACGTGCGGTGGCTCACCGACGGCAAGCGTGGCTCGACCAAGCTCGCGCTCGAGCCGGACACGTACATCGGCCCGATGATGGGCGTGATCCTCGCCGCGGTCCCGGGCGCGCCGCAGGGCACGGCGTCGTTTCACACCGTGGTCTTCCGTCCCGATCCGAGCGTGTATCTATTACGCGCCGAGGTCATCGCACGCGAGAATTACCAGGTCGGCAAGGTCGCCGAGCCGACGACGAAGATGCGCCTGCGCGCCGATCTCGGGCCGGTGCAGAACACGCTCTTCTCGTCCCTGATTCCGACCCACTACTTCTGGTTCACGCGCGACACGCCTCCCGAGTTCTTCGCCTTCGAGGGCAGCCTCGGTTACGGCGGACCCGAGTTGCGCATGGTGCCGGAGCGCCCGCCGGCGCGGACCGCGCTGGCGCGCTAGCGTCGCTACGCTTCCGGCTGCACGTGATGCTCGGCGGTGTGGTTGCGGTCGACCCGTGCGGGCGCGCCGCTCTCCTCGAGCGCGTCCTCTTCCGAGGGCGGGACCAGGAAGGCGAAGGTCGATCCCTCGCCGGGAGCGCTGCGCACGGCGATGTATCCGCCCATCCCGGCGGCGAGGCGGGCGCTGATCGCGAGGCCGAGGCCGGTGCCGCCCTGCCGCCGCGTCGATGAGCCGTCGAGCTGTTGGAACGCGACGAAGAGCCGTCGCAGGTCCTCGCTGCGGATGCCGTCGCCACGGTCGACCACGGCGACCACGGCGTAGGCCGGCGCCACGGTCGGTTCCGGGTCGGGTACGATGCGGTCCCACGCCGACGCGTCGAGCGTGGTGCGCCCGGCGGTGATGGTGATCGGGCGGCCGCCCGAGAACTTGAGCGCGTTCGCCGCCAGGTTGGTGATGATCTCCTCGATCCGCTCGGCATCGCCGGCGACGATCGGCGGCTCCGGCGGCAGCTCGACGGCGACCGCGACGCCGTTCGCGCCGGCAATCGCCCGCATGTCGTCCGCGACCTTGGTGATGATCGGCTCGAGCGCGACGCGCTCGCACGTCAGCTGCATCGCGCCCGCCTCGAGCTTCGTGAAGTCGAGGAGCTGGACGATCAACCGGTAGAGCGTCAGCGCGTTCTCGCGGACGCGCCCCAGCCATCCGCGCTGCTCGCTCGTCGCGTCGCCCATGTAGTCGGAGAGCATGTCGCAGAAGCCGAGGATGGCGGCGAGCGGAGTCCGCAGCTCGTGCGTCACGTTGGCGAGAAACTCGTCGCGATGACGGCCCGCTTCCTCGAGCTCCACCTGCTGCAGGAAGTCGCGGCGGCGTGCCTGGCCGGCGACGCGATGGCTGACGACCGTGATCAGCCCGGTCGAGCCGAGGAAGAAGAGATTGGCGATGAAGAGCCGCACGTCCGGCACCCCCGCCCAGCCGATGCACAGGGCCGCGTAGCTGCCGATGAGGATCATGACGAAGGCGGTCGAGAGGCCGGTGTCGAACGGGATCAAGACCGCCGCCGCGAGCATGGTCAGGTTGATGCCGGCGTAGTACGGGCTCGAGCCACCGCCCGCGAAGGCCGTCATCAGCACGATCGCGAGGCCGGCTTGGCAGATCGCGAAGAGCGCGAGTGCTCCGACGTGCCGCCGTCCGCGACCGGTGCGGAGCACGAAGAGCACCGCGACCACGCACACGACGACGACCAGGCGGAGCGCGAGGAACGTGCGGATGAGCTCCGGATAGAGGATGGCGTCGAGCACGCCGAATCCGGGCACCAAGAACACCCCGAGCAAGCAGGCGATGCGCAGGCGGGCGGCGAGCGCATCCTGCGTCGCGCGCGCGTAGCGCGCGGCGAGCGACGGACGCCCGGCAAACGGGTCGAGCGAGCTCATGGTGAAGGACCCCTGGCGCGAGAAGGTCGCGCCGACGAACCCGATTCCCTTACTTCGCGCGAGCAGGAACCGCGGCGAACGCGAGCCTTGCCTGCGGCGTGTAGCGGAGAATGCGCTCACGCGGATCGCGGCTCGACGCGACGAACACCGGTCGCACCGGTCGCGGATCACGCCGGGGCTGGGCCGGCGCGCTGTGCGCGGCTTCCGTCGTCGCCCGACGTTCCCAGGCGCGGAGTCGGACGCACTGCATGACGTCCCGCACCGTCCGGAAGTGCGCGATGTCGCCTTCGACGATCTGAATGCCGAACGCGAGCTCGAGATTCGCCGCGAGCGTCCGCTGCACCGTCTCGGAGCTCAGCTCCGGAAGGGGAGACGTCGCACTTGCCTCGCGCAGATCGCTGCCGCAGCTCGCCGCCAGGATCTCTCGCACTGTTTCGCCGAAGCTCATACGCAAGGCGAGAAGCAAGCGCGACGCCAACTGCCGAAGCATGTCCGGGGCGCCGGGCAGCTCGACCTAAGTCATTGCTTTGGGTGCGTTCCCGGCGGTCCGCCCTAGGAAACGCCCGGGCGGCCGCCGCGCACTTGTCTTTCCCGCGGGGCGCTCCGCGAACGAGCGAGCGGCACCGGGTTGACGGTTGCCAACTTCGTGACGCTGCCGTCGCGTCTGCTCTCGTCTCAGCGGCCGGTGAAGCGCGGCGGCCGCCGCTCCAGGAACGACGCGACGCCTTCGCGGAAATCGGCGGTCGGGAAGCTCGCGACCATCTCGGCGTCGCCCTCGCTGGTGGCCGACGCGAGATCGGTGAACTGGTGGCTGTAGAGCAGACGCTTCATCACCGCGATCGAGCGCGGCGAGCTCAAGGTGGCGAGCTCGGTCGCGCGCTCGCGCACGCGCGCCATCAGATCGTCGTGCGGCACCACCTCGTTCACCAGGCCCATGCGCAGCGCGTCGGCCGCATCGATGATGCGGCCCGAGAAGAAGAGATCGCAGGCGTGCGCGACGCCGATCAGACGCGGCAGCATCCACGAGCTGCCGTGCTCGGCGATGAGACCGCGGCGCGCGAATGCCGTCGTGAAGCGCGCGCGATCGGAGGCGATCCGCATGTCGTAGTAGAGCATGTGAGTGAAGCCGAGACCGGCGACGGCGCCGTTGACCGCGGCGATCACCGGCTTCGGGACGTGCGTCGGGTAGGCGTACGCGGTCGCCAGCGCCGGGTGCGGCGCGGCGAGCTCGTCGGTCGCAGCGGTGAAGACGCCGGCGGCGTCGTGATCGGCGGCCGCGTCGTCGCTCCGGCCGGTCTGGATGCCGCGCAGATTGTCCATGTCGGCGCCGGCGCAATAGCCGCGACCGGCGCCGGTCACGATCACGACCCGTACCTCGTCGTCGCGCGCCGCGCTCCGGAACGCGTCGTAGAGCTCGCGGCCCATGAGCGGGGTCCAGGCGTTCAGCCGCTCGGGGCGGTTCATCGTGATCGTCGCGACACGATCGCGCACGTCGTAGAGGATCTCGCGGTACTCCATCCGGGTCTCCTTGGGCTGGGATGGCCGTCCCGACGGGGCTCGGCGCAGCCCGGTATACACCGCCGCGGCACTCGATTGGTATTGGCCGCCCGGGAACGGTTCGGGCTACAATTCCGCCACGATGTTCTCCCTCTTCTCCGTCACCTGGCGCCCCGGCGAGTCCTCGATCGCCCTCGAGCACGCCCGCCGCTGGTTGATCAAGCGCCGGCTGCCGCTGTTCGCCTTCGCCTGGCTCGGCAGCCTTGCGACCTGGGAGGTCGTCCTCAGCCTCGAGCGGCGGATCGGCGACGGGCCGGTCGTGGCGGTGCTCGCAGCGCAGGCGTTGCTGCTCGCGATCGTGATCGCGCTCTGTCGCGCCGAGCCGGCAGGCGATCGCGTCCGCCCACTCGCCTTCGGCGTCTGCGTGGTGCTCGGGCTTTCGTCGGTCGGACTCTTCTCCGCCGCCCACACCTTCGGCGAGGTGCTCGCGTTCGTCCTCCTCACGCTCTACCTCATGACCGCGTTGCTGTTCGCGTGGGGCTGGCAGACCGAGCTGCTGCTGCTCCTGGTCACGCTGCTGCCGTGCTGGTTCCTGCTCCCCGCGCTCAGATTCTTCGCGCCGACGCTCGAGATCGTGACCTGCGTCGCGATCGGCGCCGCGCTCTCGCTCGCGATCGCCGAGGGCGCCGCACGCACGTTCCGGATCTCGTTCCTCCGCCGCGAGAGCGAGGACGAGATGAAGCGCGAGCTCGAGGCGTCGCGCGACGCCTACCGTGACCTCGCCGAGAACGCCCAGGACATCATCTACGCGATCGATCTCGAGGGGCGCTTCACCTACGTGAACGAGGCGCTGGCGCGCTTCATCGGGCAGACGGCGACGGCGCTGGTCGGCCACCGGTCGATCGACATCGTCTCCGAGCATCCGCAGGGCGCCGACGTTCCGGTCGTGATGGAGCGCCTCGCCGCCGGCGAGAGCGTCGGGCCACAGCTTTTCCTCGTCCAGAGCGTCCACGGCCCGCGTTGGGTGGAGGCGGTCGCCTCGAGCATGCGCGACGCGCGCGGGCGTGTCGTCGGCGCCCGCGGCATCGGCCGCGACGTCACCGAGCGCAAGCGGGCCGAGGACGCGCTGCGCGAGAGCGAGGAGCGCTTCCGCAGCGCCTTCGGGTCGGCGTCGATCGGCATGGCCGTCGTCGCGCTCGACGGCCGTGCGGTGCAGGTGAACGGCGCGCTCTGCGAGATGCTCGGCTACGCCGCCGAGGAGATGCGCGACCTGCCGTTCCAAGCCGTCACCCACCGGGACGACATCGCGAAGCACGAGGCCCACGCCCTCCGGCTCATCAACGGCGATACCCGGACGTTCCAGATCGAGAAGCGCTACATCCATCGCGACGGCCACATCGTCTGGGGCCTGCTCAGCTCGTCGCTCGTCCGCAGCCCGGACGGAGCGCCGCTCTACCTGATCTCGCAGATCCAGGACATCACCGAGCGCAAGGTCGCCGAGGCGGCGCTGCGCGACAGCGAGGAGCGCTTCCGGAACGTCTTCGAGAACGCGCCGATCGGCATGGCCGTCGTCGCGCTCGACGGCCGCACCATCCAGGTGAACCGCGCGCTCTGCGAGATGCTCGGCTACGACGAGGACGAGCTCCTCGGCATGTCGATCCAGGGCATCACCTACCCCCCCGATCTGCCCGAGAGCGTCGCCAACGCACGCCGCATCCGCGACGGCGAGACGGGCTCGTCGCAGCTCGAGAAGCGCTACGTCCACAAGCAGGGCCACCGGGTCTGGTGTCTCCTGAGCGCGTCGCTGGTGCGGAGCACCGCCGGCGAGGCGCTCTACATCATCGCCCAGATGCAGGACATCACGCTGCGCAAGCAGGCCGAGCAGGCGGTGCGCGACAGTGAGCAGCGCTACCGCGAGCTCGTCGAGTCGCAGCAGGACGTGCTGGTGCGCTTCGACATGAACGGCCACGTGACCTTCGCAAATGACTCGCTCTGCCGCACGCTCGGCCAACCGCGCGAGCAGATCCTCGGGCGGAGTTTTCTCCACTACGTGCACCAGGACGATCGTCCCGCCGCGATCGGTGCGATGCGGTCGCTCCAGACGCCGCCGCACCGCGCGACGGTCGAGAACCGCGCTCTCACGCGCCACGGCTGGCGCTGGTTCAACTGGGAGTCGCGCGGGATCGACGACGAGAGCGGCACCGTCGTCGCCGTCCAGTCGGTCGGCCGCGACGTCACCGATCGCCGCACCGCCGAGGAGGCGCTGCGGGCGTCACTCGAGGAGCTGCGGCAGAACGAGGAGAAGCTCCGTCTGCTGGCGCAGCGCCAGGCCCGCATCCGCGAGGAGGAGCGCAAGCGCCTCGGCTTCGATCTCCACGACGACGTCTGTCAGGAGCTCGTCGGCGTCGCCATCATGGTGGCGTCGCTGCGCCGCCGCTTGGCACCGCTGCCGCCCGAGGCGGCGGCCGAGCTCGACCGCATCGGCGGCTATCTGACCGAGGTCGTCGAGCACCTGCGCCTGCTCGCGCGCGAGCTCCGCCCGATGCTGCTGCGCGATCTCGGTCTCGAGGGCAGCCTGCGCTCGCTCCTCGAAGGCATGTCGCTGCCGTCGACCACCGTCACCGCCCGCTTCGTCACCGCGATCCCGCGTCTCGACGAGGACACCGAGGTCGCCGTCTTTCGCATCACCCAGGAGGCGCTCGCCAACGCCGTCCGTCACGCGAAAGCCAGTTCGATCGTCGTCACGCTCGCCGTCACCGAGGACGGCTTGAGCCTCGAGGTACGCGACGACGGGCGCGGCTTCGTCAGCGACGATCGCCGTCGCGAGGCGCTCGGCCTGGTCAGCATGGAGGAGCGGGCCCTCGCCCTCGGCGGCCGCTTCGAGGTCTGGTCCGAGCCCGGCCGCGGCACCGCCGTACGCCTCGAGTGCCCGCTACCGATCCGCACCCCGGCGAGCGCGGCGTGACCGGACCGTCCTCGCCCGTGGCTTCGTAGTGGCAATCTCCGAATACCTGAAGGGTATCCGCGAGCGGGTCGGTCACGCGCTGCTGCTCGTCCCGTCCGTGACCGCGATCGTCTTCGACGAGGAGCGGCGCGTGCTCCTGGCGCGTCCGGCTGGGAAGGGCGCGTGGGTCGCGCCCGGCGGCAGCATCGATCCGGACGAGACACCGGCGGACGCGGTCGTGCGTGAGACCTGGGAGGAGACCGGGCTCGTGGTGCGTCCGGTTGGTCTGCTCGGTGTGTGGGGCGGACCGGAGTGCGTCGTCGAGTATGCGAACGGCGACCGCTCGTCCTACGTGATGACGGTCTTCGAATGCGCCGTGACCGGCGGCGTGCCGCGCCCGGACGGCGAGGAGATCGCCGAGCTCCGTTGGGTCGCGGAGTCGGAGCTGACGGCGTTCCCGCTGGCGACCTGGGCGCGGACCGTGCTGCCGGTCGTGTTCCGCGGCCGCGATCGCGCGAGCTTCACACCGCCGACCTGGCGGCCTCCCGACGCACGCTGACCGGCGCGCTCGCTACGCCGACGGCTGCGGGCCGGTCTCCCAGACGATCTTTTTCTCACCCTTCAGCAGGGCCCAGAACGCGAGCAGCGGGGCGAGATTGATCAGGCAGAAGTAGAGCGGCACGAAGAGCGCCTTGAACCGGACGTTCCGCCGATCGAGCAGCGCGGCGGCGACGGCGCTGCCGTAGAACACCAGCTGCAAAGCGAAGAGCAGCGCGTAGAACGGCCGACCGAGCAGGAGCGCGTTCGCGGCGAGCGCGACGATCAGGAAGACCGGCACCATCCAGCGCAGCAGCCGGTGCGAGATCAGCTGGAACGCGAGCCACGGATGGCGGAGCGGGTTCAGCATCTCCGGCATGTAGCCGATGCCGCGCAAACCGCGGAGCGCGACGCGTGAGCGGCGTCGCAGCTCCTCGCCGAGCTGCTTCGACTCGGCGACCTCGTACGCGCCGGCCTCGTCCTCGACGACCGAGCGGTAGCCCTTCAGCAGGGCCTTCGCCGGCTGGACGAAGTCGCTGATCGCGGCGGGATCGAGCGGGGTGTAGAGCGACGTCCGCAGCGAGTAGATGCAGCCGGTCGCGCCGATCACGGTCCAGATGCGGCTCTCCCAACGGCGAATCGCGGCTTCGTAGTTCCAGTAGACCTGACGGCCCCTGCCGGCGATCGCGTCGCCCTCGCGGGTGTAGCGCACGTCGCCGCCGACGCTTCCGATGGTCGGGTCGGCGTAGTTCTGCACCAGCGCGTTCAGCGCGTCGCGATCGTAGATCGTGCTCGCGTCGGAGAAGACCAGGATCTCGCCGGTCGCGACCGCGGCGGCGTGGTTCTGGCCCGAGGTCTTGCCGGCGCGCTCGAGCGCGAGGAGCTTCACCGGCGCGCCGAACTGGCCGACCAGCGCGTTCGTCCGGTCGGTCGAGCCGTCCGACGCGACGATCACCTCGAGCCGGTCGCGCGGATAGTCGAGCGCGAGCGTGTTCTCGAGCTTCTTCACGATGTCGCGCTCCTCGTTGTAGGCGGCGATGATCATGGTGATCGAGGGCTGGATGCGCGCCTTGCGCACGGGCCGCGCCACCAGCCGCGAGACCAGGAAGAGCGCGAGCGGATAGCCGACGTAGACCCAGGCGACGAGGCCGAGCGCGCCCCAGAAGACGACCGCGGGGCTCACGCGAGGTCGAGCAGATCCCGCATCGGCGCGAATTGGAAGTCGCGCAGGAGCGCGCGCAGCTTGGCCTCGGTGCGGCCGAGGTTCACGTAGTGGCTGCTGAAGCCGCGCCGTCCCGCCGTCTTCATGCGTGGCTGGCCGGGGTCGATCTCCCACGGATGGATGTAGACGAGCGCGCTCTGGCCCTCCTGACGGTTCACGCGCCGCATCCCCCACTTCATGTAGAGATAGGGGAACACGCGGAGATAGCCGCCGCCGCCGAGCGGGAAGTTGCGTCCCATGAAGACCGTGGTCGTGATCGGGAACTCGATCAGCTGGCGGCCGTCGCGCTCGCGGATGACGTACGGAAATCGCTCCGCGTCGGGGAGGCCGTAGAGCGCGTCCCGCACCGGGAAGACGCTCGAGTCGTAGCGGAACCCCAAGTCGAGCAGGATGTCGGGCGCCCACAACGACTTCTGCGTGAAGGAGAACGACGGCGCGCGGTAGCCGATCACCGCCTCGCCGATGAGGTCCTCGAGCGTCTGCTTGGCGCGCGCGACGTCGGCCCGGAACTCTTCCGGCGTCTGCTCGTACACGATGCGGTGGGCATAGCCGTGGGTCGCGACCTCGTGCCCGGCGGCGTGGATGTCGCGGACCACGTCGGGATAGCGCTCGGCGTTCCAGGTGAGCACGAAGAAGGTCCCTTTGACGCGGCGCTCGGCGCACAGCTCCAAGATCCGCTCGGTGTTACGGCGGACGCGCGACTCGTAGCGGTCCCAGCTGTCGAACGGCACGACCGCGTCGAAGTCGGCGACCTGGTACCAGTCCTCGACGTCGACGGTGAAGCTGTTGACTGGGGCGGTGGCCTCGGCGGCGCCGTGGGCAAGGGCGGTCATTGCGTCTCTACTCCGTTTTGGGCTGATCGAGTGTGCGGTCGTGGCGCGCCGGAGCATACCAAAGCCCGATCTGGGCCGCCAAGTCTCATTATTCCCGCGGCTTGCGCGCCTCGACCGTTGCCGCGGTCCCGACCTCGGAGCGTCGATCCGCCGCACCATATTCGCAAAGGAACATGCGCCAGGTTGGCGCGAGAAATCGGTGGCCGTAACGAACGCGTCTGCGAGTATTGATCTCGCTCCCGCTCCGGTCGTGGTATGCGCCCATCTCGGGTTTCTCCTCCGCAGCCGAATCGAACTCTGCCATTGCGCCGGCGCTCATGGATGACCGCCGCTGCCGGCCGCCGAGAAAGGAACCGCCATGGCTACGCACCCCACGCATGCCGGGCGCGCGCTCGTGATAGCGCTCGCCTTGACCGCCGCGACCGCCACCAGCGCCGCCGCGCTCACCGTCACGCTGCAGCCGTCGAGTCAGGACGCTTTCATCATGCAGAACAAGCCGAACCGCATCGCTGGCGCCGGCCCGAACAACACCCGCGTGCGCGTGCAAGGCTCGCCGCCGGGGACGCAGGTCTGGCGCGGCCTCATGCAATTCAACCTGTCGCCGATCCCCACCGGCGCGATCGTGAACTCCGCGGTCGTCGAGCTGTTCCAGGGGAGCGTCGCAAACGCCCCGCCGCCGCTGGTACACGGCCTGCATCGAATCAACGTTTCATGGCTCCAGAGCGCGGTGAAGTGGAACAACCAGCCGGGGGCCGCCGTGAGCCCATCCGTGACCACGAACGTGATCGGCGGCCAGGGCCCCAGGACTTTCGACGTCACCGCCGATGTCCAGAATTTCGTGAACGCGTGCACGATCGATCACGGTTGGATGATCAAGAGCCAGACCGAGACCGGCGCAGGCGTCAACAACGACGACGTGAACTACATTTCCAAGGAGGAGAACAAGCCCGCCGACCTGCCCAAGCGGCCGAAGCTCACGGTCACGTACACGCCGCCCCCGTGCATCACCAACGCCGATTGCGCCGACGCGAGCGCCTGTACCATCAACGAGCGCTGTGTCATGGGCGCGTGCGTCGTCGACGCGCTCAATTGCGACGACGGCGATCCGTGCAGCGACGACATCTGCGACTGCACGATCGGCTGCATCAACGCACCGATCTGCAACGACGGCTTCACCTGCACCACCGATCACTGTGACCCGTCGACGCTCGAGTGCACCTACACGTTCAACAACAGCGTCTGCAACGGCGACTGCTCG
>JBGPIT010000029.1:0-24053 GCA_041485125.1 Binatia bacterium | reverse complement strand
GCGCGCCTTCACGTACTTCTCGATCGTCTTCGGGACGCTCACGATCTCGGCGCTGCAACTTCCCGGGCACTGGGCCGCCGCCGGACCGGCAACGACGAGGAACGCGAGCGCGAGCAGCAATGGGCGAACAGGGCGGATCGACATCGAGGCCTCCTGCGACGACGAGCGTACGGGAATGGTACCGGCGGGCACCGGCCGCCAGGACCTAGCACACCCCGGCGCCGGTCCGCGAGGTTTATTTGCTCGGCTTGCGCTGGCGCGTCGGATCGGCATCCTGCCGCGCCATGCGCACGAACGTTCGCCGTCCCGACCCGTCGTCCGACGCCGCTGCGGCCCGAGCCCGCCGCGCACCTGGTCCGAGCATGCTCCTGGTCGCCCTTGTGATCCTCGCATCGGCGTCGCCGGCCCGCACCGAGCCGACCGGCGTCGACTACGACACCGCGACCGCCGCCGCGCGGGCCTTGCTGACCAAGCTCGTCGCCGCCGACACCTCGAACCCGCCCGGCAACGAGGAGCGCGCCGTCACGATCGGCGCGGCGCGGCTGCGTGAGGCCGGCATCGAGGCCGAGACGACCGAGTTCGCGCCCGGGCGGCAGAACCTGGTCGCGCGGCTCCGCGGCAACGGCTCCGGACGTCCGATCCTTCTCCTCGCCCACACCGACGTCGTCGGCACGGCGGGACAGGAGTGGACGAGCGATCCTCACGTGGTGACACCCGCCGGCGGCTTTCTCGTCGGCCGCGGCGTCAGCGACGACCTCGGCATGGCGGCGCTCGCGCTCGAGGTGCTGGTGCGGCTGAAGCAGGCGGGCATCCCGCTCGAGCGCGACGTCATTCTCGCCTGGACCGGCGACGAGGAGTCGGGGGGCGCCGGCGTGCGCTGGCTCCTCGCCAACCGCCGCGCCGCGATCGACGCCGAGCTCGCGCTCAACGAGGGCGGCGATCTCGTCCTCGGCGACGACGGAAAGCTCGAGTTCGTCAGCCTGCAAACGGCGGAGAAGGTCTACCAGGACTTCGCGATCGTCGCGCACGGCCCGACCGGGCACTCGTCGGTGCCGCTCGCGGAGAACGCGATCTATCGGCTCGCCGGCGCGCTCGACCGTCTCGGCCGCCAGCGCTTCCCGGCGCGGGTGCTGCCGGTGACGCGCGCTTACTTCGCCGCGCGCGCGGCGGTCGAGGCCCCGAAGCTCGCGGCCGCGATGCGCGCGATCGCGGGCGCGAAGCAGCGCCCGCCGGCGGATGCGGTGAAGGTCCTCGACGCCGATCCCGCGCTCGCCGCGAGCCTCAGAACGACCTGCGTCGCGACGCTCCTGAACGGCGGCACGCGACAGAACGCGCTGCCGGCGGAGGCGACGGCGAACGTGAACTGCCGCATCCTCCCCGACGAGTCGGTCGCGAGCGTGCGCGCGGCGCTGATCAGGGCGATCGGCGACCCCGCCGTCGAGGTGCGGCCGACCGAGGAGTTCGGCTTCGGCGAGCCGTCGCCGCTCGACGGGCCGGCGCCGCGCGCCATCCGTACGGTCGTCGGCGAGATGTGGCCGAGCGTGCCGATCGTTCCCTTCATGTCGCGCGGCGCAACCGACTCACGGTTTCTCCGCGCCGCCGGAATTCCCTCGTACGGGATCGGCCCGATCGCGATGACGGAAGGCGACGCGCGCCGCGCGCACGGCATCGACGAGCGGATCCCGGAAGCAAGCCTACGCGCGGGCTTCGAGTTCCTGTACCGCCTCGTCGTCGCGCTCGCGCACTAGCGCGCGGGCAAAAAAAGGGGCGCGACCCCATGTCGCGCCCCCGCTCCAAAACGACCAACGACGCAGCTCAGCGCTCGGTATCCTCGTCGCCTCGCGTGCGCGGGGAACGCGGTTCCTCGCGTCGTCCGTTCTGCGGCGTACGCGTGGGACCTTTCTTCGGCTGTTGGCCTTGGTTGCCGCGGCTCCGGTCGTTCGTGTTCTGTCGCTTCATACCTGCGTCCTCCCTTCGTGAACGTACGTTGCGATCGCCATGCCAGCGATCTACGTGCGCTCCAGGCATCGGCCGGACTCACATTCGGCGCGATACGAGACGTCAGACCGGCGATTCGTAGCGACGGCGCTCGCGACGAAATCGTGCCATGTCCGGAATCTGCTCTCCCTCTGTACGAATGCGTTCGCGTCGGGTTGTCACGTAACCGACGTCGCCCGTGGGCAGGTCCGGTTCCGGAAGGCCCGGCCCCTGCTCAGCGATACGGATCGTAGTTGGGATCGTCATAGCGATAGTCGCTGTGGTCGGAGCGGCGGCTGCAGCCCTCGCGCGCGAGCCGCTCGACGAACGCGCGGCGTTTCTCGGGATTCTTGTGCTCGTGGGCGAAGTCCTCGTACTCGCGATAGCGACATGGGTCACGCCGCACGATGTCCCATGCGTCGTCGCGCTCCCGCCGCTCGTTGCGTGAATAGCGACCATGCCGATCGACGACGCAACCGGCCACGACCGACGTCGAGACGACGACCGCGAGAAGCATCACGATACCCTTCATATCGATTATCTCCTTTCGCATTTGCACCACTGATTGCGGGATGAACATTCGTAGTCAAACCGTCCAGTACGTAATTGTCCGAGGATGCGAGATGAATCAACGCGACGGAGGAGTGCGCGGCTCAGACCGCGACCGGCACGACGATGCCGCTCACCGGGAGATGGATGAAGCACCCGCTCACCGAGGTACCGGTCGCGGCGGCGACGGCGGCGGCATACGCGCGCAGCTGACCGCTGAACCCGACGGCGCGCTCGACGGCCTGTAGCGCGCTTCCCGGGAAGCTCTTGTGATCGATCACGACGTGCGCGCCGTCGTGCGCGAGCACGAGGTCGCTGGTGCCGCGCACGACCGTACCGCCGGCGAGCCGATGCAAGAGCGGCCACTCGCGATGCCACTGCGCGCCGGGCCAGCGGCGCTCGACCCACGAGTGAAAAGCGTCGGCCGCGCGCAGCACCGCGTCCGGCTCGAGAGCGAAGCCGACCTGCCAGCGCTCCAAGAGGCCGCGCGCGATCTCGCGGCGCGTCTCGGTCGTGAAGTCGGGACGGTCGGCGGCGAAGAACCGATGCAGCGCCTCGCCGAGGTGCGCCATGTCGGGGTTGCCGGTGAGGACGAGTCGCTCGCCGATCTGCTCCGCCGGGCCGCCTTGGCGTCCGTCGCCGGCGCCGGCGAGCGGTCCCTCGGCGAGCGCGGCGACGTCGGGAGAGCCGTCCTCCGCGCTCGACGCGATCACCGTCGCCGCGGCGTGCGCACGCGGGCCCGCCGCGTCGTAGCCGACGCCGGCCTCGACGGTCGGCGCACTGAGCGACGTGCTCAGCGTGCTTTCGCGGACGCGCACACACACGCTCGCGCCGCCCCACGCGACCGTGAGGTCCTCCACGCTCGGGCGGCCGCTCGCCTCGTCACTCGCCGCGACGGTCGTCGGAGCGGGCTCTTTGCTCACCGGCGGGTCGGCGAGAAGCGGCCCGGCATCGTCGCGTAGATGATCGAGCGCACCGACCAACAGTCGTCCTTTGCGCGCCGCGAGCACCAGACGGTCGCGCGCGCGCGTCCAGCCGACGTAGAGCAATCGGAGCGCTTGGCGCGCCTCGCGCTCCTCGATCGCCGCCGTCACCTGCGTCTCCTGCAACCGTTGATGGAAGGGCGCCTTCTTCTGCTGCGGATGGTACGGGACCGGCCAGAAGCGCAGCCAGCGTCCGGCGAGCGGATCGGCGAGATCGAACGCGGCGCGGTCGCTCACGACCTCGATGCCGAGGGCGCTGGTGCGGTCGTGGAAATCGCCGTCGAAGAGGACCGTCACCGGCCACTCGAGCCCCTTCGCGCTGTGCCAGGTGCTGATCACGACCGCGTCCTCGTCGCGGAGGATCGCCTGCGTGTCGAGCTCGTCGGCGGCGAGCTCGATGAACGCCGCGACCAGCCCGGCCGGTGTACAGCCGGCGCCCTCGGCGGCGCAGATGTCGGCGTAGACGGCGGCGTGCGCCCGCAACGCATCGAGGTTCGCGAGGCGCGTCGCCGCGTCGCCCCACTCGAGGCAGCGCTCGCGCAGATCGAGCGCGCGCGCGACGGCGTCGAACGCGGTGAGCGCTCCGGCATACGGCATCGCGGCACGCGCGGCGGCGATGCGCTGCACGAGCTCGAGGTCGGCGAAGCGCGGCGCGCGCGGACGAGGGTCGTCGCTTACCCGCTGCCCCGGCCGGCCGAGACCGCTCACGCCGCCCGACGATGCACCCGACGGCGCCGGCGCGCCGGCGCGCGGTGTGCCCGACGCCACGAACGGCAACGCGAGCTGACCACCGTCCCGGCGCGGCCGCGACGACGCGCTCGCGGCCGGCGCGCGCGCCAGATCGCCGCGGCGATCGGCCGTGCCGTCGACCTCGTCGTCGCGAGCGAGGACCGCGTCGAGCCAGGCGTCGCCGTCGGCGGGAAACGTGACCAGACGCGCGAGCTGCACCGCGGCGAGCGTGTCGCGCGGGTCGACGAAGAGACGCAGGCCGGCGAGCAGGAGCTGCGCCTCGGCGGTCGCGAGGAGCTTCGTCCGCGGCAAGACCGCGCGGACGCCGAGGCCCGCGAGCTCGCGCGCCAGCGCGGCGCAGGTCGCGTTGGTGTGGCAGAGGACGGCGACGTCGCCCGCCCGCACCCGGCGCGGCGCGGCGCTCTCGCGGTCGCGCACGCGCGCCTCGGGGTCGGCGAGGAAGTCGCGCACGGCGATCGCGAGCGCGGCTCGATCCTGCGCCTGGTTGTCGGCGTCCCAACGCCAGCGCTCGACGATCGGACCGAGGCCCGCGGGCTCGACGTCGGGCTCCGGCGTGAGCGTCACGCGCGACGCCGGAATCCCTTGGCGGTCGAAGGCCGTCGCGAAGAGCCGTGACGTGAGCCGCACCAGCTCGGGACGGCTGCGTCGCGACTGCGCCAGCGTCGTCGGGTCTTTCGTGCCGACGATGGTCGCGATCGCCGCATCCATCAACGCCGGATCGGTGCCGCGGAAGCCGAAGATCGCCTGCTTCTGATCGCCGACCCAGACGCTCCGCGGGGCGATGTCGGCGAGCTTCAGGAAGATCGCGAGCTGAAGCGGGCTGGTGTCCTGGAACTCGTCGACCAGGACCAGATCGATGTCGCGCCGGAGCTGCGCCTGCACCGCCGGCAGGCCGAGCAGCTCGAGCGCGTGGACCTCCTGATCGGCGAAGTCGATCGCGCCCCAGGCGCGCTTGTAGTCGTTGTACGCCGCGAGCGCGCGGGCGCCGATCGTGAAGATCAACTCGATCGCGGTGCGCGCGTCGGCGTGCAGGCGCGGGTGACGATCGTGTGCCGCGGCGGCGATGCAGACCGGCGCCGCCACGAGGCGCGATTTCTTCCCGACGTCGAGGTTGGCGAGGTTCAGCCAATCCTTCCAACGCACCGGCGCGCCGCGCCGCAGGCGGCCGAGCATCTGCTGCGCCGTCTCGAACTCCGCGCGGGTCTTCTTCGTGGTGTCGACCTCGAGGTCCACCTCGGCGACGAAGCGCTCGAGCGCGGCCGCGAGCGCGCCGTCGAGCGCGCCGGCGTCCTCGACCGGCGCGGCGGTCCCGAAGAGCGGCAGGAACTCGGCGAGGCTCCGCTCCGCGGCGCGCGCGAACGACGCCGGATCGACGCGGTTCGCGTGCGCCAAGGTCACGACGCGCTCGATCAGCTCCGCCCAGTCGAACTCCCAGAAGCGCTGGCGCAGCTCGGCGAGGCGCTCGCGCTCCGGCGCCGTGATCACACGCGAGAGCGCCTGGCGGAGCGTCACCGCCGCGGTCCGCTCGTCGAGGACACGCAGATCGGGCGAATGACCGAGCTCGAACGCGAAGTCGCTGACGATGCGGCCGCACACCGCGTTGACGGTGCCGATGCGCGCCGCCCCGAGACGTTGCGCGTCGTCGACGCGGCCGGCCGCGAGCAGGCGCGTCCGCGCCCGCTCGGTCAGCTCGGCCGCGGCTTTCTTCGTGAAGGTCGTCGCCAGGATCGCGTCGGGACGCGCCTGCCGCTCGACGATCGCGCGCTCGAGGACGCTCGCGAGGTGCGTGGTCTTGCCGCTCCCCGCGCTCGCGGAGATGATCTCGATCGCGCTCATCGCCGTCGGATCTCGTCGGCGGGCTTGCCGCAGAGGAGCGCGTAGTCGCAGAAGACGCACGGGGGCGCGATCACCATCACGTCGTTCTCGAGCGCGCTCGCCTCGCGGATCTCGAGCGCGCCCTCGGTATTGCCCGGGGCCTCGAGCTTTCCCTCCGCCAGCTCGGCGCGGCGGAGCGCGATGCTGCGCTCGACCGCGCGCCACATCACCTCGGGCGCGATCTCGCCGGCGGCCTCGCCGCTCGGAAAGACGCGCGTGTCGGTCACCAGCAGCCGCCCGTCGCGCACGATGTAGTAGCCGACCGCCGGATAGGGATGGGGGGTGGCGGCGCGGACGACGTGGCTGTACGCCGCGAGCTGATAGGCCGTGCCGCCCGCGAGCTCGTCGCGACGGTACTTCGCCCCGCTCCATTTGAGATCGATCACGCCGCGCACCTCGGCATCGCGCGCGGCCTCGCTCATCGTGAGCGCGCGCGCCCCCTGCCCACTCCGCACGCCGACGACGAGATCGGGCCGACCTTCGAGCGTCCCGCCGGCGCCGATACCCGGATACGTGGTCTCGACCGCGACCACGTCGAGCTTCGCGGCGGCGAGATGCCGGAAGAGCTCGCCGGTCGCGAGCCGGACCACCTCGCGCGCGTCGGCGTGCGCCGCGTCCGCGCCCGGCAAGAAGAGCGCGGCGGCGAGGCGTGGCGCCTCGGTGTCGAACAGGCGGAGCGCGATCTCCTCCGCTTGGTCCGGCGACTCGGCACCGGCGCAGAGGACGCGCGCGAGGAGCGCGTGCGTCACCGTGCCGAGCATCTGCTCGGCCGCGGGAAGGGCCGCCGTCGCACCGCCGACGATGCGCCCCGGATAGCGCAGCGTCCACGCGAACGAGCAGCCGAGCTGCGTGCCGAGGCTCGACGGCGACTCGACGGCGCGCGGCGCGATCGCGCCGTCGACCCGCCAGCTGCGGCGCCGCCGCGGTAGCGGCCGCTGTCGCCGCGTGCTCGTCCGCGGCGCGTGCCGCGCCGCGGGAGTCTTTCGCACCAGGACCGCGAGGCTCGAGGCACCCGTCGCGTTGGCCTCGATCTCGTCCCACAGCGGATGCGGGTGCTGCTCGGCGCCGCTCGCGTCGAAAAGCGGCGTGACCAGCAAGACGGTGTCGGTGGTTTGAAAGAGCGGCCGGCGCCAGCGCTCCGCCGCCGTGATCGCGACCCGCCCGGGATCCGGGAGCGCGATGCCGAGGCGACCGAGCCCGGTCGCCTCGAGCGTCGAGAGCGGCACCGACGGCGTGAAAGACGCGGTGTCGCGCGTGAACGACCACCACACCACGCGCCGCGCCGGCCCGGCGATCGCCCCCGGCGTCCGCACCGCCGCGAGCCCCGCTTGCGCCGGGTACGCTCCCGGCGCGATGCCGTGCTCCATGGCGTGATCGATGAAGCGCTGCAGCTGCGGCGCGGCGAGCGTCTCGAGACCGGACTCGTCGAGCAGCGTCCGCAGCGCCGCGCTCTGGATCGCCGCGGTCTCCCACGCGAGGCGCGCCGTCGCCGCGTGGTGCGGCGCGAGGGTCGCGTCGGCGCGCGGGAGCATCGCACCATCGGGACGCGCACCCGCGGCGGCATCATCGAGAAACCCACGCGTCGCCGCCGCCGGCTCCGACTCCAAGCGGCCGCGGATCCACTGGTCGAGGACGTCGAGGCGGCGGCGCACCTCGGCGACCGGATACGCCGCGCTCCGCGGCACCGGCGACGAGAAGATCGTCGCGACCCGCGCCGCGACCTTGTCGCGATAGGAGACGTCGCCGTCGAACGTCGCGAGACCCTCGCGGAGCGCGAGCCGCCATTCGTCGCTGTCGACGGCAGGCGCGCGGTGCAGCGCGCGCGTCAGCCGCCACGCGAGCGTCCGCGGCACCGGGCTCGCCGGCAGCGTCAGCAGCTCGAGCGCGCGGCGCGGGTCAGGCGGCGCCCACGCCATCGCGACCACGAGTGGCAGGATCTGCACCAGCGCGTTGTCGCGCAGCACCGCGCGGGCACCCGTCGCCGGCAGGCCATGGCGGTGCAACGCCGCGTCGAGGACCGGGTCGGCACCGATCACGACCGTGCCCGCGAGGGAGTCCTGCGCCGCGAGCCACGCGGCGATCTCCTCCGCCGCCTGTAACGGACCTTGCGGTCGGATCAGCTGGAGCGAGCCGTCGCTCGCGGGCTCGAAGCCGCGCGTGCGCGCGCGGCAGAGGTCACCGCTTGCCGGCGCTGGCTCGAGCTGGCGGGTCGTGACGTTCGTGCCCCCCGCCGCGAGCGCGTCGAAGACGTCGCGCCACGCCCGCGGCAAGTCGGCATCGGGCGCGAGGATCTCGAGCGACTCGACGTCGCGCGATCGTCGCGCGGCGAGCGCTGTCGCGACTGCCGCGAGGCGATCGGGCACACCCGGAAGCGCGTCCCTGGTCACCGCCGCGAGCGTGCCGAGTCGATCGGAGACCGCCTCGTCGCGCCATCCCGCCATCCGCAGCGCATCGCGCCAGCGCAGCAGCCGGAGCGCGGTCTGAAACGGATCGATCTCCGCCGAGCGCGACCAGAAGCCCTCGGTCGACCGCACCGCCGGCACGATCGACGCTGCGCGCACCGCTTGCGTCCGTGGCGGCCCGCCGAGACCAAGCGCGGTCTCGAGCAAGTCGAGCAGGTACGCCTGCCCCGCCCACACCTCGCCGGCGGTCGCGTCGCGGCCGGCGAGCGGCCCCGGCCACACGGCCGAGTCGAAGCTCGGATCGAAGAGGATGCGCATCGGGGACTACTGATTCCTGACGCGCCCCGGGCGGGAGGTCAATCGACGCGGGCGAGTCGGCGACTATGCGCGCGGCCTCGCCGCCGCTACCACCTCGCGTAGTGGCTCTCGGCGTAGCCGAGCATGCCGTCGATCGCGATGCGCTCGCCGGCCGCCGTCGTCAGCGTGCCGGTGTAGCGGCCGTAGAGCTGATTGAAGTTCGTCGCGACGATGACGGCGTTGACGTTCTCGACGTGCTTGCCCTCGGGATGGAACTCGAGGCGGACGCGACCGTCGTAGGAGCGCGCCCGCCACGGCCGATCGAGGTCGCGACGGTCGTAGTCGAAGAAGACCGCGTCGACCTTGTGCAGGCGGCCGTCGACCCAGAAGCAGCTCTCGGTGACGCTGGTCTCGTTGACGCCGCAGGAGACGTTCATGCCGACGATGCGGCCGTCGGCGACGCGGCCGGCGAGGCAGCCCCAGTTCCAGAAGGTGTCGCGACGCATGAAGCCGGCGCTCCAGTCGTGATGGCCGCGGATCGCCATCGCGCCGAGATCGTAGCGGCCGCCTTCCCAGACGAGGCCGCCGCTGAGACGCTGCCCGGCGGTCTTGCGCGCGTAGACCCAGCCGGTCGCGCCGGCACGGGTGCAGATGCGCATCGGCTCGATCGCGGGGTCGTCCTCGCTGAAGACCGCGTCGATCACGAGGGCGCCGCCGAGGTCGACGCGCAAACGCCGGGCGCGGGTGGCGCCGTCGGCCTGCATCTCGATGCGGTTCTTGCCGGCGCGAAACGACGCGGTGCCGCTCTCGGGCGCCTGCGTGAAGCGCGTGCCGATCGCGAGCGGCCGTTGAAAGCTGAACTCCCGCAGGCGACGCGTGCGTGGGTCGTAGCAGTACGCGAACGCGGTCCCGACGTACTTGATGTCGGCGATGGCGCAGCCGAAGACGAGCTCCTCGGAGAGCGCGCCGTAGAACTCGAACTGCTTGAAGGCGAAACGCTTCGCGAGCGCGCCGTGCCGCCGGCCGAAGGGGTTCAGGTAGACGAAGTCGCGATGGTTCACCGCGAGGATCGGCTCACCGAAGATGCCGAGGCGGACGTTGCCGGCTGCGTCGACGAGGCGCCCGTCGGGCGCGACCGTCGTCGCGATCGCCGGCGCGCCGGCGGCGATCGCGCCCGGCGCGTCCTCGCGCGCGGCGTCGGCGCGACGCGGCCGCGGCTCCATCACGGCAACGGCTTCAAGAGCGGCACCGCCGCCTTGGCGTAGGTGTGCTTCACCTTCACCCGCTCACCCTCGAAGTGCAGGATGTCGAGGCCGCGCCAGCCCCGCATCCCCTCGGGTCCTTCGAGCGTACAGAGCCAACGGACCATCGCCTTGCCCGCCTCGACGTCGACGATGATGTCCTCGGGATGAAAGAGGATCTTGCCGTAGGTGCCCTTGAACTGCGGCTCGAAGGCGGCGCGGATCTCCGCCTTGCCGTGGCTACGATGCTCGTTGAACTCGTCGTAGCAGGCGTCGTCGGTCATCATCGCCATCACGGCGTCGAGATCGTTCTTGTTGAAGGCGTCCGTGAAGCGGATGACGAGGTCCTCGATGGTCTTGTGGTCGAGTGTGGTTGCCATGTCGGGTCTCCTTGCGCGCTCGTAGCACAGATATCCATGCCATGCGCGTTACTCGCCGATGAGGTGCAGAACGACGCGACGCGAGTACGGCGAGGCGCGGTGCTCGAAGACGTACACAGCCTGCCAGGTCCCGAGCGCGAGCCGGCCGCCCGTGACCGGCACCGCGACCTGGGTGAGCGTGAGCGCCGCGCGGATGTGCGACGGCATGTCGTCGGGCCCTTCGGCGGTGTGGCGATAGCGCTGCGGATCCTCGGGAACGAGGCGGCGGAAGAAGTCGTCGAGGTCGCGCAGCACGTCGGGATCGGCGTTCTCCTGGATCGTGAGCGACGCCGACGTGTGCTGGATGAAGACGGTCAGCAAGCCATCGCCGATCGCTTGCTCACCGACCCACGCACGCAGCTGCGGCGTGATGTCGTAGAGGCCCGCGCCCTTGGTGCGGACCGTCAGCTGATGGCGTGCCTGCTTCATCCCGCTACGGTGTCGCGTCCTTCACGTTCCAGTCTAGCAGCGCGACGCTCACGAGACGCGAGCGCCGCGTGCCGTCCGATCGGCGTGGCCGGCGACGGTTTCCTCGTGAAGGCGCACGAGAACCTCGCCCGCCGCACGCTCGCCGGACTCGACGGCTCCGTCCATGTAGCCGGTCCAGCGCAACGCCGTCTCCGTGCCGGCCCAGTGGATGCGGCCTTCGGGCGCGCGCAACGCGCGCCCCGCGCTCGTCAGCGCGCCGGGCCCGAGGAGGGCGACCGGACCACCGCGGCTCCACGGCTCGTCGCTCCAGTTGAAGTCGAGGTAGTCGACGGGACGCGCCGCCTCGGGACCGAAGAGCGCGGCGAGGCTCCGGAGCACGATCGCGGCGCGCTCGTCGCGCGGCTTGGTGGAGAGCGCGCGCGCATCGTCGCCGGCGGTGAAGACGACGAGCACGCCCGACGAGAGATCGGGCGGGCTCGAGTCGAAGACGGTCTGCACTACGCCGTCGTTCGCGATCGCCTCGCCGGAGAGACCCTGCGCCCGCCAGAAGGGCGTCGCGTAGCGCACGTAGACCTTCATGATCGTGCCCATCGGCATGCGCTGGGTGAGGAGGTCGCGCGCAGGCGAGAGCGGCGGGTCATAGGCGATCCGTCCGGCGAGGACCGGAGGCACCGCGACGACGACGAAACGGGCGCGGTAGCGACCGCGATCTGTCACGACCGTCACACCGTCATCGTCTTGGCGGATCACGCGGACCGGCGCGTCGAGGACGACGGCGCAGACGCCTTGCCGCGTGACGACGTCGGCGGCGATCCGCGTCGCGATCTGCTGCGTGCCGCCGACGAAGTAGTCCTGCTGCGCAGCGCCGTCGATCGTCGACATCGCGAGGAAGCCGCCGCCCGCTTGCAGGTAGGTCAAGAACGCGAGGACCGACAGGTCGCGGGGCTCGGCACCGAACATCGACCCGATCGCGGCGCGAAAGATCTCGCGTCCCGCGCGCGTGAGGAGTTGCCGGCGCATCCAGGTCTCGACCGTCATCGCGTCCCAGCGGGACGCCTGCGCAACGGCCATTGGATGCGCGACGTCGATGCGACGACGCAAGCGCTCGAGCCGCATGAGCGTGAGCTGCATGTCGGCGAGCGCCCACGGCGAGACCGACGGGATCGAGCGTCGATAGGTCGAGCGCCGCCCGTCGAGCGCGAGGACCTTCGTTCCGGTGTTGAATTGCGGCGCCGTCGTCAGACCGAGCTCGCGTCCGAGCGCGAGGATGCGCGACTGATCCGGCCCGACCCAATGCGCCCCGAGGTCGATGTGGTGATGGTCGCCGAAGGGCACCGTATACGTCCGCCCGCCGACGCGATCCCGCGCCTCGACCAGCCGGACACTCACTCCCGCCTGCGCAAGCACGCGCGCCGCCACCGCGCCGGCGATGCCGGCGCCGACGACGACTACGTCGGTGCGATCCTCCGTCACCCGCCCGTCATAACGCGAGAGCGTCCGCGCGCTCCAGCGTCGCGGCGCACGCGTCAGAGCTTTCGCAGTCGCGGCGCGAGCTCGCGCTCCCAGAAATCGAAGAAGCCGTCCTGGTCGGGACCGATGCCGACGAGGATGACGTGGTCGAAGCCCGCGTCGACGTACTTCTTGACGGCGGCGACGTGACGCTCGGGGTCGGGACCGCAGGGAATCATCTTGGCGACGTCCACCGGGCGGACGAAGCGCGTCGCCGCCGCGAAGTTCGCCGGGTTGGGGAGGTCGGGCATCACCTTCCAGCCGAGGGCACCGAAACGGAAGCGCTCGTGCGCGAGCTCGATCGCGCGCTTCTCGTCGTCGTGCCACGAGAGCGCGACCTCGGCGTAGCGCGGCCCCTGCCCGCCTGCTTCACGCCATGCGTCGATCAGGCGCGCCTTGGGCTCGGTCGCGAAAAGTCCCGTCTCGTGCTCGCCGGCGACACGCGCGGATCGCGGACTGCCGGCCGCGACCGCGATCGCCGGCGGACGCTCGGGCACGTCCCAGAGGCGGGCGCGATCGATCTCGAAGTACTCGCCCTCGTACGACGACATCTCGCCCACCCAAAGCTCTTGGATGATGTCGATCGCCTCGGCGAGCATCTCCTGGCGGACCCGCGGCGGCGGCCACTCGGCGCCGACGACGTGCTCGTTCAGCAGCTCGCCCGAGCCGAGACCGAGCGTGAAGCGGCCGCCGCTCAGGATCGCGAGCGTCGCCGACGCCTGCGCGATGATCGCCGGATGGTAGCGGATCGTCGGGCAGGTGACCGCGGTCACGAGCTCGAGGGTCTGGGTGCGTGCCGCGATCGCGCCGAGGACGGTCCACGCGAACGGCGAATGCCCTTGGCTCTCGAGCCAAGGGTGGTAGTGGTCCGAGATCGCCGCGAAATCGAACCCGACCTCCTCGGCGCGCACCGCGTTGCGCACGAGGTCGGTGGGTCCGTGCTCCTCGCTCATCAGCTTGTAGCCAAAGTGTGTCATGAGAAAAGCGTAGCCGACGGGCACAGCGTCGCAAACTGGAGGGAGAACCGATGGAATTCGGCGTTTTCGTCGCGACCAAGATCGACGACTGGCAGCTGATCCGCGAGGCGGAAGCGCTCGGCTACGACCGCGCCTGGGTCCCCGACTCGCAGATGATCTGGTCCGACTGCTACGCGACCTTGGCGCTCGCGGCCGCGAGCACCAGCCGCATCAAGCTCGGCACCGGGGTCGCGATTCCGGGCACGCGGCTCGCGCCGGTCACGGCGCACTCGATCGCGTCGATCAACCGGATCGCGCCCGGCCGCGTCTTCCTCGGCATCGGCACCGGCCACACCGCGATGCGGGTGATGGGCATGGAGCCGATGCCGGTGCGCGCGTTCCGCGAGTACCTGCGCGTGGTGCGGACACTGCTCCGCGGCGAGGAGGTCGAGTACACCCACGACGGCGTCACCCGCGCGATCCGCTTTCTCCATCTCGACCTCGGCTTCATCGACGTCGAGCACCCGATCCCGATCCACGTCGCCGCCAACGGCGCGCGCGTCCTCGAGATAACGGGCGAGCTCGGCGACGGCCACGTCGCGATGGGGAACCAGTACCCGCGTGTCCTCGCGCGCCACGTGGAGGCGATCCGCGGCGGCGCCGCGAAGGTCGGACGGACGTTGCCGTCGCCGTTCCACACCACCGCGCTCACGACCGCCGTCGTGCTGCGCCCCGGCGAGGCGGTCGACTCCGAGCGCGTCGTCGAGCAGTGCGGCTCGCAGGTCGCCGCCGCGCTGCACTTCGCCTACGAGGTGTGGTCGAAGACCCGCAGCGACGCCGCGATCCCACGCGGCCTCGCCAACGTGTGGCAGGAGTACGTCGACTACGTCGACGCGATGGAGACCCCCGCCGCCAAGCGGTACCTCCAGATCCACGAAGGGCACTGCACGTACCTCGTGCCGGCCGAGCGTCGTTTCGTGACGGCAGAGACGATCCGCGCCAGTGCGCTCGTCGGCGAGCCCGACGAGCTGATCGCGCAGATCAAGGAAGCGGAGCAGGCGGGACTCAGCGAGCTCGGACTGCTACCGCCGATGGCCGCCGCTCGGACGGTCCTCCGGGAGTTCGCCGAGCAGGTGATCCAGCGGTACTAAGCGAGAGGTATATGTGCTGAGGACCGCCTCAGTTGGGGTGTCCGCACAGGGCGGGCGGCTCGGGCGCTCTTCGGCGGTGCCGGGCTCTGGCTGCGCCAGACCGTATCTGAGAGACTATCGGACATGCGAACCGGCTTCGTCGAGGAACTCGAGAAGAAATCCGGTGGCGACTGGCCCGCGCTTCGCGTGGCGCGCACGAAAACGAACGGACTGATTGAGAAAGTAGCGGCGGACCTTTCAACGTTACAAACTCCGGAGACATCAATCGTCGTGACAGGCTCGGTCGGGCGAGGCGAGGTGACGAGCGGCAGCGACTTCGATTGGATGCTCCTTATCGACGGTGCGTCTGACCCACAGCACGCAACTCTCGAGAACCGCGTAAACGAAATCCTCGACAGAAGAGGCATCAAACGACCTGGGCCTACCGAAACATTCGGAAGGCTCGTTAGCAGTCACGATCTCGTCCACTACATCGCCGGGACAAAGGATACCAACGAGAACCTCACACGGCGCATTCTTCTGCTGCTCGAGTCAATCGCAATCACCAATGGGCCTCTTCGAGAACGTGTCGTCCGGAACATCCTCGCACGATACGTCATCCATGACCGGACGATTCCCAGCGAATCTGGCGAGCGGAATCGGATTCCACATTTCTTGCTGAACGATGTCGTGCGCTACTGGAGAACGATGGCGTCGGATTTCGCGTCGAAGATGTGGGACCGGCAGCAGAAGGGATGGGCAACGCGAAATCTCAAGCTTCGCTTTTCGCGCAAGCTGCTGTTTGTTGCCGGGCTTCTAACTTGTTTCGGCGCCGAGACGCACCCACCGGAACAATTGAGGACGACAGCCAACGCGGACGAATTTCTACCGCTGCTTGCGGACTTCATCGGCGAGCAGACCCGGGTATCTCCACTCGACAAGTTGGCGCGAGCGCTTCTGCCATATCCAGACTGGGGCCTCAAGATCTTCCAAGCGTACGACCACTTTATTGCCGCCCTCGACGACAAGGCGATCCGTACCGCACTGGAGGGAGTCAGTTTCGAAGCGGCTTCCTCCGATCCGATTTTTGGCCGACTGCGTGAACAGAGCCATATATACCGCGAGGGCATCGACAAGCTATTTTTCGAGCTCGACCCAACCCTGATAAAACTAATCCGGAGGAATGGAGTGTTCTGATGAGGGCTATCGGGTTTTCGACGGGCGCATTGGCGAAAGGCGACTTTCGCGCGGGCATAGCGCTGCAAAACACGAACGCGGCGCTTCGAGCCATAGAACTCTCGGCACTGCGTGAGGAGGAACTGCCTGCTCTAGCATTGGCTGCTGCGCAGCTCGACCTGGCACATTTCACTTATGTTTCGGTGCACGCCCCGAGCAAGCTCTCCACGCTCTCCGAACGGGATGCGTTCGCCTATCTGCGTGAATTGCCCTCCCACTGGCCGATCATCGTTCATCCCGAGGTGGTCCGAACTCCAGCGCTGTGGAAAACATTGGGGACGTGTCTCTGTCTCGAGAACATGGACAACCGCAAGAGTACTGGCCGTACCGTCGCGGAGATGCGAGAGCTATTCGAGGCCCTGCCCGATGCCAGGTTTTGTCTCGACCTCGGGCATGCGAGACAGATTGACCCGACGATGGCGACCGCAATGCGGATGGTGCAAGAGTTCGGGACACGCCTGCGACAGCTGCACGTGAGCGAAGTGGGGCCGTACGGGAAGCATTTGCCGCTCAGCGCGTTCGCAATTTACGCGTTTCAGCTAGTCGCGCGACTAGTTCCCACTGACTGTCCGATTATCATCGAGTCCGTGATCGCGCCCGACCAGATCGAGCGCGAGACCCGGAAGAGTGCTGGATTATTCGACCCAGCAAATGAGGGAGCGCGTTCGCTCGATGCGGCGCTGGCACTTGCTAGCTAGACCCCGCGCTCTCGCCACGGCAACTGCGTAATCGACGCGAATCTGTCGCTACACAGCACGTCGTGCCCTTCCCGCGGTCTTATCGCCCCGCTCCGCACCTTCCCGAGCTCGGCGCCGAGCTCTTCGACGTCGTCGAGCCGGCACGATTTCCGAAGCGCGTCCTTCGTTTTCGCAACCAGCCGTGGGCGGAACGGATCGGCCTCGGCGCGCTCGACGCCGCCGAGTGGGAGCGACACTTCTCGACGTTCGCGTCGCTGCCGGCAAACCTCGAGGACGCGCTCGCGCTCCGCTACCACGGCCATCAGTTCCGCGTGTACAACCCGCAGCTCGGCGATGGACGCGGCTTCGTCTTCGCGCAGCTCCGCGACGCCGATGATCGGCTCCTCGACCTCGCAACCAAGGGCAGCGGGCAGACGCCGTGGTCGCGCCAAGGCGACGGCCGCCTCACCTTGAAGGGGGGAGTGCGCGAGGTGCTCGCGACCGAGATGCTCGAGGCGCTCGGGGTCTACACCTCGAAGTCGTTCAGCCTCTTCGAGACCGGCGAGGAGCTCTACCGGAACGACGAGCCGTCGCCGACGCGGTCGTCGGTCTTGGTCCGCCTCGGCCACTCGCACATCCGCTTCGGGACGTTTCAGCGCTGCGCCTACCTCGACGACGTGCCGACCCTGCACCGCCTCCTCGACTTCGCCGTCCATCACTACGCGCCCGAAGCGCTCGCCGTGCCCGAGCGCGACCGGCCGGCCGCGTTTCTCGAGATAGTCTGCCGCCGGAGCGCCACGCTGGTCGCGAGCTGGATGGTCGCCGGCTTCGTGCACGGCGTCCTCAACACCGACAACATGAACGTCACCGGCGAGAGCTTCGACTACGGACCGTACCGCTTCCTCCCGACCTACGATCCCGCGTTCGTCGCCGCGTACTTCGATCCGCACGGGCTCTACGCGTTCGGTCGCCAGCCGACGATGGTGCGCTGGAACGTCGAGCGCCTCGCCGACGCGCTGACGCCGCTCTCCGACCGCGCGCCGCTCGACGCCGCCGTCCACCGCTTTCAGGATCACTTCGAGACAGCGCTACGACACGCACTCTGCGCGCGCCTCGGCCTCGTGCCGCGCGGACCGGACGACGATGCGCGCCTGGTCGCGGCAACGTACGGATTCCTCGAGGAGAGCGGCGTCGGCTACGATCAGTTCTTCTTCGACTGGTACGGGGGAGCGGCGAGCGCGGTACGTGCCGTGGCGAGCCCCGAGGCGTCGGCCTACGGGAGCCCGCGTTTCGACGCGCTCCGCACGCTCCTCGACGAGTACACGCCCGTCGACGCACGCCGTCTCGCCTTGCCGTACTTCGGCCGCGCACGTCCGTGTACCCTGCTCGTCGACGAGATCGAGGCGATCTGGACGATGATCGACGCGCGCGACGACTGGACTCTTTTCGATCAGAAGATCGAGGAGATCCGCGCGATGAAAGACGCGCGAGGCTCAGCGTCGCCTTCGCGTGCGTAGCGCACCGACCGAGGCATCAGGCATCAGTCGGCCTTGTCCTTGAAGGTCACGCCGTCGTTCTTCGCGAACGGCGTGCTGTAGCGGGCGCCGAAGCAGACGCCGCCGCTCGACTTCCGCATCTGCACGTCGACGGGACCGGTGAGTCCGAGCGATGGCATCGGGAGGTTCGCGCCGGCGCCCTTCACGAGGATCTTCGCTTTGCCGGGCGCGAGTCCTTCGCGGAGCGTCATCTTCTGGATGCCGCTCGGGGTGAGGTCGTTGTCCTTGTAGTCGAAGCCGGTCGACTTCTCTTTCCAGCACGGCTTGTTCGAGCAAAGGCGGCCCGCGGGCGCCGTCATGCCGGCGATCAGCGCGCCGTTGTCGTAGATGCAGATGTCGTAGCGGTCGGTGGTCACCGGGTTGCCGAAGTCGCCCTTCGGCGTGGTCGCGCCCTTGATCCACTTCCAGGTCAGCTTGTCCTTCGAGTCGGTCGCGTCGTCCTTCAGCTGGATGAGCGCCTTGCCGGGGAGTGAGGGCGTGCGACACGGCTCCGGCGTCGAGGCGCACGCCGGCGTCGGCTCGGCGGCGTTGAAGCCGACGTTCTCCTCCAGGATCACGACGTCGCCGATCTCGTCGGTGAGGGCGAGATCGATGTCGCTGTCGTTGTCGAAGTCGATGGGCACGGCGCACGAGGGATTGCTCACCGCGTTGATCTGTTGATCGAAGGTGAAGGTGCCGGTGCCGTCGTTGGCGTAGATGCGCCAGAAGCCGCCGCCGCGCCGCCGAGGATGATGCTCTGGGTGGTGCCGTACGTACCGTCGCCGTTGCCGCGCAGGATCCACACCCCGTGGTCGCTGGTCGCGGAGAAGACGCCGTCGGTCTTGCCGTCGTTGTCGAAGTCGGCGGGCTCGTTCGGGCTCGACTCTTGGCCGATCGCCTTCGGCGCGAGGAAGCCGCCGTAGAGGCCGGTGCCGTCGGCGGTGTTCAAAAAGACCCGCACGTCGGCGCTGTCCTCGTTGACCGTCACGAGGTCGAGGTACCCGTCGCCGTTCAGGTCGGTCGCCTGCGCGCCGTAGATGCGGGTGCCCGTCCCCGGGCTGGTGCGGTTCGACATCGCGTTCAGGAACTGGAACGTGCGCGCGCCGGCCTGCGCCGGGATCGTGAACTGGAAGGCGTAGCCGGCACTCCGGAGGTTCGTGTTGTCGGCGGCCTGCACGTCGTGCGACAGGTTCACCGTCACGACCTCCCCCGCCGAGAACGTCTTGGTCGGGGCCAGGGTGACCGTCTTGTTCGCGTTCGAGAAGCTGAACGCACCGGTGACGGTGCCGGTGCCCCGTCCGAAGACCCGGAAGGTCGAGGCGTCGATCGAGCTCGCCTCGAGGGCCTTGTCGAAGGTGATCGTGATCGTCGTCGCGCGGGGCGCGGAGGTGTTGAGCACCGGCGTCGTCGAGACGACCTGCAGATCGGCGGCGATGGCGGTGCGCGCCGGCGCGAGCATCGACGTCGCGGCGAGCACGACGAAGAGCAGTCGGGCGATCGTTCAGGGGCTGGGCATGCGGACCTCCTGTGGGCGCGGCGGTCGATCTCGATGGTCCCCGGCGCGCGGGCGGCCGGATGCTAGCCACCTCGTGCGCCAACCGTCAACGAGAACCGGCATATGACATTCTTCGCCAATGCCGATCACACATGGATCTGTAAACTGTTTCAGTAACGATTCATGTTGACTCCGGCGCGCTGGTCGTGGTGAAGAGAATTCCCCACCGACGGCGCGCACGCGCTCGGCTCAGGGCGCCCGCGAGCCGTCACAACCAAGGAGGATGATCATGCGTAGGCAAGATGCCCTGATTGCCGGCGTGAGCATGGTAATCGCCCTGCTCGCGTCGGATCCCGCCACCGCCGAGCCGACCAAGTGCCGACGAGTCCTGGTGAAGGAGAACACGAAGTACCTAGCCGCCGTCGGCAAGGTCCTCGATCACTGCAAGAGGAGCGTCGTCAAGCGGCACGATCCCGCGACGCTCGCGGCCTGCAACCCCGGCGCACTGCCGAATGTCGCGAAGGCGGCGCAACTACTCCGCACGAAGATCCGCCAAGCCTGCGGCGGTGACGACCGCCAGTGCGGCGTCGGCGGCGACGACGACCCGCTGAGCGCGATCGGCTGGAACATCCCGCAGTGCCTGGGGTTCGAGGGCCAGTGCGGCGGGATCGCGATCAACGATTGCGGCGACATCGGTGATTGTCTCGTCTGCATCGGCGGCCTCGCGGCCGAGCAGGCCGTCGACGGTCTCCTCTACGACCGCTTCAACGACGCGTACTTCCATCCCAACGACGACGGGATATTCGCGCGCGGCAACAACCGTTGCGAGGTCGCGATCGCGGCGGCCGGCCTCAAGTTCCTGAAAGACAAGACCAAGATCTTGCTTCACTGCTTGGACGCGAAGGTCGCCGGCAAAAAGGGGTTCAACGACGCCGTGCCGTGTCCGGACACCGACCCGCACGTGGACGTGACGATCGCGAAGATCGCCAAGGCGGAGCATAAGAAGGTCCGCGCCATCTGCGAGGCGTGCGGCTCCGACGACGCCGACTTGAACGGCCTCTGCGACTCGCCGGGGTTTGCGCTGAACCGCTTCGCGCTCACTCCGTTCAGCTGCCCGAACGTCTCGGTGCCACCGAGCGCGGTCGATCCCGGCGGCCTCGACTGCGGCACGATCGCAGTGACCGATCTGCAATCGTACATCGCGTGCATCGACTGCGTTCTCGAGTTCAAAGCCCACTGTGCCACGGCGAGCGCCGTCGGCAGCGACCCCGCGCTCGGCATCGCCTACCCGACGCAATGCAACTGACCGCAGGCGCCTGAGCTCGATCGTCCCAGCGTTCGAGCGACGACAAGGCCCCGAGTCCCATGCGGACTCGGGGCCGCGTCGCGTGAGCAGCGGAACGCTAGCGGCGCGACGAGGTTTCGGAGGCGGTGTCGATCAGCGCGGCCAGGCTGGCGCGCTGGTAGGCGGAGTCACCGTAGAGAAATTGGTTGTGCTTCTGGCGCTTGAAATAGATGTGCACGTCGCACTCCCAGGTGAAGCCGATGCCGCCGTGGAGCTGGACCGAGCGGTCGGAGCAGAACGCGGCGGCATCCGATGCCGCGGCCTTCGCCATCCGCGCCAGGCGCTCGGCATCCTTCGGGTCGGTGTCGATCGCGCACGCCGCCGCGTAGGTCAGCGAGCGCGCCCGGTCGACGTCGATCATCATGTTGACGATCGGGTGCTTCACCGCCTGGAAAAAGCCGATCGGGTGATCGAACTGCGTCCGCACGCGCGCGTACTCGGTGGTGGTCGCGAGCTGCCACTCGGCGGCGCCGCACAGATCGGCGGCGACGATGGTGAGGATCGCCGGCATGGCGGCGGCGAGGACGGCCGCGCCGTGCGGCGGCGGCGCGATCACCGCCTCGGCGCCGACGCGCACGTCCTCGAAGGTGACACGCGCCTGATCGCGCGTCAGGTCGACGATCTGGTCGGGATGCACCGTGACCCCGGGCGTGTCCTTGCGGACGAAATACAGGGCGACGCCCTCTTTCGCGCGCGCCGCCACGACGAAGGCGTCGACCTTGCGGGCATCCTGCACGAACGCCGCCGTCCCGTTCAGGATCGCGCCGCCTTCGGACGGGCGTGCGCCGACGTCGCTGGCATCGCGGTCCCAGGCGCCGTCGACCGTCGCCCACGCGAGCGTCGCCGGCGCGCCGGCGGCGATCTGCTCGAGCGCCGCAAGCGCGCTCGGCGAGCTGCTTTGGCCCGAGCTGATCCATCTGCCGTGAGCGGCCTCGCGTAACACCGCCGTCGCGATCAAGGTCGCGATGAGCGCGGACGGCAGCGCGGCGCGGCCGACCTCCTCGGCGAGCGCGGCGACCGCGATCATCTTCATGCCGACGCCGCCCGCGTCTTCGGGCACCGCCAGCGCCGGCCAGCCGAGCTCGACGATCTGCTTCCACAGGCGCGCGTCGTAGGCTGCCGGCTGGACTTCGCTCTCGTAGGCGGTCTTGTGGTCGCGCGCGACCATCGTGCGCAAGGTCTCGATGCCGGCGTTCTCCTTCAGGAACTTCCGCGCCAAGTCGCGCACCATCTGTTCTTCCGAGCCGAAACCAAAATCCTTGGGCTGCGCCATCAGGTCTCCGTCGTCCGTTACTTGGATTTCGCGAGGCCGAGGACGCGCTCGCCGAGGATGTTGCGTTGGATCTCGTTGCTGCCGGCCGCGATCGTGAAGCCGTAGGAGTTCATGTAGGCGAGCGGCCACTGGCCGTGGTCGGGCGCGTGCTCGTCGCGGAGATAGAGGCTCGATTGCGCCCCTTCGATCTCGACCGCGACCTTCGCCATGTCCTGCATGAGCTCGCTCACCAGCACCTTCGACTGCAGCGGCAGGCGCATCGGGTGGTCGGTGAGCGACTCGACGCGCGAGCGGCGGTGCAGCTGGCGCATGCCCTCGACGCGGACGGCGAGCTGCATCACCTTGTCGCGCACGAGCGCGTCGTCCCACGCCGTGCCGGTGCCGCGTTTCATGCGCCGCGCGAGATCGACGAGCGACTGGATGCGCTCGTCGAGCGAGACGCCGCCGCCGCTCCCCGCGCCCTCGGCCGCACCGCGCTCGTAGAGGAGCGTCGTCATCGCGACCGTCCAGCCTTTGCCGACCGCGTCGACGCGGAGCTTGTCCGGCACGACCACGTCCTCGAAGAGCACCTCGTTGAAGCCGGTCTCGCCGGTGAGCTTGATGAGCGGCCGCACGGTCACGCCCTTGGTGTTGGCGATCGGCACGATGAAGTAGGTGAGCCCGTTGTACTTGTGATCGCTGCTCGTGCGCGTGAGGATGATCATCCAGCTCGCGAAGTGCGCGAGGCTCGTCCACACCTTGTGGCCGTTGATGATCCAGTTGTCGCCGTCGCGCACCGCCGACGTCTGCACGTTGGCGAGGTCGCTGCCCGCGTTCGGCTCCGAGAAGCCCTGGCACCAGATCTCGTCGGCGGCGAGGAGCGGCGGCAAGTAGCGGCGCTTCTGCTCCTCGGTGCCGTGGTTGAGGATCGTCGGCGCCGCCATGCCGAGGCCGATGACGTTCACCATGTACGGCACCTGCGCGCGCCCCATCTCTTGGCTCGCGATCTGCTGGAAGCCGACGTGTCCGCCGCCGCCGTACTCCTTCGGGTAGTCGCTGCCGATGAGGCCCGCCTCGTAGCACTTCCTCTCCCACGCGCAGAGAAAGTTGCGCTGATCCTCGTTCATCACCTCGATCGGGCTGAGCGGCAGACGGAAGCTCGGCGGCTCCGGGCGGTTCTCCGCGAGCCAGCGGCGGCAATATTCACGGAACTCGGCCTGCTCGGGTGTAGTGGTGCGATCGGACATGGGCTGCTCCTTCGACGTGGTTGGAATGCGCGCCGAATCTGGCACGCGCCCCGCCACGCGGCAAGCCGCCACCGCGAGGCGGAGCCGGCGAGCCAGAGCGCGATCGTCGACGCCAGCGAAAGGCCGACGGCAGCGTCGTCTCGACGAGGTGCTGCGGCTCAGGCGGCGTATGTCTCGTTCAGATACTCGACGATGTCGGCCGACTCGAACATCGCGATCTGGGTGTTCGGATCGACCAGGTAGGGCACCTGCATCTTACCGGCGCGGGCGACGAGCTCGGCGCGACGGCCGCTGCCGCGCGGCACGTTGCGGAGCAGATAGGGGATCTCGAGCTCGCACAACACCTCGCGGACGATGCGGCAGTACGGACAGCCCTCGTAGCCGTAGAGCTCGAGCGGGCGCGCGGGCGGATTGGAGGGCCGATAGCGCATGCCGCGGCCGAGACGAATCACGCTCGCGGTGAACGCCGTCAGGGTGGTGATCGGACCGAGCGACAATAGAAAAGGCACCGAGCCGGTGCCGTAGGTCTCGAAGAGATAGCGATCGATCTCGTCCGACTCGTACATCTCGACGCGCATGTTGGGGTCGATGAGGAACGGGAACTGATACTTGCCGCCGCGCTCCTTCACGACCTCGCGAAAGCGCCGGCCGCCCTTGGGGCACGGGTAGATCATCGCCTCGACGTCGAGGACGGTGAGCGCCTCGCGCACCTTCCGGCAATACGGGCTCGCCTCGAACTCGTAGAGCTC
>JBGPIT010000028.1:0-24491 GCA_041485125.1 Binatia bacterium | reverse complement strand
CCAGCTTTTGATCCCCTCCTTCAAAACCGGCACCTGCTGGCGCGAGTTGCGCCCGCGCCCGTGGACGATCAGGACGCAGCGCGTGCCGGCGCGGAACGCGCCGAGGACGAACGACTCGACCGCCTAGCGCGCGACCGACGCCGCCATGCCGTGGAGATCGAGCGTCGCATGGTACGGGAACTCGCCGTGGCGCAGCCGGCGCAGGATGCGGGCGTCGAGACCGACGACGCTGCCCTCGACGTACTCGGTCGAGTCGCTGATGTCGAAGCCGCCGGTGCCGGACACCAAGTCGGAGAGCACGGTGAGTGCCTCGGCCTCCTCGTCGACGGTCACGACGCGCGGCGCGGCGACCGTCGGCGGCGGCGCGTCGATCCGACCGTCCGCTTCGAGCCTCCGCACGTCGCCCATCGCCTGCAGAAACGACGTCACGTCATCGGTGCCGTCGGCGGGGCTGGCGCTCGCCGGATCCGGGACCGATGCGCGCGCCGGCGCGCGCGGTGCGGCGCCTGTGGCCGGCATCTCGCGTACCGGAACGCGGCCGCGAAGACCTCGGAAGGGCGCGTGGAAAGGCGCGGGCCGCGTCTCTCGAGGCGGGGATTTGTCGTTTCGGCGTCGCTTCATACCTCGGCGCGACCGCACGTTGAGCCGAGGCGAGAATAGGGCGTGCCGGACCGCCCCGCAACCGGGCTATCGCCCAGCGTCAGCGGCTCGCAGCCGCCGACGACGACGTCGGCTTCCTAGCGCCGACGTCGTGCGAGCGAGCCGCCGGGACCAGGGCGTCCGCGGCGGTCGCTCGGGGACGTGGTCATCACGCGTCGGCAGCCAACATGTCCATGCGCTCGGGGCCGCCGACGTTCGGCAACGTCTCGCGCCGCGGCGCACCGCGCCGCGCCAGCGCCTCGATGGCCCGTCGCGCCAGCTTGCTCGGCTTGGCGTGGCCGTTCTCCCAACGGTTCACCGTCGAGAAGGTCACCGCGACCGCGTGGGCGAATTCCTCCTGCGTCATCCCCAAACGAATGCGCAGCTCCCGAATACTCTGATGCACGTTCTCGTCGCTCATGGCGTAATCCTCCGTTCGTATAGTGGCGCTTAGCGCCGTGACTATTGCGTAGAGCAATGGGTGGACCATCGCGGGACGCAGCGATTCTCCGCATGGATGCAGCGTCTTCTCGGGCACCCGCATGCGCGAGCGCGCTGCTGGCACACGGGCGCGTGCCGTGCGCGCTCGGGGCGTGACCAAATTTCCCCTGCGGTTAGCGCATGCTATGCCTTCCGCATGGTTTCCCCCCAGGAGTTGCTCGAAGCGCTCAAGCAAGTGAAGTATCCGGGCTTCTCTCGGGACATCGTGTCTTTCGGGCTGGTGCGCGACATCCAGATCGGCGGCCGTGGCGTCACCGTCGACCTGGCGCCGATCTCGGGCAACGACGAGATCGTCGCCACGATCCGCGCCGAGGTCGCGGCCGTGCTCGAGCGGGCGGCGCAGCAGCCGGTCGAGGTGCGCGTAGAACAGGCACCACGGCCCGCGCCGGGGGCGGGACCGGGCGGCGTGCCACGCGCGCGGGTCCCGATCGACGGCGTCCGGCACATCATCGCGGTCGCCTCCGGCAAGGGCGGGGTCGGCAAGTCGACCGTCGCCGTCAACCTCGCCTGCGCGCTGGTCGCCCTCGGCTACCGGGTGGGCCTCCTCGATGCCGACGTGTACGGCCCGAGCGTGCCGATGATGCTCGGTATCGACACCAAGCCCGAGGTCCGCGAGGACCGCCGCATCGTCCCGGTCGAGACCCGGGGCTTGAAGGTGATCTCGATGGCGATGTTCCTCGGCGAGCGCACGCCGGTCATCTGGCGCGGGCCGATGGTCACCAAGCTGATCACCGAGTTCTTCCGCAAGGTCGAATGGGGCGAGCTCGACTACCTCGTGCTCGACCTGCCGCCCGGCACCGGCGACGCGCAGCTGACGGTCGCACAGCAAGTGCCGCTCGCGGGCGGCGTGATCGTCACCACGCCGCAGGACGTCGCGCTTCTCGACGTGAAGCGCGGCATCACCATGTTCGAGCAGGTGAACGCCCCGGTCCTCGGCGTGATCGAGAACATGAGCTACCACGTGTGCGCGGGCTGCGGCAGCCGCGCCGACGTTTTCGGACACGGCGGCGGGCAGCAGATGGCGCGCGAGAGCGGCGTACCCTTCCTCGGCGAGATCCCGCTCCTCACCGCGATCCGCGAGGCCGGCGACCGCGGCGTCCCGATCGTCGCCGCCGATCCGCAGCACCCGCAGAGTCGCGCCTTCTTCGACGTCGCGGCGGCGATCGAGACCCAGATGGTCGAGCGCGCCGCCGGCATCGAGGCGCGCTGACGACGCCGACCGCGCGCCGCGGCACCGACCCGACGAGCGATACCGCGGGCACGCGCGCGATCCGACCCGGCGTCTCCGCCGTCATCCGCGACGCGGAGGGCCGGATTCTATTGCAGCGGCGCACCGACAACGACCTCTGGGGTCTGCCGGGAGGCGCCGTCGAGTACGGCGAGTCGGTGCAGACCGCGCTCGCGCGTGAGGTCCACGAAGAGACCGGCCTCGAGGTCGTGATCGGACGGCTGGTCGGCGTCTACTCCGATCCCGTCCACCACCAGATCGTGAGCTACCCCGACGGCAACGTGATCCACTTCGTGAGCGTGTGCTTCGAGTGCAGACCGGCGGCGGGCACGCTCGCGCTCGGCGACGAAACCTCGGCGCTGGCGTGGTTCGACCCCGGAACGCTGCCGGCCGATCTGATGCCGATGCACCGCCTGCGCATCGACGACGCGATGACGGACGCCACCGCGCCCTACATTCGGTAGCGCGCGCGGCCGGACGGCCGCGGCGTCGCCGCATCACACGCCCGGCGGTGCGCGACGCTCCGCCGCCCGGACTCAACCCGTCTCGGCCGCCTCACCGCGCAGGCACGCGATCCTCCGCATCAGCTCGCCGGCGAGCTCGGTCTGAAGATCCCGATCGACACCCGCCGCGCGCGGGATCGGCAGCGCCGTCCCGAAACGGATCCGCACCGGATGTGGCCGCGGCAGTCGCGCCTCACGCGGGAATGCCTCGTACGCGCCAGCGACACCGGCGGGGACGATCGGCACCCCGGCGCGCGCCGCGATCGCGATGATGCCGGGCCGTGCCGGGCCGAGCGCACCGTCGCGGGTGATGCGTCCTTCCGGGAAGATGCCGACGATCTCGCCGCGGGCGAGCGTCTGCAGCAGCTGGCGCACCGCCGAGAGCTCGATCGCGCCGTCGCGGATCGGCACCACGCCGAGGCGCCGGTAGGCCCACTGCAGCGCCGGCTGGTCGTAGAACTCGCGGGTCAGGACAAAGCGGATCGGGCGATCGACGAAACGCGCGACGAAGACCCAGTCGAGCAGCGACGAGTGGTTGGCGGCAAGCAGGAAGGGTCCGTCGGGCAGCGTCTCGCCGCTCGCGCGCAGGCGGAAGTACAGGTCGGCGCAGGGCGCGATCACGGCGCGCAGCGTGCGGTAGAGAGCGTCCGCCATCGATAGGCGGTCTCGTACCATGGATGCTAAGAGGTGCCGCATGGAGCGCATCACGATCGGGGACCTCTTCGATCGGGTCGCGCGCGGCGCCGGCGACCGCGAGGCCTTCGTCTTCCCCGACCGTGGCGTCCGCCTCCGCTATCGCGAGGCGCTCGAGCGCACCAATCAGCTCGCCAAGGGTCTGATGGGGCTCGGCATCGACCAGGGCGATCACGTCGCGGTGTGGGCGACGAACTGGCCGGAGTGGGTGCTGCTGCAGCTCGCGACGGCGAAGATCGGTGCGGTGCTCGTCACCGTGAACCCGGCCTACCGCGCGAGCGAGCTCGCTTACGTCCTCGAGCAGTCCGACGCGACGACGCTCTTCCTGATCGACGGCTTCCGCGGCGCCGTCTATCCCGACGTCCTCGCCGAGTGCTGCCCCGAGATCCGCAACGCCCGCCCCGGACGCCTCGCCAGCCGGCGCTTTCCGCTCTTGAAGCGGGTCGCGCTCTTCGACGGCTTGGAGTCGCCCGGAATGCTGACGTGGTCGGACGTGCTCGCGGCCGGCGCCGGCATCACCGATCACCTGCTCCGCCGCCGTCAGGAGTCGGTGGCCCCCGAGGATCCCGTCAATATCCAGTACACCTCGGGCACGACCGGCTTTCCGAAGGGCGCCGAGCTCACCCACGTCAACCTCGTCACCAACGCCTACTATGCCGGCGAGTGCATCCGCTTCTCGCGCAACGATCGGCTGTGCGTACCGGTGCCGTTCTACCATTGCTTCGGCTGCGTCCTCGGAACGCTGATGGTGATCGGCCGCGGCGGCACGATGGTCGTCCCCGCCGACACCTTCGACCCCGGAAAGACGCTGGCGGCGATCGCGGCCGAGCGCTGCACCGCGCTCTACGGCGTGCCGACGATGTTCATCGCGGAGCTCGCGCACCCGGGCTTCGAGGAGCTCGACCTCTCGTCGCTGCGGACCGGCATCATGGGAGGCGCGCCCTGCCCGGTCGAGGTGATGCGCCAAGTCGTCCAGCGCATGCACCTCCGCGAAATGACGATCGCCTACGGACAGACCGAAGCGTCACCGCTCATCACGCAGACGCGTACGGAAGACCCGCTCGAGCTGCGCGTGTCGACGGTCGGCCGCGCGCTCCCCGAGGTGCAGGTGCGGATCCTCGACCCGAGCAGCGGCGCCGAGGTGCCGCGCGGCAAGCAAGGCGAGCTCTGCTGCCGCGGCTACCTGGTCATGCGCGGCTACTACAAGATGCCGGAGGCGACGGCGGCCGCGATCGACCGCGACGGCTGGCTCCACACCGGCGACCTCGCGACCATGGACGACCACGGCTACTGCCGGATCACCGGCCGGATCAAGGACATGGTGATCCGCGGCGGCGAGAACGTCTACCCGCGCGAGCTCGAGGAGCTGCTCTACACGCATCCGAAGGTGCGCGACGTGCAGGTCTTCGGCGTACCCGATCCGCGCCTCGGCGAGGAAATCGCGGCGTGGGTGCGGCTGCAGGAGGGCGTCACCGCGACCGCGGAGGAGATCCGCGACTTCTGCCGCGAGCGCGTCGCGCGCTACAAGGTGCCGCGCTACGTCCGCTTCGTCGACGAGTATCCGCTGACGGTGACGGGGAAAGTCCAGAAGTTCAAAATGCGCGAGATGATGGCCGAGGAGCTCGGCCTCGGCCGCTCCGCCTGACGGCGGGAGCGCCCGAGTCGCAGCCGCCGGCTTCGCATGCGAAGTGCAGCGGCGTTCGCGTACGCGCGGGCCGATGCGAGGGCGCGCGCCGCGAACGCCGTTGCGGGCGGCGGGGGCAGCTTGTCTTACTCGATGCGGGCGCCGCGGAAGTTGCCGGTAAGGCGAACGCGGCCGCTATTCACGAGATGCGCAACCACGCTGACGAGCTCCGCCTCGGAATCGGTCACCTCGGCGACGACCTCGATCAGATCGAGCAATGTGAGCTGAGCTTGCGTTTCCATTTCGACCTCCGACCTTCCAACGTTCGACACGAACGATACTGAATCGTTCAGCAAGGTGCATGCCCGACTCCGCCGCGGGCCGCGCAAGCGGTAACCTCGCGGAAGGCAGCAGGGTGACGACCGTGAATCGTTCATTCGCCATGGCAAATCCGTAGCGCTCCGTCAGGTCCGTACCCCGGCGCCGGTGACGAGCGCCGCCGCGGGCGGGACCGCGAAGGGCAAAAGCAGCGCCACCCGCGTGCCCTTGGCGGGCGCGCTCTCGACGGCGATCGAGCCGCCCAGGAGCTCGCAGAAGCGTTGCGCCAAGGTGAGGCCGAGGCCCATGCCGCTGAAGGGCCGGTTGGCCGCGCCCGAGACCTGGCGGAAATCCTCGAAGATCCGCTCCTGCTCGGTGTCGCTCATGCCGACGCCGGTGTCGGCGACCGCGATCTCGATGCCGTCCCTGCCCGCCGACCGGCGCGCCGACAGGCGGATCTCGCCCGCGAGCGTGAATTTGGCGGCGTTCGCCAGGACGTTGAGAATCATCTGGCGGAGCTTCGAGCGGTCGGTCTGCAGCAGCGGCAAGGTCGGATCGCAGGCCCAGGCGAAGGCGATCGGCTTCTCGTCGATCAGGCGGCCGACCCAGGGCTCGAGCTCCTCGAAGAGCTCGCTCAGCTGGACCGGCGCGGGGCGTAGCGCGGCGTCACCGGCCACCACCGCGGAGTAGGCGAGCAGGTTGTTGACGGCGCAGGTCAACGTGATCGCATTCGAGAGGATGCGCGTCACCATCTGCTCGCGCTCGTCGCCGGTGAGCTCGGGCATGGTGTCGAGGATCTCGGCGTAGCCGAGGATCGCGTTCAGCGGCGTGCGCAGCTCGTGCGAGACGTTCCGCAAGAGCTCCGATTTGAGGTTGCGGGCGTCGGCGCGCGCGCTTTCCTCGCGCTCGAGGCCGCGGAGCGAGATCACGCCGAGGCTGCCGGCGGTGACGAGCGCAACCAGGACGAAGGTCATCTGCGCCGGGCCGCTCAGCGCTTCGAGCGCCAGCAACCCCGCCGCGGCCAGTACGACCGCGATCAGCTGAAGCCAGATGACGCCGCGTCTCCGTTCGAGCACGATGGTCGCGGCAGCAACGGTCGTGCCGCCGCGCGGCTGTACCAAACGCCAGCGCTGGTGGGCATGATCGGTGAATCGGGGCGATCACGCGTGTCGTGAGCGCGCAGCGTTGTGTCAGCGGCGCAAGCATCGCGTGTCACCTCTGCCGGATTGCCGGCACGCGGAAACGCGGGGCTCGGCCGCGACGCCTTAAAAGACGCTGTGTCGCTCGCGCAAGAGCGCGCGCACCATGCGCTGCACGCGGCCGCGTACGCGATCGGCGAGCGCGCGGATCGCGAGACCGTCGGCTCGTCCTCGCGCCGGCAGCTCGAGGGTGATCGGCTTGCCGAAGCGGATCATCCACTTGGTCGGCAGCGGGATCATCCCGAGCGGCCCGAGGAGCGGGAAGAACGGCGTGATCGGCAGATACGGCACACCGAGTAGCTTACCGATCGACTGCGCGCGCGCGACCAAGGGATAGATCTCCTCCGCGCCGACGACCGCGACCGGCACGATCGGCGCCTGGTGACGGAGCGCCAGGCGGACGAAGCCACTGCTGAAGGGCTGGAGCACGTAGCGCTCCGAGTAGAGCTTCGCGAGGCCGTTCACGCCCTCGGGGAAGAGCCCGATCAGCTCGCCGGCGGCGAGCAGGCGCGAGGCGTTCTCGTGGCTTGCGACCACCGCGCCGGCCCGGCGGTAGAACTGCGGCACCCACGGCAGATGGTCGACGAAGCGGTCATAAAGGAAGCGCGTCGGCCGCGGGTGGCCGGCGTCGTCGAGCGCGCACGCGATCATCGTGGCGTCGAACGGCAGGGCGCCCGAGTGGTTCGAGATCAGGATCACCGGGCCGGAGCGCGGCACGTTGCGCGCGCCCCGCGTCTGCACCCGCCAGTAGCGGTCGTAGAGCAGCCGGAAGATCGGCTTGGCGCGCTCGCGGAACGCGAGATCGAGGCCGAACTCGTCGGTTGTCTGGGGCGACGCCTTTCGTCGGCGGCGGGGCGGCGCGGCCGGCGTGTCGTGCGGGGCCGCATCGACGGACGGAGCGATGCTCGGGTCGACGCGCGGAACCACGTCGCCTCGCCGTAGGCGGGAGCGCGGAGGCGCCGGCGAGTCGGGACCGCGATCGACGTTGCCTGGCCGCGATCGTCCGAGGGGAGCGGTCATCGCGCATCCGTACCAACGGGATGTCGCTCAGACAAGGTTGCGTTCACGCGTAGCGATGCATCAAGCGGCGAAAGAGTGCCGGCGCGACCGTCTTCAACATCGTGCCGATCGCGTAGGTGCGCGGAATCGTCACCTCGGCGTCGCCGCGACGGACCGCGCGAACGATCGCCACCGCGACCGCCGACGCGGGAATCGCGCGGGCGCGGGCGCGGGTGGGAAACGCCGCGAAGGACTCGTGCGCGAAAAACGCCGTATCGATCACGCCCGGATTCACCAACGTGATGCCGACGCCGGTGCCCTCGAGCTCGTACGCGAGGCTTTCCGTGAAGCCGGCGAGGGCGAACTTCGACGCGCAGTAGATGGCGTGGTTGCGCGAGCCGATGCGGGCGGCGATCGAGGCGACGTTGACGATGTGGCCGCGCCGCCGGCGCAGCATCTCGGGGAGCACCGCGCGCGTGAAGTGGAGCGCGCCGTGCAGGTTGGTGTCGAGAATCTCCGCCGCCTCTTCGGGGGCGGTGTCGAGGAACGAGCGGTAGCGGCCAATGCCGGCATTGTTGACGAGCAGATCGATGGGGCCGAGGTCGCGATGCACCGCCAGGGCGGTCGCCGCGACGGCGGCCGGGTCGCGGACGTCGCACCGAAACGCCGCGCTCCGTCCGGGCGCGAGCGTCGCACCGACCTCGGCGAGACCGCGCTCGCTGCGTGCGACCAGCGCGACCGAGGCACCCGCCGCGACGAGATCGCGGCTCAGCGCCGCGCCGATCCCGCTCGACGCGCCGGTGACGAGAGCGACCGCGCCGGTGATCTCCATGGGTTCATTGTCGCCCGGCCGCTCGCGATTTGCCACGGCCGCCGCATCGCACTAGGTCGTAGAGGATGCGCGCGCGCGATCTCGACGCTCTCGGCTTTCCGAAGCTGCTCGATGCGCTCGCCGCGCGCACCGTGTCGGCGCTCGGTGCGGAGGCGTGTCGGGCGCTCCGTCCGGCGCGCGACCTTGCGTCGGCCGCGCGCGTGCTCGACCGGCAATGGGCGTTCTTCCGCCTGCTGGAGATGGACGCGACCTTGCCGCTCGCGCCGTTTGCCGACATCCGCGAAGCGCTGGCGCTCGCCGCGCACGAGGGCGCCGTCCTCACCGGCAAGCAGCTCCTCGAGGTGCGGACGGTGCTGCGCCAGGTGCAGAGCCTTCATCGCTTCTTCCAGGCGCGCAGGACCGAGTGGCCGGACCTCGCCGATCTGCCGGCGCGGCTGCACGCGTTCCCGGAGCTCGAGGCCGCGCTCTCGCGCATGCTCGACGACGACGGCCTGCTGCGCGACGGCGCGAGCCCGCGCCTCGCCGAGCTGCGAGCCGCGCTCCGCGATCTGCGCCAGGAGATCGAGGAGCGTCTCGCCAAGATCGTGAACGCGAGCGCGGCCGACGCGTTCGCCGACCGCTACGTGACCGTCCGCAACAACCGCTTCGTCGTGCCCCTCAAGGCCGGGGCGGCGAGCCGGGTCGCCGGCGTGGTGCAGGATCGATCGGCGTCGGGCGAGACGCTCTTCATCGAACCGCTCTTCGCCATCGAGCTCAACAACCGCCTGCTGCTGCTCGCCAAGGAAGAGGAGCTCGAGGAGCTGCGCCTCCTCACGCTCCTCACGACGCAGGTCGGGAGCGCCCGCGACGAGCTGGTGGTCGCGCTCGCGGCACTCGCGGAGATCGACCGCCTGGCGGCGGTCGCGGCCTTCGCGCGGCGCTTCCATTGCATGCGCCCCGCCCTTGCCGACCGCTTCGAGCTCCGGCAGGCGCGACACCCGGAGCTGCTCGCGACGCGCGACGTGGTGACGCCGGTCGACATCCGGATCGGCGACGGCAAGCGCGCACTCGTGATCAGCGGACCGAACACCGGCGGCAAGAGCGTCGCGCTGAAGACGCTCGGCCTCCTCGTCCTGATGGCGCAATCGGGCATCCTGATCCCCGCCGCCGAGGGCAGCTCGCTCCCCTTCGTGCGCGCGCTCCATACCGACCTCGCCGACGACCAGAGCATCGAGCGCAATCTCTCGACGTTCTCCGCGCACATCGTGAACCTGGTCGAGATCGTCGCCGACCTGGCGCCGCCGGTCCTGGTCCTGCTCGACGAGCCCGGCACCGGCACCGACCCGGAGGAGGGCGCCTCGCTCGCGGTCGCGCTCCTCGATCGGCTTCTCGGCGCCGGCGCGCTGGTCGCGGTCGCGACGCACTACGCGCCGGTAAAGCTCTACGCGCTCAACGAGCCGCGCATCGAGATCGCCTCGGTCGACGTCGACGCGCACACCTTCGAGCCGCGCTTCCGCTTGCTCTACGGCTCGGTGGGCGCGAGCCTCGGCCTCCGCATGGCGCGCCGCCTGGCGCTGCCGTCCGACCTCATCGACGTCGCCGAGCAGCGCCAAGCCGCGTCGACCCGCGAGCTCGCGAGCGCGATCGAGCGCCTCGAGGCGAGTCGGCGCCGGCTCGACGACGAGCGTACCGCCGTCGAGGAGGAGCGCCGCGCCCTCGCCGAGGTCGAGCGCGAGCACGCCGCCCTCGTCGCCGAGCTGCGCGATCGGCGCCGCTCCAAGTGGCAGGGCGAGCTCGAGGAGGCGCGCGAGTTCGTCCGCACGCTCAAGGCCGAGGGCCGCGAGCTCCTCGACGTGATCCGGCGCCGGCCGCCCGACGCCGCCCGCGCCCTCGCTGACTTCGTCCGCGACAAGCGCGAGGTGATCGAGAGCCACGCCACGGCGCTCGATCCGACGGAGCGCGAGGACAGCGGTCGGCCGCCGGTCATCGGTGACACCGTCGAGATCCGCGACTCCCAGGTGCGCGGCGAGCTGGTCGAGATCGCCGGCGGCTCGGCGCGCATCCGCCGCGGCACGCTCACCTTCCAAGTCCCCGCCGACCGAATCAGGATCGTCAGCGATTCCGCGACAGCGGCAACCGCGCGGCGGTCGGCGCGGCGAACGCAAGAGTGGGGCGTCCAGGGATCGACGAACGCGGAAAGGGGCGAGCCGCTGGCGCTCGCGACGACCGAGGTGCACTTGATCGGCATGCGCGTCCGTGAGGCGCTCGAGAAGCTCGACGGCTTTCTCGATCAGGCGCAGCAGCGCGGGACGTCGAGCGTCCGCATCGTCCACGGCATCGGCACCGGCGCGCTCAAGAAGGCGGTCGCCGACTATCTCTCGGGATCGCCCTACTGCACGGGCTTTCACGAGGCGCCGGCGAATCAGGGCGGCGCTGGCGCGACGATCGTCGATCTCGGCTGAGCGCCCGCCTGCTACTGCGCCGGCGCGGCGGACTGAACGTCGCGGCGCGCCCGATCGACTCGAGCGCGCCGCACGTCACAGTACTCAGGCCGCGAGCGCCACACCCGTCGGGGCGAGCGCGAGCGCGAGCACCTGATCGACGGTCGCGACCGGGTGGAACTCCATCTGCTCGCGGACGTCCTGCGGGACCTCGTCGAGATCCGGCTCGTTGCGATCGGGCAGGATCACGTCGGTGAGGCCCGCCGCGTGCGCGGCGAGGACCTTCTGCTTGAGGCCGCCGATCGGCAGCACCCGGCCCTGCAACGTCACCTCGCCGGTCATCCCGACGGTGTGCTTCACCGGACGGCCGGTCATCAGCGACGCGATCGCGGTGACGATCGTGACGCCGGCGCTCGGACCGTCCTTCGGGATCGCGCCCGCCGGGACGTGGATGTGGAACTCACGTCCCTCGAACGCGCGCTCGTCGATGCCGAGCGCGGCGGCATGGCTGCGCACGTACGTGAGCGCGATGCGCGCCGACTCCTTCATGACGTCGCCGAGCTGTCCGGTGAGGACGAGACCAGCGTTGGCGCCCGCCATCGACGCCGCCTCGACGAAGAGGACGTCGCCACCGGTGCCGGTGACGGCGAGGCCGGTCGCGACACCCGGCACCGTCGTCCGGATCGCCGCCTCCTGGAAGAACTTCTGGCGGCCGAGTGCCTCGTGGATCGCGTCGAGGTCGACGATGATCGGCACGGTCGGCTCGTTCGCCGGTTCGGCGGCAGGGGTGCGCTCGCCGGCATTACCGGCGCTGGTGTCGCTGCTGGTGTTGGTCTCGACGCCCTCGCTCTCGCTCTCGCCTTCCGTGGCCGGCGTCTCCGCCGTGCTCTCCGTCGACCGCGGCGGCCGCGACGCGATCTTGGTCGCGGTCTTCCGCAGCACCTTCCCGACCTCGCGCTCGAGCTGACGGACGCCGGCTTCGCGCGTGTACTCGTTCACGATCGTGCGCAGCACGTTGTCGTCGATGGTGACCTCCTCCGGCCGGAGCGCGTTCTGCTCCAGCTGCCGCGGCCAGAGGTAGCCGCGCGCGATCGCGACCTTCTCCTCGACGGTGTAGCCGTCGAAGCGGATCACCTCCATGCGATCGAGGAGCGGCCCGGGGATCGTGTCGGCGACGTTCGCGGTCGCGATGAAGAGGACGTGCGAGAGATCGAGCTCGACGTCGAGGTAGTGGTCGCGAAACGCGTGGTTCTGCGCCGGGTCGAGCACCTCGAGAAGCGCCGACGACGGATCGCCGCGCCAATCGGCACCGACCTTGTCGACCTCGTCGAGCATGATGACCGGGTTCATCGTCCCGGCGTCGCGCAGCGCCCGCACCAGTCGGCCGGGCAGCGCGCCGATGTACGTACGCCGATGGCCGCGGATCTCCGCCTCGTCGCGCACGCCGCCGAGCGACATGCGGACGAACTTGCGGCCGGTCGCGCGCGCGATCGACTCGCCGATCGAGGTCTTGCCGGTGCCCGGCGGACCGATGAGCGTCAGGATCACGCCCGAGCGGCGATCGTCGGCGACGCCGCGCTCGGCGCGGAGCTTCCGCACCGCCAGGTACTCGGTGATGCGCGACTTCACGTCGTGCAGGCCGGCGTGGTCGGCGTCGAGGACCTCACGCGCGTGGACCGGATCGAGACGCTCCTCGGAGCGCTTCGACCACGGCACCGCGATCAACCAGTCGAGATAGGTGCGGATCATCGACGACTCGGCGCTCTGCTCGCCCATGCGCTCGAGTCGACCGAGCTCACGCTCGGCCTGCTGGAGCACCGGCTCCGGCATGCCGGCATCGGCGATCTTCTGCCGATACTCCTCGACGACCGAGGAGTCGTCCTCACCGAGCTCCTTGCGGATCGAGTCCATCTGCTTGCGCAGCAGGTAGTCGCGCTGCTGCTTCTGCGCGCCGGACTCGACGTCGTCGCGGATACGTTTGCGCACCTGCAGCTCGGCGAGGCGCTCTCTCTGGATCCGCAACGCCATCTCCAGGCGCGCGACCACGTCGAGCGTCTGCAGGACCTCGACTTTCAGATGGTAGGAGACGTCGGGCGCGTATCCGGTCGTGTCGGCAAGGGTGCCGGGCTCGGTGATCGAGCGCACGAAGGCGCTGACGCGCCCGTCGTCGCCGCGCAGCTCGAGGATCTCCTCGACGACCGCGCGGTACTCGCGCTCGAGCTCACGGGTCCGGCTCGGCGGCGGGACCTCGTCCGGACGCTCCTCGACCTCGACGCGCAAGCGCCCCTCGGCGTCCGAGGACGCCGCGCCGGCGATGCCGCGGTGCCGGCCGGAGACCGCCGACGCGCGTCCACCGCCGGGCAGACGCATCCGCTTGGTGACGTCGGCAACGACGCCGATGCTCGCGTACGAGCTGCCGTGTCGGGGCACGAGAAACACCGTCGTCTCGTCGCCGAGGTCGAGCGGCAGCGTGACCTCCATGTGCGGAAACACAACGGTATCGTCGAGTGGGATTAGTCTGAATTTGGCCATGCGGCCGAAGGTAAGACGTTACTTGAGGTTGTCAACCATCGAGGGAATCCACTATGTACCTGATGGTGAAACAGTCGTCCGAACGCGTGACGCGCCCCTCGTCCACCGCCTGCGAGGCGTGGCGACTGGTGAGTGAGCTCTTCGTGGCGCTGCGAGAGCGGATCCCCGCGCTTGCGGTCGAGCTCGACCTCTCGCCGCAGCAGTGTCACGTCCTGCGCTCGATCGAGCCGGGCTCCAAGGTGCCGATGCGCCGGCTCGCCGAGACGCTCGGCTGCGACGCCTCCAACGTGACCGGCATCATCGACCGTCTGGAGGCACGAGGATTCGTCGCACGTCGGACCGCCGCCCACGATCGGCGCGTGAAAGTGCTCGCGATCACCGCGCGCGGCGCCACCGCACGGGCGCGCATCATCGCGCGGATGGCGATACCGGCGGACGCGATCGCGCACCTGTCGGAAGCCGACCTCGACCTGCTCTGTCGCCTGCTCCGTCGCGCCCTCGGGCACGACGCTTCGACCGACTGAAGCACGCGGCGCCCGCGCGGCCGTCCGCGGCGAGTCTGCGGGTGCCGGGCCAAAATCCACGCCGCCGCAATACGGGCCGAATTTCCCTCCAAATCGGCAACGCGATGCGCTAAGGTGCGCCGCTTCCGACGAGACCCGCATGCCGACCATGAACGAGCTCACGCTGCCGATCGGATACGTGTTTCGGCAAGCGTACGAGATCACCGCCGAGCTCGGCACGGGGAGCTTCGGGCGGGTCTACAAGGCGCGCCAGCTCTCGACCGGTCAGGACGTCGCGATCAAGGTGCTCCGGTTCGAGGCGCCGCCGCCGGGGCAAGGCGGGAACCAGCGCGAGCGCTTCGTGCGCGAGATGCGCCTGTGTGCGGAGCTGTCGCACCCGAACATCGTCCGCCTGATCGACTCGGGGGAGACCGGCGAAGGCGTGCTCTACGCGGTCTTCGAGTTCGTCCCGGGAAAGACGCTCGAGCGCGTGCTCGTCGAAGAGGGCAAGCTCCGTATGCGCGAGGCGGCGCGCTTGATGAGCCAGGTGCTCGACGCTCTCAGCTGTGCCCACGCGAGCGGCGTCATCCATCGCGACCTCAAGCCCGCCAACATCATGGTGACCAAGACCGGCGTCCTCCGGAACGCGCAGGTCCTGGATTTCGGCCTCAGCGGCTTCGCACGCGAGCTGCACGGCTGGAACCTGCCGCGCCTCACCGCGACCTACGAGATGATGGGCACGCCGGGGTACGCCGCGCCGGAGCAGCTGCGGGGCGAGAATGCCTCGACGCATTCGGATCTCTACTCGTGGGCGGTCACGTTCCTCGAGTGCCTCACCGGCGAGCTCGCGGTCGGCGGCGGGGCCGGCTACGAGGTGATCTTCAAGCAGCTCGGCCCCGAGCCGGTGCGCATCCCGGATTGGCTGCGCCGCGAGCGGATCGGGCAGCTTCTCGAGATCGCGACCGCCAAGGCCGTCGACCGCCGCGACATCACCGCGGAGGCGTTGCTCGAGGCCCTCGGCGGCATCGAGCTCGACGACGCCGCCGTGCCGGGCGGCGGCGAGCGCGCCCAGCTGCCCGAAGGCGAGCGCCGGCAGCTCACCGTCGTGTCCTGCCGGTCGACGTTCACGCCGCCCGACGACACCACCGTCGACGTCGAGGAGCTCGATCAGCTCTTTCGCGGACAGCACCGCAGCTTCGAGGAGATCGCGGAGCGACATGGTGGCCATGTCGCGAGCATCCAGTCGGACCGCGCGCTGCTGGTGTTCGGCTATCCGCACGCGCGGGAGGACGACGCCCGCCGCGCCGCACGCGCCGCGCTGGCGATCACGGCGGACGGCCGGCGCGCCGCCGACGGCACCTCCGAGCAGCAGCGCTTGCACCTCGACGTCCACGTCGGCGTCCATACCGGGCTGGTGATCGCGCGCGAGCTGCGTGGCAGCAGCGGTCGGACGCTGCGCGACGTCGTCGGGCTGACTCCTCAAGTTTCCGCCGCGCTCGACGTGATCGCGGCGGCGGGCGAGGTGCTCGCGAGCGCCGACACGCAACGCCACATCCGCCACGAGATCATCGGCGAGTCCGCGGGCGAGCACCGGCTGCCCGGCTCGTCGCGTGCCATGCCGGTCTTCCGCCTGACCGGCGTCTCACGCGAGACCGGCTCCGAGACCTTCGTCGCGCCCGAGACCCCGCTCGTCGGTCGCGGCGAGCATCTCGGCCAGCTGGTGCGGGGCTGGGAAGAGGCGCAGGCAGCGCGAAGCAGCGCGATCTTGCTGAGCGGCGAGGCCGGCATCGGCAAGAGTCGCATGCTGCAAGAGCTGCGGCGCCGGGTGCCGGCCGACGCATGGGTAGAAGCGCGCTGTGTCGAGGAGGCGCAGAACAGTCCGCTGCGTCCGATCATCGAGACGCTCGCCGTCCTCGGTCGCGACTCGGTGAGCGCGTTCTTGGCCCGCTACGAGATGGACGATGAGATGGTGCCGCTCTTCCGGAGCCTGCTTTCGTCGGCGCCCGGGGGGCGCAGCGACGCGGTCGAGCTTCCCCCCGACCGGCAGCGCGAGGTCACGCTCAACGCGGTCGTGAAACTGCTCTTCAAGATCGCCGCCACCCGCCCGATCGTGCTCGCGATCGAAGACCTGCATTGGGCCGACCCTTCGACGCTCGCGCTGGCGAGCTTGCTGATTCAGGAGCTGCAGACCGCGCACCTCGACGGCGAGAAGGCGCCGCGCATCTACATCGCGTTCACCTCGCGCCCCGACTTCACGCCGCCTTGGCCGGTGGGGCAGACCTCGCTGATGCACGTCGGTCGCCTCACCTCCGCGCACGTCGAGGAGATCGTCACCCGCATCCTCGCGCCGGCCACGCCGCTGCCGCGCGCGCTCCTGGACGCGATGGTGCAACACGCGGACGGCGTCCCGCTCTTCGTCGAGGAGATGGCCCACGCGCTCCTCGAGTCGGGCGCGGCGAAGAAAGGACGCGCCCTTCCGGCCGAGGCGCTCGGCTTCGCAATCCCCGGGACGCTGCGCGATCTGCTCGCGGCACGTCTGGACCGACTCTCGCCGCAAGCGCGCGAGACCGCCCAGCTCGCGGCGGTGCTCGGGCGCGAGTTCCAGTGGCCGGTACTGCGCGCGGCCTCACCGCATGACGAGTCGGCGCTCCGGCTCGAGCTCGCGGAGCTCGGCAACGCCGGCCTGGTGAACCGCCGGCGCAGCGCCGCCGGCGAGACCTACGTCTTCAAGCACGCGCTGGTGCGCGACACCGCATACGAGTCGCTGGTGCGCGCCGCGCGCCGCGGTCTTCATGCCCGCGTCGCCGACGTGCTGCGCCGCCAGTTTCCCGCGATCGAGAGCAGTCGGCCCGACGTGGTCGCGCAGCACGCCGAGGCCGGCGGTCACACCGCCGTCGCGATCGACTACTGGAAACGCGCCGGCGACGTGGCCATGCGGCGCGGCGCGTACGTCGAGTCGATCCGCCTCTTCGAGCGCGGGACGGCGCTGCTCGCGAGCGTACCGGCGTCACGCCAGCGCCTCCAGCAGGAGATCGCGCTCACCGAGTCGTCGGGCACCGCCCTGCTCGCGACACAGGGCTACGCGGCCCCCGACGTCGAGCGGCGGTTCGCGCGCGCGCTCGAGCTCTGCCGCGAGCTCGGCGGCGACGTGCCGCTCAAGGTGCTCTACGGCATCTGGGCGGTGCACGTGACGCGCAGCGACCGCGCGGCGACGGCGGCGCTGCTGCCGCAGCTCGCCGCCGTCGCCGCGCGCTCGCCCGACCCGGTCGCGCTCTACACCTCGCATACGGCCTCTGCGATCCGCGCCTTCGCGACCGGCGCGTTCGAGCGCGCGCGTGACGAGGCTACGCGTGCCTCGCAATGGTACGACGCCGAGGAGCTGCGCGCCTTCGTGCGAGAGTTCGGCTACGACGGGCGGCTGCACACGCACGGCTGGCTGATGTGGAGCCTGAGCGTCCTCGGCGACCACGACGGCGCGGTGCGGGTACGCGACGAGATGCTCGCGCTCGCGCAACGCAGCGGCAATCCGTACGCGATCGCGCTGGCGCTCAGCTTCGCCGCCGGCCTGGCCCACGACCACGGCGACCGCGACCTCGCGTTGGAGTACGCCGACGCCTGCATCGAGCTCGCGACCGAGCACAAGCTCTACTTCTGGCTCGCGACCACCACCTGCGTCCGCGGCTGGGCGCTCGCCGCCGGCGGCGACGTCGAGGGCGGCATCGGTCACATCCGCCAGGGCCTCGGTATCCTCGAGGCGATCGGCATCCGGATCACCTACAGCTACTATCTGTCGTTCCTCGCCGAGGCGCACCTCGCGCGCGGCGACGCGGCCGCGGGCCTCGCGGTCGTCGACCAGGCGCTCGCCCTCTGCGGCACCTTGCTCGACTCGTTCTACGAGCCCGAGCTCTACCGTCTGCGCGGCGAGCTCGAGCTGGCGCGCGGCAACGGCGCCGACGCCGAGCGCTGGCTGACGCGCGCGATCGACACCGCCCGCGCGTGCGGCGCGAAGAGCTACCAGATGAAGGCGTCCATGAGCCTCGCCCGCCTGCGGCACGCAGCCGGAGCGACGGATGCGGCGCCCGCGGTCCCGCCCTCGAGCTGAAGCGGAATAGTCGCGTCATTCTGAACCACTCCGCGTCGGAGCTCTGGATCGCAGCGCGCGATGCCCGATAATACCGCGCCGCCGAGGGGGGGCCGTTCGATGGCGGATCGCGGGAGGCTCGCGAGGTTCGTCGGCTGCATCGCATTCTCATGGCTCGTCTGGGCCGGCGTCGACGCGTCGTTGGTGCGCGAGACGGCGGCGGGAACGAGCCGGCGCTGCTGTGCGTGTCTGGTGGGGTGGGACGTGAAGCCGCCCTCCGGCGGTCGCCCCGGCATGGGCTACTTCATGATCTCGGTCGACCGGCCGTTCGCCGAGTTGGCGCCGCTCACGGATCCGCAGTCATGGTCGTTCTGCAACCCGCTCGACTTCGCTGCCAGCAACGTCGCGATGCCGAGCGCCTGCTCGACCGGCAACGCCGCGCCGCTGCCGAGCCCGCCGGCGCCGGGCTCGACCTGGTCGGGGCCGCTCTTCGAGCACTTTCGCGTGCTGAGCCCGCCGACGCAGGCCTGCGATCCGAACCAGTCGCGCTTCCGGAACATCCTCGAGATCGCCGCCGTCCGCACCGCAACGTCCCTTCGCTACGACTACGGCCTCTGCGACTCGATCGACCACCGCGTGAATTGCACCGACGGACCGGGCGGCATCACCTGGGATTGCGGCTTCACGGCGCTCCAGCAAGACGGGGCCGGCTCGGTGCTGAAAGGCGTCAAGTATCTGCGCTTCGCCGACGGTCTCGGCGTGAACGCGTGGGTCGAGGCCGGCATGCGCGCGATGATCGACGACATCCGCGACCACGAGGTCTGCTGCGGCATGACCGGCAGCGTCGAATGCCCGAAGTGCGCGCCGCCCGAGCGGCTGCACGTCACACCGCCGGCGCCGCTCTGCCCGAGCGCGCCCTGAGCACGGAACGGCGTCGACAATGCGCGGCCGCACTTGGTATGAACGATCGAACGCATGGAGGTGAGTCATGGCGGACGGAATCAACTACGCGGGCGAGCTGCAGAGCACCTACACGGACTACATCAACAATTCGTACGACCGCCTGAACCGCGCCTTGGACGAGATCAGCACCCGTGACTACACCGTCAACCGCTACCTCTCGGACGTGCTGGACTCGTGGATGGGCCTCGCCAACGTGCTTCGTAAGCCCTACGAGCTCGTCAGCGACCGCAAGCGCCTGGTTGCCTTCACGCTCACGCCGACCGACACGCAGGCGGTCCAGGCGATCAACATCCCGAACCACGGCGTGATCGCGGTCGCCTCGTCGAGCCTGATCGAGGTGACCTCGAGCGCGACGATTCCCGCCTCGAAGGTCACCGCGACGATCGTCGCCAACGGCGACATGCTGGTGGTGCGGCTCGACAACCTGACGACGCCGCTCACGACCGGCACGTACCTCGGCAACGTGCACCGCACCGACACCGGCGACGAGGTCGCGAAGATCCGCGTCGACGTCGCAGCCTGACGCGGCGGCGCGAGCTCGCGGGGCGCCGCCGGGTCAGGCGCGCGCCAGCACCCAGGTGACCATCGCGTGGATGAAGCGCTTGTCGCGCGAGTCCGGCACCTCGCGATAGACCAGCTCGAACTCGTGCAGCGCCGCGCCGGCGAGCGCGTGCGCGATCTGGCGTGCGTAGGCGATCGATCCGTGCGCGTCCATGCGGCTCCGCACCCAGACGACGTCGTCGTCGCGGCGCTCGCCGCGCGGGGTGGCGAGGAACTCGACCAGGCGGAGCCGGTCTTCAGCCAGGCCGTAGCGCAGCAGATGGATCAGCATGAGGGTGCGCTTGCCCTCGAGGATGTCGCCGTTCAGCTCCTTGCCGTAAAGTGCCTCGTCGCCTTCGAGGTTGAGGAGATCGTCCTGGATCTGGAACGCGGCGCCGAGGAAGAAGCCGAAGCGCGTGAAGCGGTCGAGACCACGGTCGCTGCGCGAGCCGATCAGCGCGCCGACGCGGCTCGGGTAGATCGTCGTGTACCAGCAGGTCTTCTTGAGGACCATCTCGAAGTAGTCGGCGTCGGAGAGCGTGCCGACGTTGTCGCGCCGCCAGCCGAGCTCGATCGCCTGCCCCTCGACCGACTCCCGCGCCATGCGCTCCGCCTGCTCGAGCACCGCCATCGCGAGGCGCGGTCCGAGCGTCTCGCGCGCGTCGATCAGGGCGCGCAGGCCGAGAAGCGTGAGCGCGTCGCCGACGTTCACCGCGACCGGCACGCCGTGCATCGCGTGCAAGGTGGGCTGCCCGCGCCGCGCGTCGCTCTCGTCCTCGACGTCGTCGTGCACCAGGAAGGCGTTGTGGAAGAGCTCGAGCGCGACCGCGGCGTGGACGGCCTCTTCCAAGCGCGCGCCGAAGGCACGGGCGGTCGCGATGCAGAGGCTCGGTCGCAGCATGCGGCCGCCGCGCCGCGGATAGTCGGCGACGAGGTTGTAGAGGTGCCGGCGCGGCTCGCGCGGCCGGAGGTAGTCGCAGAGCGCGACGCGCGTGACGTCGCCGTACTCCTTGAGCATCACCGCGACGAGATCCGGGCCGGCCGCGCGTGATGCGCGCCCGGCGCCGTCGTCGATCGTGCCGCCTTCGATCATTCCCGCGCGACGCGCACGCTGACGGTGCCGACCGGACGGCTGGTGGTCTCGTCGACGATCAAGCCGTTGTAGATACCGCTCGGTTGGTCCTGCGGCACGCGCACGCGCAAGCGCGGGCCCTCGTCGCCACCAGCCGGCGCCGCGATCAACGCGATTTCGGTGAGCCGCGGCTTGTCGGCATCGGCCGCGCGCAACGCATGGACGATGTACGGCCCGCTGCCGGCAGCGGCGCGAAGCTCGACCGCGACCTCGGTCGGATAGGGCGACGTCACCTCGACGCGAACCCGGGCAGCGTCGGCCGGACGCGCACGGGCGCCGTTCTCCGCCGCTGCCGCCCCTGGAGATGCGGACGGCGGCGTCGTTGCACGCGTCGGGTCGAGCGCGTCGGTCATCGGCCGCATCACGCCACTGGCGCTCACCATCTCCAGGAACTGGAACCACAGGCCGAGCACCTCGGAGGCCTGCTGCGCCATCCGGTCGGCGACCTCGCGGACGTCGTTCACCACCGCGTCGGGGCCGAACGAGCGCTCGCTGAACCGCTGCGCCGCCTTCTGCCCCTGACGCATGTACTCGTCGATCACGCGGTAGCCGATGTCGACCGAGCGCGCGACGACGTCGTTGAACGACGGCGGGTCCGGCGCGTCCGCCCGCTGTTCGCGACGCTGCCCGCTCGTTCCATCGTCACGCCGCTCGTCCGCGGCGGTGCGGGCGGGTGCGCCGGTCAACAACGTCGACCAGCTCCGAAACGGCTGCACCCGCTCGGGTTGCGGTCGCTTGATGCGATCCTGTTCGTCGTTCACGCGCGTCTCCTTCATGGATGGTCGTAGCCGACGATCGCCTCGAGCGCCGGCGACCGCGAGATCGCGTGCGCCGCCAGCATCCCCGACATCACGGCGGCCTCGACGCAGCCGGCGTTGAAGCCGCACGAGGTCCAATCGCCGGCGACGGTGAGGTTGTCGTAGCTGCGATCGAGCGGCGAGATCCGGTACACGCTGCTTCCCGGCAGCGTCAGCGCGTAGCGGTCGGACGGGTTCACGTTCGCGGTCCAGAACTGCGAGGCGAAACGCGCCTCGTTCGGCTCGCCGGCCGTCTCGCCGTCGGGCGCGACCAGGACGTCCCAGCGGAAGCCTCCCGTCGGCCGCGCCGCCTTGGGCCAGAGGTGAACGACGTCGCAGTTGAGGAAGCGGATTGCGTTCCGACGCACTTGCTCGCGCTGCGTCCGCGGGTAGCCGACGTCGGCGCGGTGCGCCGCGCCGGGGCCGTCCGGCAACGCGTTGCAGAAGTACGCGAGCGCGCGCGGCGGCACCGCCCAGTCCTCGCGCGCGACCAGATGGCGCATGTCGGCCCAGGTGTCGAACGGCTCGACGAACCCGGAGAGCACGATCTGACCAGGCGCCCAGCCGAGCTCCTCCATGTCGACGCCCATCCACGTCTGGAACGCTTGCGTCGCGACCGTCTTCACGTGGTCGACCATCGCGCGCCAGCGTGGATCGCGGGCGACCAGCTCGCCGCAGACGTACGGCACCGCGCCGACGCCGACCCCGAGCACCACCAGGTCGAAGTCGGTGCCGACCTCGAGCGTCCGCGTCCGCGCTCTCCGCCGGTCCCAATGCGACTCGAGCTCCCACCCGTCGCGCGCCGAGCGCTCGCCGTCGACGAGCTGCGACCAGTTGGGCGCCGACGGCCAGCAGGGCAGGCCGCGCACGTCGACCAGCGGCCGGTACGCGCCGCCGCCGATCACCTCCGCCTGGACGTCGAAGTCGAGCGCCGCGACGTACGGTACCTCGCCGACGCGCAGCCGTACCGGGTCGACGAGCCGGACGTTCTCGAGGCGATGGAAGAACGCGAAGCGGACGCCGCGCGCGACCAGCACCTCGTAGAGCGGCGCGAAGACCACGTCGCCCATCCCCGCCTGCATGCGCCAGAAGAACGCGCCGCGGTAGGTGAAGAAGGCGCGCAGCATGCTGCGCAGCGCCTGGCCGGCGGCGATGCGCGGCTTGGCGGGGTCGCCGTCCTCGTAGGAGAACCCGAAGTCGTAGATCGCGCGCATGTAGCCGGAGCTCACCGACTGCTCCGACGCGCCGTTCAGCATCAGCCACTCGCGGCAGTCGTACTCGTCGATCGCGTCGAAGCCGCGCGGGTCGGTCATCAGGCTGAAGCGGACGATGCCGCGCATGGTCGCGAGCGTGAGGTCGGCGATCGTCCACACCCGCCGGATCTCGAGATCGGCCTCGGCGCGCGACGCGATCTGGGCACGCGCGCCGCGCGCGATCGTGTCGACGAAGCGCACGACGAGACTGTCGGGGAAGCGTGACAAGCCGCCGCTCATGGTCTCGAGCAGCTCGACCGCCTCGACCAGCGCCGCGAGCGTCGCCAGCTCGCCGTACTTGAGCACGCTCGTGATGCGATCGAGGATCGCGTCGCGGCTCCACGTCGACGCGCCGCTCGCCGGCGCGTCCGGCGCCGCGCCGCGCTCGCCCGACTGCAAGGTCGTGAAGAGGGTTCGTAGAAGTGCGACCGTGCGCGCGAAATAGTCGGCGACCGTCCAGCGCGGCGGCGTCGGGTAGTGGTCGCCGGGAAGCCCCTCGGTGCGCGGCAGATCCGCCATCCACGGGATCCATCGCCCGCTCGACGAGCGATCGGCGACCCCCGCGAACGGCGCCGGCGCGAACGCATCCTGCCAGGTCGCGATCGGGCACGCGGCGGGGTCGCGGCCGAGCTCCTCGTAGCAGTCCCGCATGAGACGGAAGGCGTTCTCGTAGAAGCCCATCCACAAATGGAGACCGTGCTCCTCGATGCGTCCGGACGGGCCTCGTCCCGACGCGCCCTTGCCGCCCAGGCGCCACCCGACTTGGTAGACCGTGACCTCGTACCGGCCGGCGTGCTCCGGCCGCGAGAGCTCGAAGGCGGCGGTCATGCCGGCGCAGCCGCCGCCGATCACGGCGACCTTGATCGGTCGGCCGGCGTCGCCCGTGCTCACGCCAGGTCCTCGCGCGTGACGCCGTCGAACGCGAGCGCGAGGTCGGGCCCGTAGACGCGCGCCGGCGTTTGAAAGCCGATCTCGACGTCGCCCGCGAGCGCGCGCTGCGCGATCGCCGCGGCGCTGAGCGCGGTGAAGGAGTACGGCTCGGGCGCGTGCAGGCGCGCGGCGGCGCGGCCCCCGTGCGCGTCGCGGGCCTCCGCCACGATCGCCGTACGCTGCGCGCTCCGTTCCGCGTCGGTCGGGCCCGCCGGCAGTAGCTCGGCCCAGAGCTTGAGCATCGCCTGTGACGCGTCGGTGCGCAGCATCGGCCCGAGGAAGCGACTCGCCGCGAGCACGCTCCGCAGCATCGGCGTCGCTTCGAAGTAGACTTCGACGTTGGGAATCCCGGTCGTGTAGTACGCCGACGCGACGTCGCCCCAGGTGACGTTGAGGGCGCGGCGCGGGCCGGCGCCGAAATCGAAGTCGCGCTCGATCGACCCCGGCGTCACCGCGACGATCGCACCGTTCCGGCGGACGAAGATGCCCTCGTTCTCGACGATCGTCTTCGCCGAGCCGCGGGTCATGAGGCGCAGGCCGCTGAACCCGAGCGCGAGGCTGGTCGCGCTGGGAAGGCGCGCGGCGACGTGCGCGGCGAGGCAATCCGACGCCACCACGTCGAAGCCGGTCGCGGGCATCAGCATGATCCGGCGCGCGCGCGCCGCGGCGTCGCGGCGGACGACCTGCTCGATGACCGCCATCTCGCCGGAGAGGTCGAGGTAGTGCGCGCCGCAGTGGAGGCAGGCGTCGAGCATCGCCGCCGCGGTGGCGGAGAAGGGGCCCGCGGCGTGCAGGACGAGCTTG